>NZ_CP058627.1:2400000-2700000 GCF_013403565.1 Chitinibacter bivalviorum | reverse complement strand
CGCGTCAGCACATCGTGTTCGCGCCCACAAGCAATAATGGTCGCTGCGCCGCTGCGCGCTGCGCGTTTGGCCGCGATGATTTTGGTGTACATGCCACCCGTACCCACGCTAGAGCCCGCGCCACCTGCCATCGCTTCCAGTGCTTCATCACCGGCGGTGGCAAAGCGTACCAAGGTTGCATCCGGGTTGCTGCGTGGGTCGGCGGTATAGAGGCCCGTTTGGTCGGTGAGAATGACCAGCGCATCGCCTTCGATCAAATTGGTTACCAGTGCGCCCAGCGTGTCGTTATCGCCAAACTTGATTTCGGCGGTTACGACGGTATCGTTTTCGTTGATGATGGGAATTACGCCCAGTTGCAATAAGGTCAATAGCGTTGACCTGGCATTCAGATAGCGGGTGCGATCGGACAAATCTTCGTGCGTGAGCAGTACTTGTGCGCACGTTAAGCCGTATTCCTGAAACGCCGCCTCATAAGCGCGGCACAAGCCCATTTGCCCGACGGCGGCAGCGGCTTGTTTTTCATGCACGGCGGTGGGTTTGCTGCTCCAGCCTAGGCGTGCCACGCCTTCGGCAATTGCGCCACTGGACACCAGCACCACCTGTTTGCCTTGGCGCGCCAGCTCGGCGATTTCTTTCGCCCAACGAGATAAAGCGGCGTGATCCAAGCCTTTGCCATCATTGGTAACAAGGCTAGAGCCGACTTTAATCACAAGGCGGTGCGCGGCAGGCAAAACAGTGGCAGTCATAATGATAGTTCCAACGTCGATGAGGCGATTATACCGCGCCGTAAGGCGCTGAAAACCAAAGAGACGCGTTAAAAAAGTGCGATGCATCACCTAATTGTGCAGATGCTGATGTATTGCAAACGGCGGTGGTGGATTTCTGCCTACTTGAGCTGGAAATCGCCGCTTTTGAGTTCGATTTATTTTCCGACAAACCACAGCAAGCCGCAAGCGTCGAGCTGCGCTTTCAAATCATGCATCGCCGCTTCCGCGGCGGCTTTTTCCCCGGTGGTGCTAAATTCGATATGCGGTGTGGCATGGCGCGCATTGCCGAAGCTCGGCAAGCTGCTAAAGCTGATCGTGGGGTGATCGCTGACCAAGGTCTGCATCACGCCGACCAGCTCGCCTTCGCGCCCATCGGGCACGATCACGCTGCACACATGCGGCAGTGCGCCATCCTGATAGTGCGTCGTTAACACCCATTCCAGCATCGGCCAAGCCATGCTTGGAAAACCCGGCAGTAAGGCATGCTGGCGGAAAAATGCGCCCGCGACCTGATTCACGGGATTGGGAATCAGGCTGCTGCCATCGGGAAAGTCCGCCATGTGGATGCGGTGCGGATAGGCTTGCTCGGCGAATTTTGCCTCGATCAGCGCAGCAGCCTCCAAGTGACGCACCAGCTCAACCCCAGCCGCAGTGGCCAGTGCCAAGCGGGTGTGATCATCCGGTGTCGCGCCAATGCCACCAAAGGAGATGACATTCGCGCCGTCGCGGAGCGTTTCCGCAAATGCGCGCACGATGATGGCAGGCGTATCGGGTAAATAGCGCACGCCAGCGAGCTGATGGCCGTGCGCTTGCAGGGTTTTCAGTGCCACGGCGAAGTGCTGATCTTGCCGCCGACCGCTGAGTATTTCATCGCCAATAATCATTACCTGAAATTGCGCCATCGCCGTGCCCGCCGAAAAGGAATGCAACCATTCTAGCCTGAGCACGCCTTGTGCTGATACGTTAGGCGCAGATACTTCAGGCGACGTTATGGCGAGTTCTGCGTAAAATGGGCGCAAACTCATGAAACGGATGGTCGGGATGGAAACGCGGATTTTATTGATTCAGTTGCAAGCGCATTTAGTACCCACGATGGACGAAGCCAAAGCGCGTGCGGCACTGGCCGCTTTTGCCAAGCAGCCGCTGGTGATTGGCCATCGCGTGACCGAAGGCAATGAAAACGGCGCGTTTGCCAACTTTGAATACAAAACCAATGATTTACCAGCCTTGTGGCATGAATGCAAGGAGACCATTTATCAAAATTCTTTGCTGGCCTTTCAAATGCAGCGCGCCACGATGGCGATTGCGCAGGGCGATGAGGGTTGGGAAGACTGCCTCTTGTTGCATCATTTCGACCCAGCAACCGAGGTCGATGAGTTTCTGGAATAGTGCCAAGTCCCTACAGGCTTGAAAAATCAAACTTGGGACTGCATTTAGGATATATCGGGCGACAAATGTCGCCTATTTTTTAGTCGTATTAAGGAGTTTCACATGGTTCAAGCTACTGCCAGCCACTTGCTCGTTAGCACCGAAGCGCAATGCGCTGCATTGAAAGAACAAATTTTGGCGGGTGCTGATTTTGCTGCCGTAGCGAAAGAGCACTCTAGCTGCCCATCTAGCGCCCAAGGCGGCGATCTGGGCTCGTTTGGCCCAGGCATGATGGTGCCAGAATTTGATAAAGTGGTTTTCAGCGCGCCAGTGGGCGAAGTGCAAGGCCCGGTAAAAACTCAATTTGGCTATCACTTGCTGATCGTTAATAGCCGTGGCTAATTGATGTAACCCCGCGAGCCATATGGTGCGCGGGGTATTTTCTTGTAATCTATTAAATATAATGCCTTCATCGATATACCTACTAGGTATGGCTAAGTTTTATCTCTTCTCTCAAATCCCCTTGCTGTGAAATCTGTGGCCGATGATGCGCTGCGAAATAGTCTGAACAAATCCATGTCAAGCGAATAAGTGCGACGCGTTGCGATGATAGTGCGTGTTAGAATCGCGAAAGCTTAGCGCTTGTAATCACTCTGGCGAGTGGCGACCTGCCTTCGTTCGTATCAGCCCAATCTCGCTGCAAAACAAAGGAGGATGTTTATGAGTCAATCAACCCCAGTGCTTCCCGTGTGGACTATCGCGGCGCCGATTGTGGCGTGCTTGTTACTGGCAGGCCAAAGTTTTGGCTTGGGCGGTTTTTATTCGATTTTACAAATTGCCGGTTTGCTCGCGGCGGTGTTGGCCTCCGTGCATCACGCCGAAGTGGTCGCGCATAAAGTGGGCGAGCCGTATGGCACGTTGGTGCTGGCGGGGGCCATTACCGCGATTGAAGTTGCGCTGATTGTGACCTTGATGCTCGCCGGTGGCGAGGCGACGTCGGCCTTGGCGCGCGATACGATTTTTGCCACGGTGATGATTATTCTGAACGGGATCGTCGGCCTGTGTTTGCTGGTGGGTGGCAATCGCTACGGCGAGCAACGCTTTGGCATGTTGGGCGTGAATGCTGCGCTCTCGACGCTGGCTGCGATTGTGGTGCTGACGCTGATCTTGCCTAATTTCACCACCTCAGTGACTGGCCCGATGTACAGCGCCAGCCAGTTGGGTTTTGTCGCCGTGGTGTCGCTGATTTTGTATGGCACTTTCGTCTTTGTGCAGACGGTGCGACATCGCGATTATTTCTTGCCCGACGAAAGCGTTGAAAACGAAGAAGTTCACGCGCTGCCACCGACTGGGAAGCAAGCGCTGACCAGTACCGTGCTGCTGATCGTGGGTTTGGGTGCGGTGGTGTTGCTGGCGAAAGCGATTTCACCGTTGATTGAAGCCGGGGTGGCGAGTATTGGCGCGCCAGCGGCGCTGGTTGGGGTAATTATTGCGGCGATTGTATTGCTGCCAGAAGGTTTGGCTTCATTGCGTGCCGCCAAGGCCAATCGCCTACAAACTAGTTTGAATTTGGCTTTGGGCTCGGCGCTGGCGAGTATTGGTTTGTCGATTCCTGCGGTGGCGATTGTGTCTATCGTCAATGGCTGGCCGCTGGCGCTGGGGATCGATACCAAGTCGATGGTCTTGCTGGTGCTGTCGCTGATGGTGTCAACGCTGTCGCTGGGTAATGGCCGCACCACCGTACTGCAAGGCGCGGTGCATTTGGTGATCTTTGCGACCTATCTATTTATGACCGTTTTCCCTTAACCATCCACCGGCATTTCGGGTGTGGCCAGAATGAGCTGGTAGAACACCAGATCGAGCCAGCGTCCGAATTTAAAACCCACTTGGGGCAGCGTACCCGAGTGGGTAAATCCCAATTTCTGATGCAGCGCGATGCTGCCGGCATTGTCAGCATCGATCGCGCCAACGAGCACATGCTTGCCTTGTGCCTGCGCTTGTTCGATCAGCAATCGCAATAATTGCTCACCCAGACCGCGCCCACGGTAGCTTTGGGCGACATAAATCGCGTGTTCGACGGTGTATTTGTACGCTGGAAAAGCGCGAAAAGCACCGTAGCTGGCAAAGCCCATCAACTCGCCGCGTTCATCTTCCAAACCAATCACCGGAAAATCGCCCGCTTGCTTAGTGGCAAACCACGTTTGCATATTGGCGATGCTGCGAGGCTGGTAATCGTAGAGCGCAGTGGAATGAATAATCGCGTCATTCAGAATCGCCAAGATTGCGCTGGCGTGACGCTCATAAGTGCAGTGGACTAGGTTCATGGTGCGCGGCGGGAAGGGGGGTTGATGGCTGATTGTACTGCGCACTGCTGCGTGGTTCTATGCGCAAAATCAGCAAGGCGAGCCGCTCTGGTAGCGGCTTAATAACCGTCTTTTTTATGCCCCGCCACGATGCGAGTCCACAAGCTGGCGCGCTCTTCTGCATTTTCAACAGGTTCTAGCCAGATGAGTTTGTCAGTGGGGTTGCTGGTTTTCGAGGCTTGAGTCGTATTGGATAAGCCTTGCTGCTCGACCAATTGACGACTCATTTCCTTGCTCAAGGTGAAGTTGATCCATGCATGGGCCAATTTTAGGTTTTGTGCGCCAGGCAAAATGGCCCAGCAATCGAGCCAAGCGAGTGCGCCTTCTTTGGGGATGATATAGCCAATATCTGCCCCCGATTTTTTGAGTAAATTCACCTGCTGGCTGCCGTAATTAGCGTAAATCAATGCAATGGGCTGGCTTTGGTAGATTTCTATGACTTCTTCTGGCGTTTTGTAGAATTTATACACATTTCGTCGCAGTTCGACTAATTTGCTGACTGCATTGACCGTTTCTTGCTGGCTTAATGCAAAAGGGTTTTTATAGCCCAATTGCAGCGCGGCAACACTAAAATTATGTGCACTGCCGTCATAGGCAAGCACCTGATTTTTATACGCCGGGTTCCATAATTCGGCGATGGATTTGGGGGGCGTTTTGACCAATTGCCGATTGTAGATCAGGCCCATTTCCGAATAGGCATACGGCATGGCATACAGATTATGATCTCGGGTTAAGGCCGGAATCTGCTGAAAGCGGGCGAGCTGATTTTTGGCATTGGGGATTTGTTTGATGTCGATAGGCACCGCCAAGCCATGATCGATAAAACGCTGCAGCACCGCCGTATTCACGGCGACAACATCAAAATTGCGCCCCTGATTACGGCTGCCGCGAAGCCAGAGCTCATCATCGGCACCGACATAACTCACTTCGACTTTGACATCGTAGCGTTGCTCAAATTGGCGTACTTGTTCGGGCTCGTTATAGCCTGGCCAAGATAAGACGCGCAGCACTTCCTTGGCCAGCAATGGCGGTGAGCTGAGCCCAAATATCAACAGTAGTGGAGCGACAAAACGGCGCAAAGCGATGTCCTCAATGGCGGCAACAGGTAATTATTTAGCAATTAATCCGCTGTATTAGCGAGTCATTGCGATTGTAGCGTTTGAGTATGAAATTGAAATACTTTACCTTTGCCTTAGCACGAGGATTTAGTAGGGGTCTAGTAAGTTTTGTGGGGTTTCATTGAAAAAAGTTAGCTATCTCAATGACATGTAGTGTGGCTACCGTTTGTCGCCTGAATGATCGTGGCTATCATGTGATCGATTTGCGCGCTTGAATTTTCTTCTCTTGGTGGTGAAGGCTCACTTTTGGGCAAATACATACAATAAGGCAGCATGTCGCGGCAGAATTGCCATTGCGCTTAGAGTGGGCCGAAAAAAATTGATGCGCCATCTGAGCGCGGCACGCTTTACAATACGCACCTTGGATAGACTGTATAGGCCGCACAATGAAAAAAACTTCTCTGGATCGTATCTTGCAAAGTCAGGGCTTTGGCTCGCGCAAAGGTTGTCGTGACCTGATCGAGGAAGGCGAAGTCAAAGTCGGCGGCGAAGTCATCACCAAATGGAAAACCGAATTCGATCCTGAAGGTTTGCAATTCACGGTATTTGACGAGGAGTGGGAATACCGCGAGAAAGTCTATCTGGTGCTCAATAAGCCCAGTGGCTATGAATGCTCGCGCAAGCCGACGCATCACCCCGCAGTCCTGACGCTATTCCCAGAAAATATGGAATGGCGCGATGTGCAACCCGTGGGGCGACTCGATCACGACACCACCGGTATGTTGCTGCTGTCGGATGACGGCGCCTTTATCTACGCGCAAAGCTCGCCCAAGCGCCACCAGCCCAAAACCTATCTGGCCACCACCGCTGAGCCCGTTACCGATAAATTGGTCGCCGATTTGCTCGCAGGGGTAAAACTGATCGACGAAGACGAGCCCATTGCCGCCGTTTCAGCGCAAAAACGTGGCGATAATCAGATTGAGATCGTGCTTGAGCAAGGCAAATACCATCAAGTGAAACGCATGCTCGCCGCCGCAGGCAATCACTGCGCCGCACTGTCTCGCGTCGCGATTGGAGATTTGCAACTGAGCGACTTAGATCTGGAAGAGGGTGAATGGCGCTTTTTGACCGAAGCTGAGCTGCAAATTTTGAATAAATGAACACTAGATTCAAGCGTGTAAACTATTTAAATCTCTTATTTAACTGCCGGTATATCTCTAAAGCAATTTCGTAGTAATACCTTCACAGCAATACCCTAGAGTAGTATTGCTGTGAAAGTTTAATGTGCAGTATTTAAACCTGAGCCAAGGCTTGATCGAGATCGGCCAAAATGTCGTCGATATGCTCAATACCGATCGACAAGCGAACCATATCTTCCGATACCCCTGCTTTTTCAAGTTCAGCTGGTGACAGTTGACGATGCGTGGTGCTGGCTGGGTGGCAAGCAAGCGACTTGGCGTCGCCAATGTTCACCAAGCGCGTAATCAATTGCAGCGCATCTTGGAAGCGCGCACCGGCATCACGGCCGCCTTTGACGCCAAAGGTCAATAGACCTGACGCTTTCCCTCCGAAGTAGCGATCGACCAATGCTTTGCTCGGGTGGCCTGCTTGACCGGCGTAATTGACCCAAGCCACTTTGGCGTGGCCTTTGAGGAAATCAGCGACTTTGAGCGCGTTTTCCACGTGTCTATCCATCCGTAGTGCTAGCGTTTCCAAGCCTTGCAAGATCAAGAATGAATTAAACGGCGAAATGCACGCGCCCATATTGCGCAGAGGCACGGTGCGGGCGCGACCGATAAAAGCGGCTTCACCGAGCGCTTCGGTGTAGACCACGCCGTGGTAGCTGACTTCGGGTTCATTCAGGCGGCGGAAGCGCGCTTTGTGCTCCGCCCAAGGGAATTTACCGCTATCAACAATAATTCCGCCGATGCTGGTGCCATGGCCGCCCATGTATTTGGTCAGGCTGTGCACGACAATATCCGCGCCGTGCTCGAACGGGCGAGTGAGATACGGTGTAGGTACGGTGTTATCAACAATCAGCGGCACGCCACCTGCATGCGCCACAGCGGCGAATGCGGCAAAGTCAACGACGTTGCCTAATGGGTTGCCGATCGATTCGCAATAAATGGCTTTGGTTTTGTCATCAATGAGGGCGGCGGCGGCTTGCGGATCATTTGCGTCAACGAATTTGACCGAAATGCCGTACTGCGGCAGCGTGTGGGCAAATAGATTGTACGTGCCGCCATACAGTGCGCTGGTGGCGATGATATTGTCGCCCGCTTCGGCGATGGTCAAAATCGCATAGGTGATCGCAGCCTGACCGGAAGCTAGCGCCAAAGCACCAATCCCGCCCTCTAAAGCCGCAACGCGCTGTTCGAGCACATCGGTGGTCGGGTTCATAATGCGCGTATAAATATTGCCTTTGACCTTCAAATCAAACAAATCAGCGCCATGCTGGGTATCGTCGAAGGCGTAGCTGGTAGTTTGATAAATGGGAACGGCAACGGCTTTGGTGGTGGGATCAGGGTTGTAGCCGCCGTGAATGGCGAGGGTGTCAAATTTCATCGTGCGTATCCTAGGCTTGTGGGGAGCCTAGGTACTGTAGCACTGTCTAATTTCAAGGATAAATCACTACTTGGCCTAAAGTCGGCACTGATTGATCTAAGACAATTGCATGCAATTTTGCGCCAAGTCATGGCCTTGGCCAGTGACTTATGGGGTGATCGTTGACGCGCCTTCGGGTGGGGTTTCGCTGCGCAGATTGCCTTTGCGCTGCTGCAGTTTTTCTTCTGCACTTTGCAATAGTTCTTCAAATTGATTGCCATGCCGACCGTATTTCACCAGCGATAAAGTCACCGATAGATGAAAGCTGTGATCGCTATGTTCAATTGTGAGGGATTGCAAGGCCATTTCGATTTCGACCGCCAGCGAGCGCAAAGATTGTGAGTTTTTATCGCTCAGGATAAGGCAGTATTCCTCACCGGCAATCCGCCCAATTAAGGCCGACTCACCTGCAATTTCACGCAATTTACGTGCGCATTTTTTGAGAGCGACATCCCCTGCGCCATAACCATAGCGCTGGTTAATGACGCGAAATTGATTAATGTCGATCAGCATCAGACCCAAAGACGTTTGGTGTTTACGTGCGCGATGTAATTCGCGGCGAGCGTGCTCTTCCAAGCCTCGGCGATTAAGTAGCCCGGTGAGCGCATCGTAGCGCACCAATTTGCTCAAGCGGGCATACAGGCGGTGTGAAATCAGTAATTGATAGCTATAGGGCAATAATAGGGCTGAGATGCAAGCGAGCATCGCCCAAATCATGGCGGCTTTATTGAGGGTAATTAAGCCGGTGACCAGACCGAGCGCGGTCATCATCAGGGTTAAGGCCAACCCAAGAGTGACGCCGACTAAGGTCCAACGTGGTAGGCTCCAAGATTCATCATTACTTGGTGAGAACGCTTCGCGCCCAATCTGAAATGCCAAAGGGGCGAGCATCAGGGCTTGCATCAGTGCGCTTTGAGTTTCCGAAATCCATTGCAACAGACTTGCCACAATAGCGATCAGTAAAAGGGGAACTAAGGCGCCCCACCAGCCTAATAATGCTGGTCGCGCAAAGGCGCGGCGAGTACCGGCCAGCAAGCCGAGTTGACCGAGCAAAAGCAATACAATCGCCAGCCAAGTACCAATTCCTGCGCTTTGAAATTGACTTAACGCCCAAATAAACCAACCAGCCTGATGCAGAGCTCCGCCCACGGCTAAGGTCGAGATGCCTCTTTCGCTCTCGTGGCCGCGCGCCAAATTAAAGTACATGCCTGCACCGAGTACGGCGCAGATCATTGCAGCAAGGCAGATTGAAAATTGGTCTTCCAACATAAAAAATAGGCGTAAGTGATTTCCCTAGGTGCGCACTATGGGGCTGAAATTCGTCAGCGTAAAGTCAGACCCGATGAAAGGGCATGCGTGGGTGATCTGTGTCTCAAGATTGCCGAAAAAGAGAATTGATCCATTAATGAAATTCATGCCGCTATTGCCGATTGGGAAACGTATAATTCTGGGATTACCTAAGGAGATATAAGCATGTCTGCACTCATTTGCGGTTCGATGGCCTATGACACCATTATGGTGTTTCCAGACCATTTCAAAAAACACATCCTGCCAGAGCAAATTCATATTCTGTCGGTGTCTTTTTTGGTGCCAGAGATGCGCCGTGAATTGGGTGGCTGCGCCGGCAATATCGCCTACACCTTAAAAATGTTGGGCTCGGAGCCATTGATCATGGCGACAGTCGGTCAGGATTTCGGTATTTACGAAAAATGGCTGGATCAATTGCAAATCAGCCGCAAATACATCACCGAGCAAGAAGGTTTTACCGGCCAATGCTTTATCACCACCGATCTGGACGATAACCAGATCACCGCTTTCCACCCCGGTGCAATGGGTGTTTCGCACTTGAACCAAGTGTCCGATGTGACAGAAACCATCAAAATCGGCATTGTGTCACCTGATGGCAAGCAAGGGATGCAAGACCATGCGCGCCAATTGGCGGCCGCTAGTGTGCCATTCATTTTCGACCCGGGTCAGGGTATGCCCATGTTTAGCGGCGAAGAGCTGTTGGAGCTGGTTGAGCTGGCGACGTATTTAACGCTGAATGATTACGAAGCCGAAATGATGTCCAAAGCAACCGGCCTCAGCCTTGAACAATTGGCCAGCAAAGTAAAGGCCTTGGTCGTAACGCTGGGCGCGGAAGGGGCAACGATTTATGCCGATGGTACTTGCTATGAAATTCCTGCAGTACCTGCCGCTGCGGTGCTAGATCCAACGGGTTGCGGCGATGCTTTCCGTGCGGGTCTGTTGCATGGCCTGATGCAAGGTTGGGATTGGCCAACGACGGGTCGTCTGGCTTCATTGCTCGGTAGTATCAAGATTGCCCATCGCGGCGGGCAGAATCACAAATTCAATATGAGCGATTTGGCCGCGCAGTATCAGACCGCTTTTGGCCAGACCTTGCCGCAATAATTGAATCTCGATTTCCCGCATAAAAACCCGCCTCGGCGGGTTTTTTATTAGTCATTAATTCACAATGCAAATGTCATTGACCTGACCCACCGTTTTAATACTGACCTTGTAAGGTGCTCGGCTCAGCGTTGACTGAGTTCGATAACAACACACAGGGATGACAAAGTGAAATCTATACCCAAATTGAGCGGCATCGCGCTTGCTTGTTTAGTGGCATGGCACCCCATGTCCGAGGCTGCTGGCAAAGTGGTGATTAGCCAAGTGTATGGCGGTGGCGGCAATAATGGCGCGACGTATAAAAATGACTTCATCGAGTTATTCAATGCTGGTGATGTCGCAGTGAGCTTGAATAACTGGAGCGTGCAATACGCATCTGCCACAGGCAGCAGTTGGCAAAAAACGAGCCTAAGCGGGGTTATCCAGCCGAAACAATATTTCCTCGTCCAGCAAGCGGCGGGTACTGGCGGCACGGTGAGTTTGCCAACGCCTGATGCGCTGGGCACGCTGGCGCTCAGTGGTACTGCGGGTAAAGTTGCGCTGGTGAATAATAGTGCGGCACTCAATTGCGGTACTGCCTGCGCCACGGCCGCAGGGGTTGAAGATTTTGTAGGCTTTGGCGCTACCGCTAATCAATATGAAGGCGCAGGTGCAACGGCTGCACCATCCAATAGTACGGCGGTGATTCGCAATAACGCGGGCTGTACGGATAGCAATAATAATGCGGCTGATTTTAATGCCGCCGCGCCAACGCCACGCAATAGCGCAACGCCGCTTGCCGATTGCTCGGGCGTCACTCCTGTGCCGCCGGATGGCAATAACGGCGGTAATGCCGGTGGTGCAGTGGTTCGTATTCACGATATTCAAGGCAGCAAGCATCGCTCAAATATGGACGGCCAAACTGTGAGCCATGTGCCAGGCATTGTGACCTTGGTGACGACTACGGGCTTTTTCATGCAGGACGCACAGCCAGATAATAATCCGCTGACTTCTGAAGGTATTTTTGTTTATCTCGGCGGCAAGCCTGCGGTTGTCGCTGGCGATGCGGTAGAAGTCAGTGGTGTGGTCAAAGAATATCGCCCCGGCGGCGCTGGCGGAGCAGGTAATTTGACCACTACCGAGTTGAGCGTGAGTAACATCAGCCAGATTAGCAAAATCAGCAGCGGCAATACCTTACCTGCCGCCGTCGTATTGGATGCTAATGTGCCGACGCAAATCATTTGGCAAGGCGCGGTGAGTGATGTTGAGCAAGCGGCTAGCCTTAATTTGAGCAATGGCCTCGACTACTTTGAAAGCTTGGAAGGCATGCGGGTACAAGTGAATGGCGCACAGGTCGTTGGCCCGACTCGCTATACCAGCAATGAAACACCGATTGTGGCCAACTATCGCGCTGGCGCAAACCTGCAAAGCCCGCGTGGTGGCGTGGTAATCAGTGCCAACAATGCCAATCCACAACGCCTGATATTGGCCAATGGCGCGGTGAATGTGCCCGTCGCCAACGTGGGTGATTCATTCCAGACCGCCGTCGGTGTGATTGATTACAACTACGCCAATTTCCAATTGCTGGCGACTTCATTAACGCCGCTGGCACAGGCCGGATTGCAGCCTGAAACGACGCGTGCCGCGCGTAGTGACGAATTATCACTCGGCTCATTCAATGTCGAAAACCTTGACCCGAGTGATGGCGCGGCGAAGTTCGACCGTCTTGCCAAGCAAATTGTCGGCAATTTGCAAGCGCCCGATATTGTTGGCTTGATGGAGATTCAAGACAGCAATGGTGCGACCAATGATGCGGTGGTCAATCCTGCGGTGACGATGAGCCAGCTGATCAATGCCATTCGTGCGGTGGGCGGCCCAGCCTACGATTATCGCCAGATTGACCCCGTAGCGAATCAAGATGGCGGCGAACCTGGCGGCAATATTCGTCAGGTGTTTTTATTCAACCCCGCGCGCGTGCAATTTGTTGATCGTGCTGGTGGCGCGGCTTTGACTGCAACGGCAGTGCAGCCTTGTGCTGAAATTGCGTGTTTGAGCGCTAGCCCAGGTCGCATCGACCCGACCAATTCGGCCTTTGCGAGTAGCCGTAAACCATTGGCTGCGGAGTTTATGTTTAATGGCCATAAGCTGTTTGTGATCGCCAATCATTTCAACTCCAAAGGGGGCGATCAGCCAATAATGGGGCATATTCAACCGCCGCTGTTGAGTTCAGAAATTCAGCGTAATCAACAAGCGACGATTGTGGCCGATTTTGTTGCTCAGATTCGCAGCTTAAACCCGAATGCCAAAGTCGCTGTGCTGGGTGATTTGAATGACTACCAGTTCTCGAACCCGCTGAACAAACTGAAAGCAGCAGGCTTGGTCGATCTGGTCGAAACGCTGCCGGAAAACGAGCGTTATACCTATGTCTACGAAGGGAATAGCCAAGTGCTCGATCATATTCTGGCCACCGAAACACTGAGCCGTGTTGCGGATTACGACGTGGTGCATGTGAACTCGGAATTTGCCGATCAGGCCAGCGATCACGAGCCAGAAGTAGCGCGCTTTAATTTGCCTGCATTGTATAGCGACGTCAGCAGCAACTTTGCGCAGCAAAAAACTGGCCTGACCTACAACCTGCAAAGCAAAACCTATAACGGCTCGCTGACGCTGAGCGCTACTGCTGCGTTGACTGGCAAGGTGATGGTTGTCTTTAAGGGTTTGCCCAGTGGGGTCGTGCTCGCCAATGCACAAGGCTACATCAATGGCATGCCCTATCTAACGCTCAGCAATCCGGCCGCAGCCAGTAAATCGGTACTCAATCTGCAATTTAATAATCCCGCCAAACTGCCAATTAGCTACAGCGCTACTTTGCTGCAAGCTCAGTTGGATTACTAATTTCGCGTTGGATTAAATCAGGATCAATATGATGAAAAAATGGACTCAATCATGCTTAGCCATCGCTATCTTACTGGCGAGTGCGGTGACACACGCTGCGGCGTATCGCGTTGAGGTCGATACGCAGAGCGTGTCGCAGCAAAATGGATTTATCTATTTTAGTCTCGGTAGTTTGCTCGGCTCACCCGCCATTGACGCGCAGATTAGCCAGCTCACGGGGTGGCAAAGCTTGGGCGCAATCGAGCTGCAGGATGGGCAAGTCAGCGGAGGCTTACCTAGCAAGCTGACTTTGAGCAGCAATAGCCCCAGCAGCTTTGTGGCGCAAGGACTGACTTTTGGTCAAAAGTTGAGCTTTGTGCTCAATTTTGGCGGCGATTGGCAAGGCACGCCAAGTGCGGATGGCAGCAGTTTTGTGGCACAGTTACTGGATCAAAACTATACATCCCTACTGGGTAATGCATCGGGAAGTATTTTCCAGATTGATGCTGTAGCACATACCCCCATGCAGCCTGAGTTGGGGCTTAGCACGCAAGTTGCGCCAGTACCCGAGCCCGAAACTTATGCACTGATGGGTTTGGGCTTGCTTGCATTAATTGCTCGCCGCAAACGCCACTATTGAGCTGAGCGTTCATAGAAAGCAAAAGCCTCAGATCCAGGTGATCTGAGGCTTTTTTGCGCGGGAGCGTGCAATGTAGTGAAAAACCGTGTGAATACATTCACACCATTCACTTTGCTTGTACAACTTGTAATGTTGGCGTCGTGAAGTCCTGATATATTGCATCGCAATATTGCAATTAAAGTCAGGTGGCAATCATGAATTACTCAGCTTTCGTGGTTTCATTATTACTCGTGACGGGCGCTGCACAAGCCGAGGTGATTAAGGTGCAGGACAATTTATTTGCGCACCACAATTTCCAAAAACTGAGCGCCACGGATGGTAATCATTTGGCCATGCTCAACCCGCCAGTGAGTCATAAAGCGAACTCTAGTCAGCCTAAATTCAACTTGGCCGACCCAGAGGTATTCGGGCTCATCGGTGTCGGCATGGTGGGTTTGGTGGCGCGTCGCCGTAAACGCCTATTCTAAAGAAAAACCGATTTCGATCTGTAAATAGGGTAGGCTTGCGACTTTAGCCGCAAGATCGCGGCAAAAAATGCAAAAAACTGCAGCAAAGGCGCATTCATTTGTACACCGTCAATCACATTCAGTTGGTTCGTGGTGTGAATCTGATAAAATGCGCGCTAGCAAAACCCTCTTTGACGAGCTTGATCGATGAACACCCCAGAAAATAAACCGACTTCTACACCGACGACCTTTGGCATGTTGAAGGAATTGCAAAAGCAATTTGCGGTATTTCGCGACTGTCAGCCCCTCGCTATCGGGATTGATAAGCAAGTCATTGCAGCTTTGCCGGAAATCAACCGCCGCGTACTGCGTAGCGCCTTGGCGATGCACACGCGTTCAGTGCGTTACTTGAAAGTGATGCAGCACGCCACCGAGCGCGTGAATCTGGATGGCAGCAAAGGCGATGCGGTGACCGAAGAGCAACGCACTTACGCGGCCACTAGCTTGCACGAACACTTCAAAAAAGCCGCCGACGAGCGCAAAGCGCAGCAGGCAGCGGAAGCAGCAGCTGAGGCAGAGCGCCAGCGTGCAGAAAAGCTCAACCAGCTCGCGCAAAAATTCTCACGCAACTAATTAATTAATTAGACGTTGCGCACAACCCCAAGTTTCGCCACTGCGAGCTTGGGGTTTTTATTTTTACGGGCGGCGTGAACTCTTATGGTTATTAATCTAGCTTAACAATTATTGTCGTTTGCGATTTGAACTCGCATTCCCCTTGTCCTGCATTAAAATGGGTGTGATACAAATAATGAGAAGTCCCATATTTTTATGTCGCTGATGCCGATGCTCTGATAGCTAACGCTCGTATCAATTTGCCAAGACTGACCTGCTACAGTACGTACCCCTGCGCGAGCCATCCCTTTCCAGCGAGGGTCTTGGTTATTATCCTGATTAAGGTAGTTATACAACACGCCCCCTTCCAAGTATGGAACAAAGAGTTGCCCATCTTTAGTCATGATTTTCCTATTCCACTCTGCACTAGCTTGGATTTGGCCTGAGTCATGGCTATGGCCATCAATATGGATCGCGAGTGTTTTTCCAAGAAGACGGCCTTGAAGTTGATAATTCTCGCCACGCTCATAGATATAACTAATCCCGAGCTTGGGTCGAACGACGCTGTGTGGATCAAGGGCATACTCACCCTCTAAATTCAAGTTCAAACTGTATTGCATCGGGCTGCTTTTGCCTGATAGCGACAGCAGTCGATAATCGCGCTGAACTTGGCCGAGCATAGCGCTACCAAATACTGACCAGTGCGGCGAGAGCCCATATGCCATGTAGGGGCCAACCATCAAGCTATCGCTGTCACTTTGAATTCGCCCTGAAAAACTGTCGGAGTCTTGATTACTCAATGACAGCATAAAGCCTAAAGCCAAGTCAGGCTCAATTGCGCGATCGGCCCCGATACTCATCGTTACCCCACTCCCTTCAATTGGGCTAAGTCCACGACGATTATTTGAACGAATATATTGCACATCGGCCCATGAATTCCAGAGACTAGTCGCCAATAAATCACGGCCAGGTGTTAATGCAACTTGGTTTAGCGTATCAATAAGTGCTTTGCAATCCCGAATTGATTCATCACTAATTTGGCCTGTGGCATCAAATTGAATCGATGGACAATACTGTACAACTTGAGCTGTTGTCAGTTGGTAGAGTAGGCCATTCAGACTGACCACATGGGGAGGCAAAGGATTTGGGGGCTCCACGATGGGACGATCTGGTAACTCAGGTCGGGTAACCACGGGTAACTCCGGTATTTCCGGGCGAATCACGATCGGCAGATCAGGATTCTCTGGCTTTACACCGACCGGCCGCTCAGGCAGGGTTGGTGGGCGCCATGTAGGAGGTAGTATGGGAGCTTTCTGATTTCGAGAGTGTAGAAAGCAATTAAATGAACCATCCGTATTGAGCCGATCTAGCTTGTGTGTTCCATTTAAGTCGTCGAGAACTACATTCGATTCACTGATATGAACCGATGGGCCTGAGCTTTGCCAGCGATCTATGTCAGCGACGCCGGGAGCCTCAAGACGGAAAGAGTCAGCACGATTACTCATCGTGATGAAGTACGCTTTGCTGCCATCGGCATTACGGCCCAGATAATCAAGTTTAGTTGACTCAAAACGATCTGGGCAGTCGGCGGCAAAAGTCAGTGCACTGATAGTGCTGCTCAATATGATAATAGCGTAACCATATTTAAACTTAATCATAACAATGAGATGCCTTTCATGTTTGGCAATATATGCCGCAAGTTAATATAAAAACTTTGATGGCTTTGCTCGGGCCTTATGCCGCCAGATTTATATAAAATTAATGCAGATGTTTGTGACTTAATAGCGAATACAAACTACTGCCTAAAGCCTGATTCAATTCACTGGCTTCCGCCACAGGTTTGATTCCGATCCTACCTTTGGCTGTAGACGGCACTTGTGCTGGTTGGCTAACAGGCTGCATCCGACCTTCGAGCATCGTTCCCCACACCTTAATTTCTTTGAGCTGAGTTGGCGACACTTCGAAGGGGCTTTGCTCCAGTATCGTTAAATTGGCGTCTTTGCCCACTTCAATCGAGCCGACTTTCTTTTCCTGCTGAATCGAATATGCTGCGTCAATCGTGATCGCCTTCAGTGCCGCTTCTACCGATATTTTTTGTGCAGGAGCCGCAACATTGCCTTCATAGGTCAGGCGATTTACCCCAGCCCACATCAATTGCAGGGGTTTGGCTGGAGCCATTGGCATGTCAGAATGGAAGGATAGTGAACCACCATTCTTTAAGACTTCCGCATTCGGCACCATGAATTGCGCTCGCGCTGCACCAATGCCCATTTTTGAATAAGGGCCAGCCAAGGCGGTGACGTAATAAGGATTCGAGCTAACAATACCACCCAGCTCAATCCAACGCTTGATCTGCTCGGGACGGGCAAAGCCAAAATGCACCAACACTGTTCGATGATCTAGGCGTGGATTTCGAGCAACTGCTTTTTCGAGCGAATCGAGCAAGACATCCAATCCTGCGTCACCATTGTTGTGAACATGAATCTGGTAGCCTGCATCCCAATAAGCTTGGAAGGCATAATCCAATACTGGCGGATCCATAATCCAAGCACCAAGGTGGCCATCGATATAACCATCTTTCATCATCATCAATTGGCTATAAATTGCACCGTCGGTGAGCAATTTAACTTGTTTTGGCATATAGGCGGTACGACCTTTTCCCCAGTCTAGAACTTGCTCGGTATCTTTGATTAAGGCTGCCGCATCGTTCGGATTACGCGCAGAGAAGGTTTTGCCATCGGCCATGAACAAATGATTAAATGGCGTTGCCTCATCGCCATACACCGAGTTGATCAAGTCTTGCAGGGGTTTTGAGAAAAAGCCGCCCGGTTCTGCTGCCAGAGTAATCCCGTTACGGTGATAGTACTTTTCTGTAAATTCCAGCCCTTGCTTGAATTTTTCCGGCGTTGCTAGAAATGGCGTTAGATTACCCAATACTGCCATCGCGCCCTGCTCAAAAAAATGTCCTTTGGCATAATCCAATTGTTTTTGTGCACTCTCAGGCATCCTTGCTACTTGTGCCTCGGTGATGCCCGTGAGTTTCAGTGCTGCAGTGTTCAGGAAAAACTCATGACAAGATCGGTGCCAAATAATAACGGGAAAGTCGGGAGCGAGCTTATCCAGATAAGCCCGTGACATTTTGTCACCATGCATATAGTGGTGATAACCCCAGCTAATGAATGGGGTTTCCGGACCATTCTTTTTAGCCTTAAACTCAGCCAGCGCGCTTTTCAAGCGCGCCTCATACTCCACAGGATTGCGTACGGCAGGCGAAAAGCCATCGATTGCATCCCAATCTTCAATCGAAATAACTTTGGAATTCATTGTTAGAGCAGCCAGTACAGGATGTACATGCTGCTCGATAAAACCAGCAACAACCACTTTATTCACTAAAGAGCGATCAATTTTAGCGTCACTGCCAGCTAGTTTTCGCACGTCGGCCTCACTGCCGACAGCAATAAATTTGCCATCTTTTACGGCAATCGCTTGCGCCTTGCTCTGCTGTGGATTCATCGTGATAAATTCACGAGCAAGGTAAATTGTTGTGACGTTACCTGAACTAGCAATTTGTCCTCCTAAATCTTGCAAAGAGGTGCTTTGTGCCCAGCTGGTCCCCAATAGGATGGAGCACAAAAGAGTCAGAGCTGGTTTACTAATCATTCTTTGTTACTCCTTATTTTATGGGTATTGGCCCGAAACCTTTTCTTTTAAAGCCATTCCAACCTATACATTCTGGGTATTGCTCAGTATGGAATCTTTGGGTTTTTAATTTTCAGTCTTGCTAAGCCAGCTTTTTGTGCTTGCTCCAGACTCATTGCGCCGTGGATCACTGCGGATAAAGTCGCCTCATTGATCAGTAGCATGCGTTCGCCTTGCTCTGGGGGGCGTGTGTGGGTCATGAGTTGTAAACGCTGGGTTTGACTAAGTAAATCTTGCCCATTATTAACTGGAGCATCGCTAATCGTAGACCATAAATCGCCATCAATCACATACACCGCGACTGTTCCTGTAAACCCTTGTTGTTCAAATTGGCTACGTAATTGAGACAGCCAATATTTACTCCGCTCCAGCGCGGCTTGGCCTGACAGTGGCTCAATGGCAGGCAAGCTGCCATCAGCTAGCGCGATGCGCGTCCCCATTTCGACCAAGGGAACGGCGGGGTCACGATCACCACTTACCCCAAGGCCGTCGTATATGCAGGCCATAACAGGGCTGGCTGATAAACAGCTAACGATCGCAAATCGACAAAGAATGGCTGAAATTTGCATGGATAATATGCGCCAAAAACCCGGCACAAGGCCGGGCTGAGGGAGTATGAGTTTTATTTACTTTGCTTGTGGCTGCGACGATAAAT
This sequence comes from Chitinibacter bivalviorum, assembly GCF_013403565.1. NCBI lineage: Bacteria > Pseudomonadati > Pseudomonadota > Betaproteobacteria > Neisseriales > Chitinibacteraceae > Chitinibacter > Chitinibacter bivalviorum. Next base: position 2,680,526 of record NZ_CP058627.1, on the reverse strand, counting down.
CGACTTGCCTTCCTTAATGGTTTCAACGACTTTAATGTCTTTGATCGCCATCGGCTCAACTTTCAATGGGTTTTTATCTAAAATCACCAAATCAGCCAGCTTGCCAGCTTCCAGCGTTCCTTTGCGATCTTCTTCGCGATATTGATACGCCACATTGATCGTCATCGCTTTAAGGCCTTCCATTGGCGTAATCCGCTGATCTGCACCAAAAACTTCGCCACCACGCGAAACACGATTGACGGCAGACCATAGCATGAACATCTGATCGAGCGGGGCTACAACAAAGTCAGTGTGGTTAGTTACGGTGATGCCGCGATCAATCGCATCCCGCATCGGACTAATATATTGCGCCTGCTCCAAGCCTCGATTGGCTTTGTGGGCCTCGGCAAAATAAAAGGTGTGCAAGGTGTACATCGACGGAATGATGTTGTACTTGGCATATTTATCCAGTTGATCTTTGCGTGCAAACTGGGAGTGTATGACCGTTGTGCGGCGATCTTTATCTAGGCTATCTGCTGCCGCTTTTTCATGCGCAGTGAGAAAAAGATCAATTGCGGCATCTCCATTCGCATGCAGGATAAGCGGAAGCTTCAGATCGTAAACACGCTGAACGACTTTATTTACGAGTTCTGCTGGAATAGTGGGTTCACCGCGCCAGTCTTCTTCACCACCAGGGCCGCCCGTTAAGTAAGGCGTGGTGAAAAACGCGGTACGACCTTGTGGTGAACCATCAATGGTCACTTTAATGCCGCCCAATTTCAGGCGATTATGGTATTTGCCAAAAGTTTCTGGTGGATTTTCCTTCAGGATTTTATCCATATCGGTCATAAACGGGAAGGCAACCACATCAATCATATTGGCCCCCGCTTTCGAGGCTTTTTGCATCACGGCTGTTGAGGCGCACTGAATATTGACCAGCAAACTGCGGTTTTGCGCAGTGAATTTTGACCAGGGTAACTAATCTCCAAGCTCATTCATCGAGCAAGGATTTTGAGGTGATTACCATGGCCACATTTGCTAAAGTTCGCCGCATGTATTTTCGCGACCAACTCTCGATCAGCGAGATTGCACGGCGCACCAGCTTAACGCGCAATACCATCAAGAAATGGCTACGTACCGACTCAGCTACCGAGCCGCGCTATCGACGCAAGTCTAGCCAAACCAAGCTGTCTCCCTTTATTCCTCAACTCGTTAAAGCATTACAAACCGATCTACATCGCCCCAAACGAGACCGGCGTACTGCCAAGGTATTGTTCCAGGAGCTAGTGACTGCGGGCTTTGGCGGCGATTACTCCCGAGTCACTGCGTTTATTCGTCACTGGCGCACGCAAACGATGGGGCATCACTTGAAGTCTGCATTTGTGCCACTGCGCTTTGCCTTGGGCGAGGCATTTCAGTTCGATTGGAGCGAAGAGCATGCATTCATTGGTGGTATTCATCGCAAAGTCTTGCTGGCCCACATGAAGCTGTGCGCGAGTCGCGCTTTTGCATTGATGGCGTATCCTAGCCAAAGCCATGAAATGCTGTTTGATGCGCATACTCGCGCCTTTCAGATGTTAGGGGGCGTGCCGCTGCGAGGGATTTACGACAACATGAAGACGGCAGTCGACAAGGTGCTGCCCGGCAAGGAACGCATCATCAACGCCCGCTTTCATGCGATGACTGCCCATTATCTGTTTGATACTGAGTTTTGCAATGTCGCCTCCGGCTGGGAGAAAGGTATTGTCGAGAAGAATGTACAAGACCGGCGCCGACACATCTGGCAAGCCGCATTGGCGCTCAAATTCGCGAGCTTTGACGAGCTCAATGCTTGGCTTGAGCAACAATGTCAGTTGGCTTGGCAGCAATTGCGTCACCCAGAGTATCCTGAGCTCACATTAGCCGAATTACGCCAAGATGAGCAGCTTCACATGATGCCATTTCCAGGTGCATTTGATGGTTACACCGAAGTCTTGGCGCGGGTATCAAGTACGTGTCTGATTACCTTCCAGCGCAATCGCTATTCAGTACCGTGTCATTGGGCCAATCAAATGGTGAGTGTGCGGCTATATCCCAGCCGTCTGGTTATCTATGCCGACCAGCAAGTGATCGCAGAGCATGTACGCAGCTTTGAGCGCAGTCAGACGTTTTATCACTGGCAACACTATCTTCCTTTGCTCGAGCAAAAGCCTGGCGCGTTGCGCAACGGAGCTCCGTTCAATGAAATGCCCGCAGATTTGCGGCAACTACAACAGCGCTTATTGCGCCATAAAGGCGGAGATCGCATCATGGCCAAGGTCTTGGGTTGTGTACCCAAATACGGCTTAGAAACCGTTCAGGTCGCCGTCGCGTTGATGCTTGAAACGGGCAAAGTCAGTGCTGAGCATGTCCTGAATGTGCTGGCCAGACTGCATGAAGCACCTCGGCCAGATGCCCTTGAAGTGGCATTGGCGCTGAATGAGCCACCACTGGCAGATAGCCAGCGCTACGATCAATTGCATCAAGGGTTGGGGGTGTCATGATGAAGTTGGATATTCAAGCCGAACTGAAGCGGCTCAAGCTGCATGGTATGGCCGCCACTTACGCTGAGCTGCAGCAAGCCAGCAGCAGTGGCACGATGGACATCCTCGATGCCAACCTCACGCAACTGATCGATGCGGAACATGCCGACCGACACGTACGCTCCATCAGCTATCAGATGCATTCGGCTCGTTTCCCGCATCATCGGGATCTCGCGGGCTTTGATTTTAGCCAGTCGAAAGTCGATGAACGTTTGATTCGTGTGTTGGCACAGGGTGAATACGTTCAGGCGGCACACAATATCGTCATGATTGGTGGTACAGGAACCGGTAAAACCCACCTCGCCACTGCGCTGGGTGTTCATGGCATCCAGCAACATAGTTTGCGGGTTCGTTTCTATTCCACGTTGGAATTGGTCAGCCGATTAGAGCAAGAGAAAAGCAAAGGCAAGTTGGCCTATAGCTTAATGCATATGGATGTGGTCATTCTGGATGAGCTGGGCTATTTGCCATTCTCACAAGCGGGTGGCGCATTGCTGTTTCATTTGCTGAGTAAGCTGTACGAGCGCACCAGTGTGATTATCACGACGAATCTGACCTTTGCAGAATGGCCCACGGTCTTTGGCGACGCCAAACTCACCACGGCTTTACTCGATCGACTGACCCATCATTGCCACATTATTGAAACGGGGAATGAATCGTGGCGATTTAAGCAAAGCAGTGCGAATGCAAAATTGAAGATTCAAGAGCGAGAAAGACAAAAAGAACAGTTGCCCGAACGTGGGGAGATGTTCTGAAGAAGTAGTAAAAAGCAGCAAAAGCCGATAGGCTAAAGAGGGTCGTACACGAGGGTGTACGGCAAAAATGCCTGGTCAAAATTCAACGCGCACAGCTGGTCAATATTCAGTGCGCCTCAACACTGCTGGATATGATGCGAGGTTACATCCGACATATTCATGCTAGCGAGCGCTGCCCGCTGTCGTTGACTCGCTGAGGATTGCTCCTCCAGCTTGGCACGATGTGTTTTAAGGCTATTGGGAATAACGCGCTCAGTCTTGCCGACAAAGCTGACTTTCCAATAAATGGTTGAGCCAGCAGCGGCGTCCAGCTTTTCAAGTTGAATCGTGGGCAGCCCGAGCGGACGCAGATAACGATTAATGCGGTTGGCGTCTTTGTCTGCGCCTTTCAAACTCGGCAGTCTTTCCTTCGCGTACTGCATGAAGGCGCGACCTAAGCTAGTGCAAAATGGCCCAGAGCCAGAAGGCTGTGCCGACTGCGCTGAGGCCTGCCGGATTTCAGCTTGAGCCTGATTAGCTGCGGCTTCGGTTGAAAAGCCGGTACGGTAAATATCTTGGCCTTTGACGCGTAAACGAAACGACCAGGTTTTACCCTCACGATAGGCTTTAGCCATGGGGCACCTCCGCATCAGAGCAGAGGGCTGCAACAGAGAAGGAAAGCATGCACAACTCCAAATTTAGGTGGAGTTGCGTATAGGGTAGAGCTGACTCGACAATGCGTTAAAAGCATGGGTCATGAAAATATTTCATGAATTGACCGCTTTCAAGCGCATTGAACCGCAGTGGTCACCAAGGGCGACTGACAGAAAAACGTCAGAAAAAGCAAAAAGCCGCATCCGAGGATGCGGCTAAGTGCTTGTATTCGTTGGTGGCCAATCGCGGAATCGAACCACGGACACGCGGATTTTCAATCCGCTGCTCTACCAACTGAGCTAATTGGCCAGTGACATTGTTGCTTGGTCACAAGGGTTGCTATTAAAGCCGACTCGAGTCGCCCCGTCAAGCGATTTCTCCGTTGTATCCGTTAAAATGTTGCTTTTTCTTGCTGCTTGCGAGTGGGCTGATGTCTGGGGTCGAAATGATTTCATAGGGTATTGCCATGAATGTTTTAATCCGTATGGATTCTATTGCTATACCCTTGGTTATTGTGGCGAATTATGCGACTTGTCGCTCACGACATGGCCAGCAGGCCAATTTCAGGTAAAAATAGCTTATTGAACTGGTGGATGTGTATGGTGGCGAGCTCTTCTGCGGCAAAAACCTGGCAATGGTTGCAAAGTAATCCAACTTTTACCGAGTTGGCGCAAGCTCATCCACAAGAATGGCTGACGGTGCGTGATGAGCTGGCCGCGGTCTTTGCTCGCCGCGATGCGGCGGAGCTCAAGGCGTTGGTCAGCAAAGCTGCGCAAAGGATGGAGCCCGATGCCAAATTTCTCAGTGGAGAGCGCGATGGTCGCGCATTCGAGCTATTTGTTCATCATCAGATACGGCAGCGATTAACCGAGCAGGCGCTGCGGCAATATGCGTTTTCAGCGGCAACAGGCGTGAAGTCGGGCAAAGTGCGATTTAATTTGTTGAACGGGCTGCTGGCGCAAAAACTACTGTTTGAAAAAGACCTGATCCGTAAACCCGTCTCGATGCGCGCCTTCAGATTGATCTGGCCGCTGTTGTGGCAAAAGCGCTTGCTGATGCCCTTGGTCGAGAAACGTGGCATTTGGTGCTTTTATAGTCGGGAGTTGATTGCTGGATTGGCGCAATTGATCGGTCATCGCCGTACTGTAGAAATTGCCGCCGGAGATGGCACGCTGAGCCGTTTTCTCGCGGAGCAAGGTGTGGACATCACCGCGACCGACGACTATAGCTGGGAAAAAGTCGTGAAGTATCCTGAGTCTGTGCAGCGACTTGATGCGATAAGTGCGCTGAGCCGTTTTCAGCCCAAGGTGGTGATTTGTAGTTGGCCGCCGTCGGCCAATCATTTTGAGCGGCAAATTTTCCGCCAGCGCGAAGTAGAAACCTATATTGTCATCGGCAGCCATTCTCGTTTTATTACCGGTAATTGGGCGGATTACGAAGCTCAAACTTTTTTTGCTTGGCAAGAGCATGCTGAATTGAGCCAACTCATCTTACCGCCAGAGTTAAAAGCCGGGGTTTGGGTATTTCAACGGAAAGTGTCACCCTAGTCGTCGCAGGGCAGGCGAAGCGGGCCGCGTTTTGCTCTCCGGGACGGGGTGTGACAAAGGTATGGCAAGGGCTTGGTAATATTTCCAAGCCGTAGCGCGTACTATTTCCCTAATCAATTTCATCTTTCGCAAGCACAATCAAACGACATAATGTGTTGGCTTGAGGTGTGCGATGAATGAAGAGATCTTATTGTTTGTAAACCAAAAAATCGAAGCGGGTAAGACGCTCGCGCAAGCCGTTGTGGATGCGGGTTTGCAGTTTGAGTTGAGCTCAACTTTGGTTTATCTGTCGATTATTCAGGCCGAACGTCGCCGTATGTAATGGTGGCATTTGCCCTGCCTAATGATTGGCTGATGTTGATGGCGATGGGGAGATACGGGACGGTTTGAGGCTGTATTAGCCTTATTTTGGATTTAATTTCAGCTTTGTTGCAAATGACATAAAACTTAAACACATCAAATGGCTAAATAGGCGCAGAATGCGTGTATAAACTATTTATACCGTTTAACTTGTTTGGAGTTGTTTATGCCTACGCCGACCAAATCCGCGCTGCAAAATGTAGTTGAGTCTGTCGCTCAAGCCAACGATACCGCCGCTGCTAAAACTGCTGCCAGCAACGCTGCCAAGCCTGCAGCAGCTAAAGCGGTGAAACCAGCCACTCCACAGTCTGCAGTAAAAGCCGCCACCAAACCTGCCGCAGCCACACAGCCCAAACCCGCCGCCGCTAAAGCCGCAAGCCGTCCAGTCGCAAAAGCCCCAGCGAGCAAAGCACTGCCCAAGCCGGTTGCTGCCAAAGCGCCTGCCGCGCCTGCGGTCGCCAAGCCAGTCGCCAAAACACTAGCAAAAGTCGATGCCCCAGCGGCATCTCCGGCGGTAGAGAAAAAAGTTGCAGCGCTTAAAGTGGAAAAACCAGTTCGCACTAAAAAGACACCGAAAAAAGCCAAATTGGTTCGCGATAGCTTCACTTTCCCCGAAAGCGATTACGCGCTGATCGCGGCCACCAAGCAACGCGTGATTGCGGCTGGCGTGGAAGTGAAAAAAAGTGAATTGATCCGTGCGGGACTATTGGCTTTGTCGGCCATGGATGACGTCAAATTACTGGCCTTGGTCAATAGCTTGGAAAAAATCAAAACGGGCCGCCCAAGCAAGAAATAAATCGATGCATCAGTAATGAAATGATAGGCGCTCGCTAGAGCGCCTTTTTTTTGCCCCTTCGATTGCAGTTATTCGCGACACAATGGCAAAAAACCGCAGTGCATTGCAGCAAAAATTGGCGCGCCGCCTAAACTGAAAGCTGGGATTTTTCGGCGAGCCAATCATGAATGCACCACTGCTACCAAATGAAGTCGATCTGGGTAATGCCATTGCGCAGGCTTTGCTCGATGGATTTAATCATCACTATCAGTTATTTCGTGAAGCAGGTCGCGCTGCACAGGCTAATTTTGAAGCCGGCGATATTCATGCGCAGCAAAATTTGGTGCGGGATCGGATCGCTTTTTATGATTTGCGTGTACTCGAATGCGTGCAGCGGCTAAAGCAGGAATTTAACGCCGAATCACTCCCCGATTCGGTATGGCAACGCGTAAAGCAGCAATATATCGCACTGCTGATTAATCACCAGCAAATGGAGCTGGCCGAGACGTTTTTTAATTCGGTGTGTTGCCGGATTTTGCATCGCACCTATTTCCATAATGATTTTATCTTCTATCGCCCTGCGGTTTCGACCGAATACATCGAGGCCGATGGCCCGGCGTTTCGTACCTATTACCCCAATGAAAAAGGCTTGGCGGCGACGGTGGAGCAGATCATTGCCGACTTTGGTTTTACTTTGCCATTTGCCAATCTGCCGCGCGACGTGCGCCGGATATTGCTGGCTTTGCGCCGGCATATGGGCAAGCCTGCCAAAACGAAGTTCAATAGCTATATTCAGGTGCTCACGTCGCCGTTTTATCGCAATAAAGCCGCCTACCTGATCGGGCAGGCGACCTATGGGCGCAAGAAAATTCCATTTACCTTGCCGATCTGTCGCTCAGAGGATGGCATGCTGTACGTCGATGCCGCGCTGTTCAAAGCCGTGCATATTCGCCACCTTTTTTCTCTGTCGCGCGCCTACTTTCTGGTCGATATGGCCGTGCCATCGGCGTATGTGCAGTTCTTGCACGATATGCTGCCCAATAAATCGCGAGCCGAGCTGTATACGATGCTGGGTTTGGGTAAGCAGGGCAAAACGATGTTTTATCGCGAGCTGTTTCATCATTTGCGCCATTCCAGTGACCAATTTGTGTTTGCGCCGGGTACCAAGGGGATGGTGATGAGCGTGTTTACGCTGCCGTCTTTTCCCTATGTTTTCAAAATCATCAAAGACGTATTTGCGCCGCCGAAAGAAGTCGATCACGCGACGGTACGCGCCAAATATTTGCTGGTGAAACAGCATGATCGGGTCGGTCGGATGGCCGATTCGTTGGAATTTTCTGATGTGGCGCTACCCAAGGCGCGCTTTGCTGAGGATGTACTGCAAGAGCTGCGCACCTTGGCGCCGTCGGCGATCGAGGAAGATGGCGATACGATTGTGATTCGTCACCTGTTTATCGAATGCCGGATGAAGCCGCTGAATTTGTATATCCAAAATCGGCACGATGATGAAATTGAAGATGTGATCCGTGATTACGGCAATGCGCTGCGTGAGCTCGCCATTGCCAATATTTTTCCCGGCGATATGCTGTTCAAAAATTTCGGTGTAACCCACGCTGGGCGCGTGGTGTTTTACGATTATGACGAAATTGAATACATGACCGACTGTGATTTCCGCCGGATTCCGCCGCCGCCATCGCCCGAATTTGAAATGAGCGGTGAGACCTGGTTTAGCGGCAATAAAAACGAAGTCTATCCCGAGGAATTTGGCGATTTTCTATTGGCGCGCGCAGATGTGAGGGCCGCCTTTACCAAATACCACGCCGACTTGCTGACACCTAAATTCTGGCAAGATTGCAAGGCGCGGATTAAGCAAGGCATCGTGGAGGATTTTTACCCGTATCCGCAGCAACTTCGTTTCAAATAAGGATTTGAAGAATATACCCGTCTGGGTATGTGGAAACCCAGAATCTGGTGGTAACCAGCCATCGGTTTTGGTTTTATGTCGCTGCACGAGATTCACAAATACTTCATAATTGCGTTTTGCTTTGAGTTTTACCGCTTGTGAAGTTTGCTAAGTCTTTGTTCGTACGTTGGTTTCCCGTTTTTGGCGTCGTGCTGTTACTGATTGCCGGGCGCGAATGGGTCGATGGGCGCTGGGATTTACCACGTCTTGGTTTTTCGGCATTGCTGTTCTTTTTCTTTGCGATGTTTCTCAATCGCTGGGCGGCCGTCTGGGCGGCCTTGAGCCTGGAAGCGCTGCTCTACAATATTAGCTATGTGAAATTCAAAGCCACGGGCGAGCCGCTGCTGGGGCGTGATTTGCTCGAAGTCGGGCAGGGTATGGCGCTGACTGGCTATATCGACTGGGATATTATTGGATTTGCGTTGGGTACTGTGGCAGCCATTGTCTGCGGCCTCTGGTTTCGCCCCAAGTTTAATCCCAAACGCATTGCGCCCGGGCTGCTGTTGTGTGGTGTAGTCGGCGTACAATTTGATAGCAGTGGTCAATTTACCGCGCAATCTCAAGCCTTGATTAGCAAGTCATTTAGTACCAGCTATGTGTTCTACAATTTCCGTGAAAACGTTCGCCAGAATGGCATTTTAGGGCACCTGATTCTCAGCGGTGAAACCATGCATGTGCCCAAAAGCGGCGAGCATGATTTTTATGCCGAACAGCTCCCTGCGCCCGTCGTGGCCAAAGACCCTGATATTGTCGTTGTGATGTGCGAGTCGTGCTACACCAGTGCGGACGACAAACTGGAAACGGGGATGAATCAGCTGAAACAAGCGGGCTTCGTCGCCACGCGTACGGTGAGCCCAGTCTACGGTGGCGGTACGGCCGATGCCGAATTTGAGGCTTTAACTGGGCTCTCCTCGCTGGCTTTGCCTGGCATTGATTTTCAGAATTTCTCATCACGTTATGATGAGCATAGCGCCACGCTGGTGAGCGAACTCAAACAAGCAGGCTATGTCACGACGGGGATGCATAATTATTTTGGCAAGTTTTATCGCCGTGCCGAGGTGTATCCCAAATTTGGTTTTGATCACACGCGCTTTGTTGAGCAGATGGTTTGGGATAAATCGACGGGTTGGCCCAAAGATAGTGCTATGTATGATGTCGCATTGGCGCAATATCGCGCAGCGCCAAAACAGCAAAAGCAATTTATGTTCTTGGTGACGGTTTCAACGCATGGCCCATTTGTGGCCGATGAGCAAAACGCCACTGGCTTGGCGCAGTATCGTCAGCGTATGGATAAGGCGATGAATGATTTGCTGGCCTTTAATCAGCAACTCGACGCTGCGGCCAAGTCACGAGGCCGCGAGGTGATTGTGGTGGTGTTTGGTGATCATAAACCGGCGCTCAATGAAGAGTTTGTCAGTACCGGCGTGTTGCCCGCCAATCTATTTCAAAAAGACCATAAAGGCGCGTTGGAATTCAAAAATCATCTGACGGGCGAGCAGCAAAGAATGCGTGGTGACGTACCGCTATTTGTGCGCGCCAGCCATGCAGTGGCGGCTGAGCAAGTCGCTAGCAATGTGGCACAAAAACCGCTGTTTTGTTTGCCGGCAGCGCTGTCGCGTCAAACGAAAGCGACGAGCCCGTTTTTTAACGCGGTAGCTGCACGCTGTGAGCGCAACGAGGATTTCTATACCACCGGCTTGTGGTGGCGCAATATCTTCCCCGAGGCGCTCTACGCTGAGCGTTTATTTAGCTCTTAGCCAGACCTTGCAGGGCTTCGACGCTCGGCACAAAAAACGCGGCACCAGTGACTGCGCGACTAAAATTTAGCAAATGATCGACTCGGCCATCGGCGGTCGGGGCGATCATGCGGGCGAGCATGCGCTCGAAGATATCAGGCGTTTTGCAGTACGACGTGAAATACAGCCCCTTATCGCCGCTGGGTGAGCCATAAGGCAAAGACTGGCGCAAAATTTGCAGCTCTTGGCCTTCATCCTCGATCACCACGCGGCTAATGTGGGCCGTGAGTGGTTTGTCTTCATCGGATAATTCTTCATCGCTCTCTTTGGTGCGCCCAATCACCGCTTCCTGCTGTTTGACGGGCAGTTTATTCCAGCTCTCCATGCGGTGCACATAACGCTGAATATGCAAATAGCTGCCGCCAGCCCATTTGGGGTCTTCATCGCCGACCAATGCTGCGGCCGCGCGTTCATCATCGACTGGGTTTTCGGTACCATCTACAAAGCCCGTTAGATCGCGTTTATCGCGGTAACGGAAACCATGCACGGTTTCGATCGCGTCAAACCACTCCCCCATTTCCTGAGTAAATTGATCGGCCAATTCAAACAGCACATCAAAGCGATCCGCGCGTAAATGCAAAATCAGATCACATTGGGTGGATGGCGCGGGATGAATCGCTCCGCTAATGCGCGGAAAGGCGCGCAATTTGGCGGGTTTTTCGGGGCCGAATATTTCTGGCCACACATCAGGGCCGATGCCGAGCGATGCATAAAAATGCGCATCGGCATTGGCGGCAGCGATCTTGCTAACGCGCGCAGGCCACTGCGCTAATAAATTTTTGCAAGCCTGATCGGCGCGGCGACCGAGGCGGCGGCGAAACAGCATAAATAGGCCGTTGCTAGATGCTTCAGGCAGGATGCCACTTTGCGGTGTGGTCATTTTAGGTTCTCGACATCAATTTCGTTTTCAAAAGGAGTATTCGCAAAAGCCCAGATTTGCGGCAACCATTGGGCAAAGCCAATAAAACTATGGTCGCCACCAGACTCTATGGTTTGCAGGCATCCTTGGTAATAGCCTACGGCGGCTTGATAATCCAATACTTCATCACCAGTCTGTGATAAAAGCCAATACCGCTGCAGTCTGCTAGGCTTACGCTCAAACTGACGAAGATTATCGGCAAAAGATGCGTCGATGTGATGAATTTCGCCGGTTTGGTAATTTTGCTGTGGGCCAAGATACTGATTAATCAGTGCATAGGGTTGAACTGCTGGGTTAATCAACACGGCGCGACCCCCAAATTCCTCGACAGCCCAGGTCGCAAAAAATCCCCCCAAAGAGCTACCCACGACGCAAAAATCGCCCTTGAGCGGGGCAATTAATTCGCGAAGTAGCTCGATCGCTGCAATCGGGTGCATCGGGATTTGTGGGCAGATTAACTGCGAGGCCAGGCCCTGTTCAGTCATCCAGGCGATTGTTTCCTGCGCCTTTTGCGATAAAGGACTGGAGAGAAAGCCGTGAAGATAAACCAGCGTGGTCATGGCATCAGTACCGTTGCCCCAGTGGTCTGGCGGGCGGCCAGATCGCGGTGGGCTTGCGCTGCATCTTGCAGCGCATAACGCTGGCCGATGTCGGGCTTGACCAAACCTGCGGCCAGCGCCGCAAAATAATCTTCCGCTGTCGCAAGTAATGCGGCGCGGGTGCTGGTGTAGTGTCCCAAAGTGGGGCGGGTGACGTAGAGCGAGCCTTTTTGCGCCAAAATCCCTAAATTAAAGCTCGATACTGGCCCTGATGCATTGCCAAAGCTCGCCATCAGCCCGCGTGGCGCAAGGCAATCGAGCGAAGGTAGAAAGGTGTCAGCTCCGACACCGTCGTACACCACGGGTACGCCCAGCCCTTGGGTCAGGTCGCGCACGGCAGCAACCCAATCATCGCTGGAGTAATCGAGCACCCAATCGCACCATTGCGCTGCGAGCGCTTGTTTCTTGCTCGATCCGACGGTGCCGATGACTTTGACGCCCAAGCTTTGTGCCCATTGGCACAGGATTTGCCCGACCCCTCCTGCTGCGGCATGCACCAAAATCGTTTGCCCCGCTTGCACGGCAAAGGTCTGCTTCAATAAATACTGCGCAGTCATGCCGCGCAATAAAGTGGCGGCGGCTAAATCATCGGGTATGCCATCAGGAACAATAACCAGCTTGCTCTCTGGCATGATACGGTGGGTGGTATATGCACCGACCGCACCGCCGGCATACGCGACGCGATCACCGATTTTCAGCTCGCTCACCTCAGGGCCTACGGCCTCGACGATGCCGCAGGCTTCCATGCCCAAGCTACTCGGTAGGGTGAGTGGATACAGCCCAGAGCGATGATAAGTATCGATGAAATTCACCCCAATGGCGGATTGCCTGAGCCGCACTTCGCCAGCGCCGGGCTCATTGAGCGTGGTTGGGCGCCATTGCATCTGTTGTTCGTCACCGTGTTGTTCGATCAGGATATGAAATGCGGTCATCGCGGAGCCTGTGTGTGAAGTGCAGATTTGAGAATAGACTTTTTTGCGGCCCAAGTGCGTTTTACGCTGGCCGATGCCAACTAATACCATCGGGAAAATCCCAAATTCGGCGATTTTTTAGAGTTATGTCATGATGATAATGACTTAGATTGATTATAGTGTGCAGCTACGTCGTCTTGAATTTTTGGAACTCAATTATGCAAACCTTTTTTATTGCGCCAACCCGACACAATGTGGGCCTGACCTCGGTGACATTGGGCGTGGTTCGCTGCCTGCAAAATCAAAGCTTGAAAGTAGGGTTTGTAAAACCAGTGGCCCAAGATCAGGCCGCCAGCGAAATCGAACGCTCCAGCCATTTTGCGCGTCGTATTTGTCAGCTCGATGTGCCAGATGCATTGGCCGCCAATTACGCGATTGAACAGGTTTCGATTGGTGAAACCGATGATCTGCTCGAAGAAATCGTCACGATGAGTATGGCGGCGGGCAAAGAGGCGGATGTGTTGGTGGTCGAAGGTTTGCATCCAGATCCGGCCAACCCGTTTACCACGCAGCTCAACACCGAAATGGCCTTGGGTTTGCAAGCGACGGTAATTCTGGTAACTGATGCCAGCGCCAAAAATGTCGCCGAAGAAGTCAAAGTTGCCGAGCGCCAATTTCGCAATGAAGGCGTGCAAGTGGGCGGTGTGATTTTCAATAAAGCCGCGATCAATTTTGATGTCGATGAGATGAAAGAAGCGATTGGCGACTTGCCAATCTGGGGCGTGATCGAATTTGACCCGCATCTTTTAGCGCCACGCACACTGGATGTAGCCTTGCATCTGGATGCCGAAATCATCGTGAAGGGCGAGCTGACCAAACGCCGCGTGAATGAAACTGTGGTCGCAGCGCGTGCTGTCCCTGAGGTGATTCGTCGTTTGCAACCTGGAGCCCTGATTGTCAGCTCGGGTGATCGGGATGATGTGATTTTGGCGACGGCATTGGCGGCGAGCAATGGTGTGCAATTGGCCGGTTTGGTACTGACTCACGGTACGGAGTTGAATAAAACGGTGAGCGATTTTACCAAGCTCGCATTCAATACCACGGGTATCCCCGTGTTGCGCACCAATGGCGATAGTTTTGGTACCGCTCTGGAAATCAGCAAAGTACCAACTGCCGTGCCTGCTGATGATAAAGATCGCATGACGCGCGTAATGAACGCGGTGGCGGAACAGCTTGATCTGGATGCGCTGATGGTCGGCGTCAATACCAAAGGCGTACAACACCTCAGCCCGCCCGCTTTCCGCTATCAATTAATTCAAAAAGCACGTGCCGCGAACAAACGCATTGTCTTGCCCGAGGGCGAAGAGCCACGCACAATTTGCGCCGCGATTGCGTGTGAAGAAAAAGGCATTGCGCAATGTATCTTGCTCGGTAATCGTGCCACGATCGAGGCCGTTGCCGCCACGCAAGGCGTGACGATTCCTGAGAGCCTGCAGATTCTTGATCCCGAAGAGATCCGCAGCCGTTACGTGGCGCCGATGGTTGAGTTGCGTAAATCGAAAGGTCTGACCGAAATTCAAGCGCTACGCCAGCTGGAGGACAATGTCGTACTCGGCACGATGATGTTGGCGATTGACGAGGTCGATGGACTGGTTTCTGGCGCAATCCACACTACCGCCAACACGATTCGTCCCGCCTTACAGCTGATCAAAACCGCTCCGGGCTCGTCGATTGTCTCGTCGGTGTTCTTTATGCTGATGCCTGAGCAAGTGCTGGTGTACGGCGATTGCGCGGTGAACCCGAATCCAGATGCCGAGCAATTGGCCGAAATCGCCGCGCAAAGCGCGTATTCAGCTAAAGCCTTTGGTATCGACCCGAAAGTGGCGATGATCAGCTACTCAACCGGTCAATCGGGTACGGGCGCTGATGTTGATAAAGTGCGTAGTGCAACTGAAATCGCCAAAGCGCGCAATCCGCAGCTCACCATTGACGGTCCATTGCAGTACGATGCGGCATCGGTATTTGAAGTCGGTCAGCAAAAAGCGCCAGGCAGCCTCGTTGCGGGCCAGGCTACCGTGTTTGTCTTCCCTGACTTAAATACGGGTAACACGACCTACAAAGCCGTACAACGCAGCGCTAACGTTGTCAGCGTAGGCCCCATGTTGCAAGGCTTGCGCAAACCGGTGAACGATCTATCACGCGGCGCGCTGGTGGACGACATTGTATTCACGATTGCATTGACTGCGATTCAAGCGGTTGAAATGGTCTAATGGTATTGCCTTGTGATTGATAAAAAATAATATTTTCATGCATATACCCATAATGGGTATATGAGAGAGTCAAAATAGCCTGCTTGCTGCGGGCTATTTTTTTGCCCATTTGATCCATGGATGATTGGGCAAAATACTTGACCGATCAATGTGGTTAATTTCTTGTATCCCACACGATGCACACTATGCTGAAAGAATTCATTAGTGTTGTTGTGAGTGTCATCATGAATTTATCTGTAGCGCAGCGTTTGGCTATCGGCTTTGGCTTATTGATCGCTCTACTCACGATTAGCAATCTCTTTGCAATTCGAGGCGTCAACAAAATCAATGATGACCTGCAAGAAATTGTAGTCGCCAATTCAGCGCAAATGCGGTCAGCTTCGATTTTGATCGATCGTGCCCAAGAAATACGGGTGCAATATCGTCAGCTCTTGATCGATACGACGCCAGATGCGCAAGCCAAAACCAAAGAAAAGTACGACGCGGCCAGACAAGAATTTGCCCGAGAAGAAGAAAACCTCAACAAATTGTTTACTAACCCGCTCTATCCGCCCACGCCCACTGAGTCGGCTGCACTGAAAAATATTCAAGAGCAGAAAGACGATGCATTCGCTACAGTCGATCAGCTGATTCAACTAACGATGGCGGGTAAAGTAGACGATGCAAAGGCATTATTAAGTAGTGGCGCAGCGCCAAAAATGTCCAAACTCAATGCCACTTTGCGCGAATTGGCTGAATATGAAAACAAGCTCAATGCCGAGAAAGTAGGGCATACCGATCAAAATGTCAGCACGACGAAAACCACGATGGTCGTACTGACGGTGGTTGCGGTGTTGTTGGGTGCCGCAGCTGGGGTGTTAATCACCCGCAGCATTACGGTGCCATTGGGCGGCATGCAGCAGTTTGTACAAAATCTAGCGACGAATTTCGATTTTACCCAGCGCCTACCTGTAAATAGCCAGGATGAGATTGGCCGCTCCATCGGCTCGCTCAATGGCCTGCTCGACTCATTGCAAAACAGCATGAAATTGCTCAACCGTGTCGGGCGCGATGTCACTGTTTCGGTCAATAGCCTCTCGAGCACCAGCCGTGAAATGTCGCAGACATCCCATGCGGTGAGCGAATCGGCTTCGGCGATGGCGGCTGGGATTGAGCAGGTCACGGTAAGTATTGGCCATGTTGCCGACCGCGCTCAGGAATGCGATCACACCGCACGCGAAGCGGGTCGTTTGGCCGCGACGGGCGGAACCGTGATTGAGGGCACCATCAGCAGTATTAATCAGATTGCCGATCAAGTCCGCGCATCCGCAACGCAAATCGAGTCACTCAAAGAGCGCACCGCAACGATTAATGCCGTGGTCAATGTGATTAAAGATATTGCCGACCAAACTAATCTGTTGGCGCTCAATGCTGCGATCGAGGCTGCGCGGGCGGGTGATTTGGGGCGCGGTTTTGCGGTGGTGGCCGATGAAGTACGCAAATTGGCTGAGCGTACCGCGAGCTCAACACAGGAAATTATCAGCACCGTGGCTGCGATCCAGAATGAAGCCAATAGCACCGTACAAACCATGCAGCAAACTGTACGACAGGTGGATGAAGGGGTCTCTCGCGCCCAAGAGGCCAGTAGCGCGATCAATGATATTCGCCGCAGTGCCGATACGGTGGTGGATCAGGTTAGTGAAATCTCCACTGCAATGCGCGAGCAAAGCAGTGCCAGCTCGGCGATGGCGCAGCAGGTGGAGCGAGTGGCGCAGATGTCGGAAGAAAGCAGTGCTGCCGCAGCAAGTACTGCTGGTGAAAGCTCACGCTTGAATAATCTGGGGCAAGAGTTGGATCAGTCGATTTCTCGCTATCGCGTTTAGGGCTGTTAAGCACGCCGCGAAGCGTATTAGCAAACCCCGTCTATCCGCTGGCGGGGTTTATTGTTTATGGCCTAAGTATTGGGCAATTTTGCTGCAAATGGCTGTCAAAAATAATGAGGTTCAGAATGAAAATCGCACACAAATTAATGGCGCTCATTGGCCTTACGGGCTTGGCTATTTTGATTTTAACGGGGGTGGGATATTACAACTCTGGCCATGTAAAGAGCGACGCTACTGAAATTACCGCGAAGATTGTTCCTGGCCTCTTGGAGATGGAGCAAATCCAGCGCAAATTTGCGCGCGCCCGCTACGCCGTCCTCTACCACGTGATTTTGACCGACGCTGCGGCGATGAAAAAAACGGAGGAAGACTTTGCCAGCTATTTGGCGCAATTAGAGGTCAATGTACAAGAATTATCGGCGCTGCATTATGACGATACTGACGCTGCTAATTTTGCCGCGCTCAAAACCGAACTTGATAAATGGAAGCCATTAACGACCTTGGTGTTCAATGAATCGAGGCAAGAGCATACCGAGCAGGCGATGAAACTGATACGGGAGCAATGCGCACCGCAAGCGGAAAAAGTTTATGTTGCCCTAAAGCAGATCTCTGATTACAAGCAAAAAATCGCGGAAAAGAACGAAAAGCAAATTACCAATGATATTGCTTTTTCGATTAGTTTTAGCGTGATTTGTGGCCTTATTACCCTGCTGACCGTTTCGCTTCTTGGTTGGCTGATTGGTCGTAGCGTCACGCAGCCGCTGAGTCGGATGCAGCATTTCTTGCAAAAGCTGGGGCAAGATTATGATTTCACCCGTCGCCTTGAAGTACAAAGTCAGGATGAAATTGGCGTCTCCTTAACTGCGCTCAACGGTTTACTCGACACCTTGCAAGGCAGTTTGCGTCAACTCACTCGGGTGGGGCGTGATGTTTCTGGTTCGGTCACTGGTTTGAGCAATACCAGTCATGAATTATCCCAAGCTTCACACGCCGTGAGCGAATCAGCATCTGCGATGGCCTCGGGGGTCGAGGAAGTGACCGTCAGTATTAGCCATGTGGCTGACCGAGCGCAGGAATGTGACCACACCGCACGCGAAGCAGGCCGTTTGGCTGCAACCGGCGGCAATGTCATTGAGAACACGATTGCCAGCATTAATCTGATTGCCGATCAGGTCAGGGAGTCGGCGACACAAATTGAATCCTTAAAAGAGCGCACCGCGAACATTAATGCCGTGGTGACGGTCATTAAAGACATTGCCGATCAGACTAACTTGCTGGCCTTGAATGCGGCCATTGAAGCCGCGCGGGCGGGTGATATGGGGCGCGGCTTCGCCGTGGTTGCCGATGAGGTGCGGAAATTGGCGGAGCGCACTGCTAATTCCACGCAGGAAATTATCAGTACTGTGGCGGCCATTCAAAATGAAGCCAATAGCACCGTACAAACCATGCAGCATACGGTGCGGCAAGTCGATGAAGGTGTGGCGCGAGCCCAAGAAGCCAGTAGTGCGATCGGTGATATTCGCGCGAGTGCGGATTTGGTGGTTCATCAAGTGGGTGAAATCTCGGCAGCAATGCGTGATCAGAGCGGCGCAAGTGCAGCGATGGCGCAGCAGGTGGAGCGAGTGGCGCAGATGTCAGAGGAAAGTAGTGCAGCCGCAGCGAGTACGGCCAATGAAAGCCAGCGTCTAAATCAATTGGGGCAAGAGCTCGATCAGTCTATATCCCGTTATCGGATTTAATGTATGGGTATATGCTTAAAGGCCTTATTTTTTTAATGTATATGAGCATATACTACTGATATTGGTGGTGACTTGATTAAAAAAACCAGCCTTGATGGCTGGTTTTTTTATGTATCACCCAAGGCAATCAATTCAGCGGGTTTTAGGCGCTTTCTTGAATTGATGTGGTTTGGGTGTACGGGGTTGGTTTTGGTGCTGTTGCAGGTTTATCGTTGCTCGCTTGTGCTTGCTGTTGGGCGTATGAGGCCAAAGCCGCCGCCGTTTGGCGATTTTGCTGTTTGTCTACCGCTTTCAGAATCTGCTCGGTACTAACTCCAGTATTGCTAGAGCCCGAGCTGCTGAATTCGCTGCCCGTATCGTTTCGTTCCGCTGCATTGGCGGCGCTTTTTGCATAGGTTTCTAGCTGCTGCTGGCCTTGTTTGGAAATATACACCTGCTCGACAACGGGCTTGGCTTGTTCCAGCGTTTGTTGGCGTTGCTCTTGCTGCAATTTTTGCAGTGTCGAAACATTGCTAGCACTGATGCTAGTGGCACTCGAAGCTTGGGTGGTGAGCGATGTGCTTGAATTGATATTCATGATCGACTCCTGCTCTCAATGGCTATGTATTCATCATACGCCTTGCCGCCCAGAATCATAGTGTAATTTTCTATAAAACAATTACTTAGCGGTAGAAGTGGCGATTTAGTTAAGCCGATATATTCAGCGTTGGCTCGGCGACATCAGAGCCGACGTGCTCATCATAGGCCTGCAGCAAGACTTGATTACGGGCATGACGCTCCAGCTTTTGCTCAATATTTAATGCCGTGCGGTTACTCACCCCGTTATTGGGGTTTTGCCCCGTGTAAATGGCAAACAGGTCGTTGCGATGTTGGGATTTTTGCACCTCTAGCAGTACGGGCATCGCTTGCTGACGCACATCGCGGCGCGCATCTTGCATGCTTTGGTGCAAGTCTTCACGCCATAGCCCATTACTTTGGCTTGACTTGGTGTGCGCTAAATTGCCGGATGAGCCTTTGCCTTGGATAAAACTATAGCGACTGCTATTGAGGGTATTGATATTCAGGCTCATGCTCGGCTCCTTGACGAGGTATTAAATTAGGATGCCTTATCCTAACGCCGATGAGCTTTGAAAAAAATGTAATAAGACGCGCAGCTTGCGGTAATTATCCACTCAGATCATGTGACTTTTTGCGAAAAAAAAGCAGCCCAGCTTGCGCTGGTGCTGCTGCTTAGTGATTGAAATCGTGCAATTAAATCTTGAATCGGCTCACAGCGGTTTGCAATTGCCCGGCCAGACTAGATAGCTGATTTGCCGTGCTGGCCAGATTCATGACCGTATCGCCATTTTCCTCGGCCATTTGCGACACTTGCTCCATGCGCGCCGCCAAATCTTGCCCTGCCAGCTTTTGCTCTTTCAGTGAATCGCTAATCTGGCTGATTGCGTTGACCACCGCGTTGGCATTCTCTTCAATTTCATCCATGGCCAGCGCTGCTGATTCGGAGCTCAGCGTCGCATCCTGAACGCTGGCCACGCTGTCGGCCATAAATTGATTTACCGACGAGCTGCCATTCTGGATACGGCTAATCATGGTGCTAATTTCATGTGCTGATTTGGTCGTGCGTTCGGCCAGCTTGCGCACCTCGTCGGCCACCACGGCAAAGCCACGGCCGGTTTCGCCGGCTCGTGCCGCTTCAATCGCGGCATTGAGCGCCAGCAAATTCGTCTGATCGGCCACTTCACGAATCATCGTTGCCATTTTGCCGATTTCGCCGACGTCCTGCTCCAAATCGGACATTTTCGTCGCCGATTGACTCACATGCTCGCCCACGGCGCTCATTTGATCGGATGAAGTTTGTACAAAGCTACCGCCCATTTTCGCTGTGTTGCCGGCAGTGCGTGCTTGCTGTGCCGCATCCTCCGCATTGTCTGCCACATGGTGAATGCTGACGGTGAGTTGCTCCAATGTTGCTGCCGCGCCGCTGGTGGCCGCCGATTGGCTTTGCGCGCTATTGGCCACCTCCTTGGCTGCATCGGCCAAGCCTTGCGCAGCACGGCTCACTTCGACTGCATTTTGTTGAATCAATTTGGTCATGTCATGCAGGCTGGCGCGCATTTGCTGCAAGGCCAGCAAGAGACGGCTTGGCTCATCCGTGCCTGTGACTTTAATGTCGTTATTGGCGCGCAAATCCCCTTGAGCGATACGTTCGGCTTCGCGCAATGCATTACTCAGTGGATGGCTGATCGAACGGGCAATCCAAGTCGCTGCAATCAGCCCCAATACCGTCGCCAAAATACCGCTCGCAATCATCAGGCTGCGCGTATAGACAAAGCTTTCCTGCGTTTCGCTGCTGGTTTTACGCATTTTGTTTTTTTGCGACGCCATCATCGCGTCCACTTTGCTCAGGAAGTTTTTGTACGCGGGGTCGTATTCATTGCGCATGAGTGCGGTCGCTTCGACGTCCTGATTGGCGCGCACCATGGCAAACAGTTTTTCATACATGGGCGCTAGCGGCGCACGTGCGATTTCCATTTCGCTGAGCAAAGCTTTACTCTCGGCGCTGGTGGTGTTTTCTTGCAGGTAGGTCAGTCTTTTTGTGCTATCTGCGCGAAGTTCGCCGATTTTACGGATGCTTTCCTCAATTTCTGGGCCATTCTGATCCATTACACCTTCACGCAGCAGCATGCCAATGAGCAAGGTGTTTTGAATAATGCCGTTCTGTTGCTCGATTTTGGGTTGTCGATCCGTAATCAAGGAGTCGATATTGCTGCCAGTTTGGTTCAGCTCAAACAGCGCAAAGCCAATTTGTAAGGCCATGAGTAAGAGCAAAGTACCACTGAGGATAAACAATTTGGTACGGGTAGCGATGTTGGACAGCATGAGGATTTCCTAGTGCAGCGTGCGATGTGAAGAGTTTGTTAAGATTTCAATGCTTAGTAAATATGTCACAAAGGAAAGTTCATTAGCAATTGCTTGTTTTATGATGAGCGTCAAGATAAGACCAATTTTGCGATGATGTTTAGATGTGCGGCACGGCGCGCTGGGCGTGATAAAATCGCGGGCTGCTTTGCAATCCTGAATCAAAACTGGAAAGACCATGACCCGCCAAAACCTGCTTAAAAGCCTGCTTGAACAACGCATCCTGATGCTCGATGGCGGCATGGGCACGATGATTCAGCAATACAAGCTGACCGAAGAACAATACCGTGGCGAGCGTTTTGCCAACTGGCATACCGATGTCAAAGGCAATAACGATTTGCTGGTGCTGACCCAGCCGCAGATCATTGCCGAAATCCACCAGCAATACCTCGACGCTGGCGCCGACATTATTGAGACCAACAGCTTTAACGGCACCGCGCCGGCGATGGCCGATTATGAGATGCAAGAGCTGGTATGGGAGCTCAATTTCGCCGCCGCCAAATTGGTCAAAGACCTGTGCGTGGCGCAAACGGCCAAAGACCCGAGCAAACCGCGTTTCTGTGCCGGTGTCCTCGGCCCAACGAGCCGCACCTGCTCGATCTCCCCCGATGTGAATGACCCCGGCTACCGCAACGTGACGTTTGACGAGCTGGTGACGGCCTACCTCGAAGCCATCGACGGTCTGGTGAAAGGTGGCGCGGATATTCTGCTGGTTGAGACGATTTTCGACACGCTGAATGCCAAGGCTGCGGTATTTGCAATCAAGAAATACTTCGCCGAGCGGCCAGATCAGGAAGAATTGCCGATCATGATCTCTGGCACGATCACCGATCAATCGGGTCGTACGCTCACTGGTCAGACGACCGAAGCTTTCTACAACTCGCTGCGCCACGCCGACCCGATTTCGTTTGGTCTGAACTGCGCGCTCGGCCCTGATTTGCTGCGCCCGTATGTGGAAGAGATGAGCCGCATTTCCGACTGCTACGTGTCGGTCCACGCCAACGCCGGTTTGCCCAATCCGCTCGCACCGACGGGCTATGATTTGCTGCCCGAAGATATGGCGCCGCAAGTGCGCGAATGGGCCGAATCGGGCTTGGTGAATATCATGGGCGGCTGCTGCGGTACCACGCCAGCGCACATCGCGGCGATGTACGCCGCAGTGAAGGATTTGCCAGCGCGTAAATTGCCGCAAATTGAAGCCAAATGTCGTCTTTCGGGCCTAGAGCCATTCAACATCGGCGATAACGATCTATTTGTGAATGTCGGCGAGCGTACCAATGTGACCGGCTCGAAAGCCTTTGCTCGCCTGATTTTGGCGGGTGACTACAGCGCCGCGCTCGAAGTAGCGCGTCAGCAGGTGGTGAACGGCGCGCAAGTCATCGACATCAATATGGACGAAGGCATGCTCGACGCCACCAAGGCGATGACGACCTTCCTGAACCTGATCGCCGCTGAGCCCGATATCAGCCGCGTGCCGATCATGATCGACTCATCCAAATGGGAAGTGATCGAGGCCGGTCTGAAATGCGTGCAGGGCAAGTGCATCGTGAACTCGATTTCGATGAAAGAGGGCGTGGAAGCATTCAAACACCACGCGCGCTTGCTGAAAATGTACGGCGCGGCCGTGATTGTGATGGCCTTCGACGAAGTGGGTCAGGCCGATACCTACGCCCGTAAAGTTGAGATTTGCGAAAAATCCTACCGCATCTTGGTGGATGAAATCGGCTTTAACCCGGCCGATATTATTTTCGACCCGAATATTTTTGCCGTCGCCACCGGTATCGACGAGCACGCGCGTTACGGCCTCGACTTTATCGAAGCCACCGGCTGGATTACCAAAAACCTGCCGCACGCCAAAGTGAGCGGCGGTGTATCGAATGTGTCGTTTAGTTTCCGTGGCAATAACAAGGTGCGCGAGGCGATTCACGCCGTGTTCCTGTACCACGCGATTAAGCAAGGCATGACGATGGGTATCGTCAACGCCGGCGCGCTGGAAAACTACGACGATGTGCCTGTGGTGCTGCGCGATGCGATTGAATCGGTGGTGCTGATGCAGACGGATGACGCGCTCGCCGCGACGGAAGCCTTGATCACGCTGGCCGAATCATTCAAAGGCGACGCCAATGTCGCCAAGGGCGAAGACCTCGCTTGGCGCGAGCTACCGTTGCAAGAGCGCATTACGCATTCGCTGGTGAAGGGCATCACGACCTACATCGTTGAAGACACCGAAGAAGCGCGTACCAGCGTTGAGCGCCCGATTCACGTCATCGAAGGCCATTTGATGAACGGCATGAACGTGGTCGGCGATCTATTTGGCGCCGGTAAAATGTTCTTGCCACAGGTGGTGAAAGCCGCCCGCGTAATGAAAGCCGCCGTGGCGCATCTGGAGCCATTTATCGAGGCCGAAAAAATCGCGCTCGGCCTGCAAGATGAGCCCGCCAAAGGCGTGATTATCATGGCCACGGTGAAAGGCGACGTGCACGACATCGGTAAAAACATCGTGGGCGTCGTACTGCGTTGTAATAACTACCAAGTCCACGACTTGGGCGTGATGGTGCCGTGCCAGACCATTCTGGACAAAGCCCGCGAGGTCAAAGCCGACATCATTGGTCTATCGGGCCTGATTACGCCAAGTCTGGAAGAAATGAGCCACGTCGCCAAAGAAATGCAGCGCCAAGGCTTTGATATCCCGCTGCTGATCGGCGGCGCGACCACCTCGAAAGTGCACACCGCGGTGAAAATCGAGCCGCATTATCAAAACGACCAAGTCATCTACGTACCCGACGCCAGCCGCGCCGTGGGGGTGTGCTCTAGCTTGCTGTCGGATGATCTCAAACCTGCCTTTGCCGCCGAAGTCAAAGCCGAATACGCCAAAGCGCGTGAAATTTTCGAGAGCAAAGACCGCACCAAACTGGTGAGCCTGGAAGAAGCCCGCGCGAATAAGTTCGCGCCTGATTGGGCGACGTATACGCCGCCAGTGCCTAGCTTTATTGGTGTACGTGAATATACCGACTATAAACTCGAAGACATCGAGCCATTTATCGACTGGACGCCGTTCTTCCAAAGCTGGGAATTGCACGGCCGCTATCCGGCGATCTTAAACGATGAAGTGGTCGGCGAAGCCGCCCGCCATCTGTACGCCGACGCGCAAGCGATGCTGCGCAAAATCGTTGATGAGAAATGGATTGCTGCCGCTGGCGTGATCGGCTTCTTCCCGGCCAATAGTGTCAATCACGACGATATCGAGCTGTACGATCCGGCCACCGGTGAAGTCGCCATGACATGGCACAATCTGCGCCAGCAATTGCCGAAACCCAAAACGGGAGATGTGAAACCGAACTGGTGCTTGGCTGACTTTATCGCGCCGAAAGAAACCGGTATCAAAGACTACATCGGCGCCTTTGCCGTCACCGGCGGCATCGGCATCGACGCGCCAGTCAAAGCGTTTGAAGACGCCAACGACGACTACAGCGCGATCTTGCTCAAATCATTGGCCGACCGATTTGCGGAGGCCTTCGCCGAGCACATGCACCACCGCGTGCGCACCGAGCTATGGGGCTATGCGGGCGGCGAAAACCTGAGCAACGACGAGCTGATCGACGAAAAATACGTCGGCATCCGCCCAGCCCCCGGCTACCCAGCCTGCCCGGATCACACGCCAAAAGTGGAATTGTTTAAGGTGCTAAACGCACCCAACATCGGTATGACGCTAACCGAGGGCTACGCGATGCTGCCAACCGCAGCTGTGTCAGGCTTCTACTTCAGCCACCCCGAGTCGCGCTATTTTGGCGTGGGGAAAGTGACGCTGGATCAGGTGGAAGATTATGCGAAGCGGCGTGGGGTGAGTCTGGCGCAAGCGGAGCGCGACCTTGCTCCGAACCTTGGCTATGTCGCCTAAACGGAGGTAAGCTAATGCCAACGCTGCTGCTGGAAAATGGCTTTAAATTCTTTTTTTACGCCAACGAGCACATGCCGCGTCATGTGCATGTGATGAAAGGGGAATATTTTGCCAAGGTGGAGCTGGGCAGTCTGCGACTGGTCAATTCCACCTTCAAGCCAGCAGATCAGCGCGCCATGCTGGCGCTAATTGCGCTGCACAATGACGCATTT
Source organism: Chitinibacter bivalviorum (assembly GCF_013403565.1). Lineage (NCBI taxonomy): Bacteria > Pseudomonadati > Pseudomonadota > Betaproteobacteria > Neisseriales > Chitinibacteraceae > Chitinibacter > Chitinibacter bivalviorum. The sequence goes on along the minus strand of NZ_CP058627.1, from coordinate 2,654,828 downwards.
ACGGAGAAATGGGATGCCTACTTTGCCACACGCTAAAACGCTCAGCGTTGATACCCGCTACCTGCACGTCGAGCTGGTCGATGGCCGAATGATCTCGACGCCGCTGGCGTGGTATCCCGAATTGCTGAACGCCACACTGGCGCAGATTAACGATTACACGCTGATTTGCGATGCCACGGGGATCGAATGGGCGCAGCTTGATTACCACCTGAGTGTTGAAGGCATGCTCAGCGCGGTGCCAGAGCGCAAGGTGGCCTAAAGCAAGTAACTTCAAGGGTATTGATCAGGAAGTATTAATTTAAAAGGGGTACAGAAATGTACCCCTTTGCTTTTATCTCGCATTGAGGTTTTAACAAACCGGCGTGGGGTGAGCTTGGCGCAGGCCGAGCGGGGTTTGGTGGCGTAGTGGGGTATGTAGCGTGAGGGCTTGCTGAGTAATGATTTGGTAGTGATACCCATGAAAAAGCCCCGCGATGCGGGGCTTTTTCATGGGTATTGCTTTCCGTGAGGGGGGGCACCGTACAGTGGTATTCCATTGAATTTTGTAATTGAAGTCCCGATGTTTTATTTATATGTGAAAATCCCCAATGATTTGGTATACATATCGTTCTTTGTTAGTTTCCAAGTTGACAAATGTCGACCTAAAAATCTTTATTTTTTCTACACTGGTGTATAGATGCGTTTGATCTTTTGTTACTTTATGAGCATATTTTTCTCCATCATATTTAGAGTTTTCATGAAGGTGGCTCATAAATTCATTCGCATAGTTCTGAGCGTAATCATTAAAGCTTGCTGCTTCACAGTAAATTACGAAAAAATTTGCTTTGAATCCAACTTGGTCGTAGTTATTCATTAGTTTTGATAAATGAGCAGCCAAATTTTCATCTTTTCTTCCACAAGAGTTTGATCTTACGGCTTCAATTATTGATAAAGGACTACCGGAGTAACTCTTGATAAAGATGCCAAGTTCACCCGCACCCTTCCCTGAAGCTGATTCACCTTGCCTGCTTTGATCTAACACTTGATATTTATGACAGTTTGCAAGTCGTAGAGCTAGGCTATCGTTGTGTAGATCCTCAAGTTTATACGTCTGTTTCCGCTGGATCATTTCAATTAATGAGTCGCAGATGTCTAAAACAATCTCATTGCACGTGGGAGTTGCAATTGGCGCTGCGCATTCTTCTTCCTCTTCTATGTCTTTCGTGGTCATGAGTGTGACATTGTTAATTAGTAGAGTGTGCTTATAGTCATTGTCATATTCTTTGGTGGTGACGAATCGTCTTTGGCCAATTGAGTTTTCAATGACGGCATCAATTACTGCTTGGATCTCAGTGTTATTTGTTCCTATTTGTATCTTTCTAACCAACTGGCATTTGGAAATCAAGTCGAGCCAGCTTCTCACCATGTCGCTAGGGTTTGATTTCATCTCATTGTGATAATGGTCGAGAATAATATTCTGATTGTCCAAGAGGGTAAATATTTTGCTTGATGGTACCGCTGTTTTTGCGAAAACATTTGCTGTGAAAAAATGACTTACTTTTGAGTATGAAATGCAGGTTGGGCATATAATTTGTTTCATTCAGGCTTATCCTTGCAGCTTCATAAATTCAACAATGTCCTCGATGTCATTCTCGATAAAATCATTTGGCCAATCAAAATTTCCAGTTGAAGATATTGTTGATTTTTTAATCGTTGATGTTCTTAGCTGATTGTTTTTTTCAGTAATGTATATTGCAACTTTGTCCTTTGAGATCGCGCTGCTTTTTGTACTACTTTCTTTACTTGATGATGTGCATTCATTAGTTGCGCCGAACTCTGCAATTCTTCTCCGTAATCGTTTTAAAAGAGCTTCGCTATGTGTTTCAATAATAAATATTTTTCCATCTTCTTTCGCGAGCTCGATAAAAAAGTCCGCTAATTCACCTTGCATCTTTGGATGAATGTGTACTTCTGGTTGTTCAATTATTATTAAGCTCTTTCTTGGTGCAAGAATCGAGGTAGTTAATACAGGGATCACTTGAGAATAACCAAATCCCACGTCAGCAAGGTTGAGACTCAATCCGTTGCTTTCTAGTTGTATTGAATTAAAATAATCATCAACTTTTTTCGTGTTTACGGCTATGTTGAATTTTTCAAGCCATTTATTTGCTTTTTCCTTCAGCTCTGGTCGCTCTGCTAGGTATGCCGCAACACTTTTTGTATCGGTGCGAATTTTCTCTGAGTTTTGTTCTGCATTTGCGAAGTAGCGTTCTGGATGAGAGCGTAGTGGCGGTATATGATATACGTCCTTAAATATTGATGTTGCATTTAATGCCGCAGTATAAATTACACGAAATATCAACTCTGCATATTCTATGTTGTGCGCTTTTAAATTGGCTGCAATATTTGCAGACTTTATTTTCTCTTTTGCTTTTGGGATGAGTCCGTTTACAGATATTGCATCGGAAATATTAATTATTTTCTTTATTCGGTTAAGTTTATTATTGCTAGACATAAGTTTCCACTTTCCTGTCTTGTCTCTTCGAATGCTCCAGTAGTTGTCGTTGTCTGATTCTATTTTTATTTCTTTGATATTTAAGCCTGAGATAGTGTTAAACGCAATTGTGTACTCAATAGAATTGACTGAGGAGACCCCTTCAAATGCAAGGTGAGAAAACTTGATTTTTTTAATTGAACTTTCAAAAATCAATCTAATTGCCGACTTTGTTTCGTCTTCGTAAGAATGTGAGTCTGCAAATGCTTCTGATTCCTTCCGGAGTTTCATTAGTAAATTTAAAGCGCCTTTTATATCTCCAGCCTCTAGTTTGTACTTAATGTCTGCTTTGTCTATTTTCAAGAAAAACGAATATATGTCGAAGTGGAATAACTTCGAATATAAGTCATCAATAACGTTGCCAGAAAAGCGGCTACATTCCGATTGTATTATGTTGTTCTGACTGATTGAAAGATTAATTTTTATGTCATTCTTTGTGTTTAAATCTCTAAATAGATTTGCTGCGCCTCCAAGATCTACTTTCTCTCCGACCTGCCTGAATTTTCCGCTTTCAATTGTTTGGTTAATTAGTAAAATCAGCTTTATAATGCTTGACTTTCCTGAGTTGTTCATTCCGAGGAGAATGGTTAGTGGATTAAGCTCAATCTCCCCATTCTCAAATGATTTGTAATTAATGAAATTTAATTTATGTGTACTCATAATGCCCTTGCCATTTTTGGATGGGTTGACCGCAGCACATCGTATGTGTACCACGTGCATTGATTGAATTCCTCAATAGCGTATTGCCGCTTTGCGTCGAATACGCTCTACCGTTCGTCGGATTTCAACATCTTATCTAATTGAAAAATCAACGTCAGCTATTTGATGGAAAAATGTTAGCTTTGTTGACGAAAAGCGAGTCTGGCCCAAGGCTACGGCATGGCGTGCGGTGGTTTTGCGTTTGAGTGGGATTGGCGGCTGTGCGCCGCGGCACTGACTTTCTTTGCTTCGCCAAAGAAAGTCAGCAAAGAAAGGCGACCCGCATCTGCGTCGGCTGCGCCGATGCCCTCGCTGCGGACGGTTCGAGGCGGCGGCGGGGCTTAACAAAACAGGCCCCGCCGAAACCCCGCCCCGCCCGTTCCTCGCTCGGCGCAGCGCAAGGGGAATCCACGCAGACCTACCATTGCGGCATATACCTGCCTTGGTGTTGCTCTGAAAGTTATGTCTGGTTTGGCTTTGGCGGATATACCCCTGCCGTGGTTAGCACGGATTGCCCGTGGAGACGCGCCGATTGAAAAATGTTCGTCAGGGTTTTAAGCCGCGTAGTGTTTGAGCGTTGCGACGGTAGCGCAACGCGAGTTGTAGCGGCGCCCTGACGGGCTTTTTTCAAGCGGGGTTTCGCGTCGATCGGGCGCGCAGGGGTTGTTAGGGGTTGGGCAAGACCAACCCCTAACTCGTCCGGCGGGCGAAAACGCCGGTTCACCGCCTGCGCCAGCAGGCCACTACCGCGCTGGCAAATGCGCACCAAAACCCGCGGCATAGCCGCATAAAACGCTATTGCCCTTGCAGCAAAACCGCCACCGCCATTATTGGCCCGCCAATTTCCCCGCTTCATGCCGCCGAATAAAATACTTCGCCGCTGCATCCATCCCCAAATACGTCGAGGCCAGATAGATCAGTAGGAATTTGTTGATCAGCTGCGAGACTTCGCCCGAGATCAGCAGATCGGGGTTGCTGTTTTCGGCGGAGAAATACACGTCCAGCACAAAATACACCGCGGTTAATAAATACAGCCCCAGTTTCATCAGCGATGAGTAGTAGTCAATGCAGCTACGGTTGAAATGAAACTGCGCTGGCTGATGGGTGAGCAGGTGCTTGACGTAAAAGAACGAGATGATGGCGGGCAGAAAGAGCGTGACGGCCAGAATGATGGGGTAGGCCTCGGTGAAAAAGATCAGCGCCAGCCCGATGAAGAGTAGGAGGATAGAGATCAGTTTGATGCGGAATTTTTCTTGCTTGCTCAATAACAATGCCATTGCGATGCCTAATGCGGTGAGGTGGTAGCTTGCGGCTATCTTACATGGCGCAACTGACATTGTCAGTGCTTGGCCGTGGCGAGTGGATGCTGGATTTGGGGTGGGATGGTAATAATTCAGGCTTAGTTTTGTGTAATTGTGCTCTTTTTTGAAAATTCCACTGTGATAAATTGATTTGGCATTAAAGCTTGGTGCTGATTCCTATTCCAATTTATACGGCGCCTGATTTCACTGAGAAGAGAGACCATGAAGTTAGCTAAAAAAATATCCCTGATCCTGCTTGCGATCACCGTTTTGCTGATTGGCGCGGCCTATCACATGCGTCAGGATGTGCTCGATACACCGCTATCGTATTTCGGTGGCAGCCAAAGCACCAAGATCAAAGCCAAATTGGTGCTGACCGAGGCCGAGTTGGCGCAAATTAAGGTGTATGGCGCTGATAAAAACGATAATTTTGAGAAATACATGCGCATTATGAACGGCGTGAAACTGCGTGAGGTGATACAGGGCAGCTAGGGTTTGTTGGCGAGAGTTAACCGCAATGAGGTTGGGTAGCGCGGGTGATTTGCCCCCGCCTAGCCCGCCGCCGTGTCTGTGAGCGGGGCATGGTACGTTGAATGATCGTGCCTGCCCTGTATCACCACATTGTACCGTGTGCAATGGATGGTATTCGATTGCAATGACAGGGTATAGCTATGTATTGCAATGATTGAAAGACTCTTATTCATATACCCTGAATATTTAGGCCATTTTTAGATTAGGTGTTGATCTGAAAAAAACTTGGTTTGATTAGGAAAAACGATATTCGTAGGGTGGGTTAGGCTAAGCCGTAACCCACCGTTACGCTGTTTTTTATGTCGCGTCACGGTGGGTTACGCCCTAAGGGGCTAACCCACCCTACGATTCTTGTTATCAACACCTTATCTGAACACGCCCAATATTTATCCGTTATTCATCTGCTGGCCGTACGAGTTTATTTGCGCTGCCAGCGTACCCAGCTATCACACCCCAGCCAGATCACCGCCGCCAATGCCAATACCGCCAGCGCAAAGTACAGACTGCGCGCGTGCACCGGCTCGCCTAAGAGAAACGGAAACTCGCCAGGTAGCAGCCAGACATTGAGCGGGTAGGAGATCGGCAGCGTGTAGAGGTACAGCCAAATATCCGCCCACATACCGCGAGGCGACGCGGCGTAATTGCGCCAGATCAGCAGCGCACCGAGCACATACAGCGTAGGGAGCAGGCGACGAAGCCAGATCGCGATGCGCAGGCGCAGAGGGTGAGTTGGCATGGTGAGCCCCGATGGACTGGATGATTTCACTATATCGAATCAATGCCAGCGATTGCAGATCTGGCGGCTAGGCGGGCTTGGAGCGGGGATGAAGGTGAGGTGGCGATAGGCGCAGGCCCGCGACTTGATTTTGCTGGCAGCTGGGTATTTCATCCTTTGCTGTATTAGTGTTTCATAATATGTTGATTTTTAATGATAAATTCACATTTCATGCTTGCTGAATAATGAATCCTTCTTTAGAATCGCTTCCAAAGTGGATCAATACACTAAACTTACATTCCAAGGGTTAAAGATGAAAGCGCTTAAATTCGCAATCGCTGCACTGGGTCTGGCCAGCGGTCTGGCTAATGCGGCCATTTTTGAACAAGAAACCGGCAATAATTCACGTGCTCAAGCTCAGAATATTGGCTCATTTAGCAGCGCTACTGCACTGCAAATTATTGGTATCCGCGGTACGTTCGGTGCCTTTAAATCAGAAGACTGGTTTAGCTTTACCTTGTCTTCGCCATTGTCAGTCAAGCTGTCTTTGGATAGCCAAAATGCAACTGGCACCACGCTGTCGGTATTTAACAGCGCGGGCACTGTGCTCAATACCACGACCGGCGTAAAAGGCATTTCTACCTTGAGCTTTAGCGGCTCGGGTCAATACTTTGCCGCGTTGACTGGTACACCAACTGCATTTTCTGGTTACACATTAAACGTCGTTACTGCGCCGGTACCAGAGCCAGAAACTTATGCCTTGATGGGCATGGGTCTGGTTGGTCTGCTGGCTGCTCGCCGTCGTCGTCAACAAGCTTAATTGGAAGAAAAAAATGCTGAAATTTACTCTGACTAGCCTGATGTTGGCTGCGGCGCTGAATGCGAATGCTTCGGTTGATTTGTTTGAAGATGAAATGGGCGGCGGTAGCTCAAACGACAGTTTTGCTACTGCGCAAAATCTGGGCAATCTGGCTTTGGGCGATGTGACTAATGTATTGGGCGGTCGCCATGAAGATATCCCAGGCGGCAATACCATCGACTTCTACAAATTCACGGTGAACGGTACAGGCAATTTTGTATTGAATTTGCTGACGCTCAATTCTGACCCTGGCCAAGATCAGTATGGCCGCGATCCTTATATTGGTTTGTTTGATTCGCACGGCGTTAAATTGGCTTTTGATGATGATGCAGGGATTGGTTACGACTCACAGCTTTCACACCATGCAACTGGCCCAAGCACCTTTTATGTTGGTGTAACAGGTTATGGTAATCCTAGCTTTGCCGTGAACGGTGGTAACGCCAACTGGCCACTGTATGCTCTGAGCATCGACGCGACCAATATTGCACCAGTGCCAGAGCCAGAAACTTATGCTTTGATGGGCATGGGTTTAGTAGGCCTGTTGGCTGCTCGCCGTCGTAAAGCTGCAAAATAACAGCTCGCTTTTGTTTTATCCAAAAAGCCCGCGTATGCGGGCTTTTTGTTTTTGCGAGCGGCGCACATTTCACCGCATGCACTGCGGCGGCAATCGCCATCCGACAAACGTCGATTTCTATTCTTACGGCTTTGACCTGTGCGCATCCCTATGTATAACGGTGTAAGGTCTTTGCTGACGGATTTGGCCATGTCCCGCTTTTTGATTATTTTCGCATTCTGTTGCGCGCGCGTTGGCGCTGGCGAGGAGATTACGTTGGGCGCTGAGGATGATTGGGCGCCGTATTCCTACCTAGCGCCGGGGCAAGCGCAGATTCAGGGCTTTGCGCCCAAAGTGGTGGCGGCGGCGTTGCTAACGCAGGGCATCATGGTGAAATTTCAGGCCGTGCCGTTTGCTCGCTGCTTGAAAGAGACGCAGATGGGGTCGCTGGCGGGCTGTTTTGATATCGAGAAAAACGACGAAAATCAGTCGGAATATCATTTTCACACTACGCCGCTGTTTGCCGAAGGGCTGTCGATTTTTGCGCTCGATAGCGTCGTGCAGCGGCATCTGGATGCCAGCGATTTACCGGGGCACTCGGTGGCGATCACCAATGGCTACACTTATCCGCCGCTGATTATGAATAACCCGAAGATCAAAAAAGACGTCTCGCCTAGTGACGAAGTGCAGTTTAAAAAACTCATGGCCGGGCGCGTGCAGTTTGCTTTGGTCAATACCACACCGGCCAAGTTGCTACAGCAGAAAAATGTGCAATTTAAAGCCCGGATTGTGGAAGTGGGGCTGGTCAATACCGCGCAATTTTATGTCGGCTTTAGCAAAAAACATCCCGATGGCGCACGGCTGGCGCAGCGGTTTGAGCTCGGCTTGCAAGCCATACATGCCAATGGGCAATATGAAGCGCTACAAAAAGAATTCAAAGCCAGTTTGCAATAAGCCAATCGGCTGGCAAAACCTGCTACGCCATGCAGGTGTAATTTTCACCGCGCAACATGCTTGCCGCATAGATGCATCTGGCCGATAATGGCCGCGCTGCCTCTTGCGGGTTTCCGGCAGCCTCCTTGACCGAGCCCGATTACGGGTTCAAAAGGAGCTTCTGATGTCAGGCTGGCTAATTCTGGCTGTTGCCGTTTTCACTGAAATTATCTGGGCGCTGTCGCTCAAACTGGTGCAATTGCATCCGAGTCGTTGGCTGATGCTCGGCTCGGTGCTGTTGTCGTTTCTGAATATGGCACTGCTTTCGTGGGCGATGCGTGATATTCCGGCGGGGACGGCGTATGCGATCTGGACTGGGCTCGGCGCGGTTGGCGTGACGATTGGTGGCATCATCTGGTTTGGCGACCCGATGAACGCCACCCGTCTGGCTTGCCTGACTTTGATCGTCGCGGGGGTGATGGGGCTAAAGCTGGCGAGCTAATTGCCTCTATATACCCATGCATGTATTGCCATTAAGATTAATTAAAATTTGATGTTGATGGCAATACCCTTTCTGTGCCACAAAATATGTTTGCGGGTCGCGCCCTATGGGCACAGCGCTGCAAACGGTTTTTTGCTTGCGGGCTGTGTCATCGTGTACTTGCCCTGTAGATCGTGCCACACAATCGCATGCCACACTTCGCCGTTATCAAGTTCAAAAGTAATCGCGTAATTGGTGCCCGCAACCACCTGCGTGCGTACTTCGATGATATTTTTGAGCTTGGCGCTGGTATTCATTTGCGCAAGTACAGTGGCGAGTGCTTCTTTCGCTTCAGGCGTGATGGCCTCTTGCACCCGATAGCTGCCAGCCATCTCGCTGGGCTGACATTTTGCGACTGTTGGTGTCGACGTAACTGGGTTTTGGCTACAGGCGGCGAGAAGAGCAATGCCGAGGAAGGCTGTGAGATGCTGTTTCATAAAATAGACTCCGTTTCTGTGGGCGGGCAAAGCCGCGATACGGTTAGCAAAAGTAGGGCACTCAAACTGCTTTGCACCTACAAGCGGATGTCTTAACCGCCAAAGATGACTGCATCCGGAATTTCGTAATGTTCATTGCCGAGCTGGATCAGATGAGTGTCTCCCTGTTGGCTTGACTGAAATTTGACATTTTTCTCGGCTTGGCTTTGATCCGACCAGCTCACTTTGCCTTTACCAAAATAAATCACACGGCTGATTTTGTCGGGACGCGTGATGGTCACCAGCGCCTCGCCTTGGCCGATCCGCTCAACGCCAAATGGGCATTCGGCCGCTGTGCCATTGATGTTACAGCGTAGATTGCTGGTAGCGTGGTAGGGCGTGCCGCTCACTTTGGCATCGTGACTGGCTGCAGTAGCGGGTTTGGCAGCGCCACATTGAGTGTAAAGTTCGCCGCTTCATTACGGCGCGCGGCACTGCGCATCAGATATACCCGAATGGTGTATTCACCATTGGCCGGTAGTGCGCCGCTGAAGTGTTCGCCTTCGTTCTGGCCGATAAAAAAAGCCTCATCTTGCACGCCGGGCTGCAGAATATTGAAGTAATTGCTGCGATTGCTGGTTTTCAAATCCACCGTCATGATCTGCCCCGCCTTGGCGACGAGTTTGTAATCAATAAACTGGTAGCCCTTGATTTTGTCATTGATGATACTGCCACTGCTGCCTTTGGCAAAGTGAACCTGCTTGACGATTTGATCTTGCGCCATGATGGGGTGAGCCTGCAGGAAGACAACAGCGCTGGCCAGTGCGGCAAGAGTGTGGCGTTTGGACAAGGCAAATCTCCATTGGCTAAGCGTAGCGTTGATCTGTGTGAAATTATATTGTAAGCAAAGTGCTGTGGCTATGTACTATTTACCGCTTACCATTTTGCGCCGCTTGGGTGAATTGAGCGCAGGCATCGCGATAGCCTGCATCAATGCGCGCCGCGATCGATTGTGGTGAAAAATCGAGCGTGGTGCTTTGTTCTTCGGGCATCTGATTGGTAATCACGGTCGGTTTAAGCAACATGCGCAGGCGGGCGATGTCTTTGAAGCCATCCATATTTCGGATCGGCGAATTGGCTGGCAATACTTGGTTCAGCTCGCTGTACAGCTCGGCCAGACCGTTGTAATCGGCCATGCGCTCCATATCGCCCAGCACTTTATTCGAGAAAATAATCTCCAGCATCCGGTCTTGCGTTTGCATCAGATTGCCAGGCACCTGACCTTTGAGTGGGAATAAATTAACGATGACAAAATGCGCATCGCTCTGGGCAGGCAGGCCATTAATCATCGCGCCCAGTGGGGCGTTATCAAAGAGACCACCATCCCAATAATGCTTGCCCGCGATTTCGACGGGCGGGAACATCGGTGGGATAGAGAGCGAAGCGATGACGTGATCCATCGTGATGCGTTGGCCGTCGCGATTGGTGAAAGTTTCGATCTCGCCACTTTCGATTTGCACCGCCGAGAGCTGCACAATGGTGTCCGAGTCGTTCAACTTGTCAAAATCGACCAGCTCGGTGATTAGCTCGCGCAGTGGGTCGGCCGAATACATCGCCGTCCAATTGCCCATATTCCACACATCGGTGCGCAGTCGTGACATATGCGGGTTGCCAAACAGCGATAGATTCTGCTCGACGATTTGCGGTGCAAACGGGATTTTGGGAACGGTGAGTTTTTGCCACAGCGTTTCCAGCGCCGCGAGCGGATCGGCTTGTTTGCTGCCAACCAAGACCGCCGTATTCACCGCACCTATCGATACCCCCGCCACCATCTTGACGGGAAGCATTGCTAATTCATGCATACGGCGCAATACCCCCAGCTCATACGCGCCCAGCGCGCCGCCGCCCTGCAATAATAAAGCGATATTTTTCATGATGGCCTGCCTAGATGAGATAGAGGCAGCATAGCAGGGGTGTTTGAAAGATTGTAGCGGGTCGCGGCGCTAATGGCCCCATTGTTTCAGCGCCCGTGCGAGGGCATCTGCTTGGATGGGTTTAATCAAAAAGTCGTTCATGCCCACGTCAAAACAATGCTGTCTATCTTCGGCTACGGCGTTGGCGGTGAGGGCGACAATTGCAATTTTGGGGTTGCGGACCCCCGTTGATGCTTCACGGATGGCGCGAGTGGCTTCCAGCCCATCCATTTCCGGCATTTGCAGGTCCATAAACACCAAGTCGAAATCGTTTTCCATCAATGCATTGACGGCATAGCGACCATTTTCAGCGGTTTGTACGGTGCAGCCGAGTTTTTCCAGCATTTTGACCGCCACCATTCGATTGACCGGGTTATCTTCCGCGAGCAAGACGTGATAGGGCTTGGGCTGCACGTCTTTGAGCGTGTGGCGGGTGACCAGTTGTTGTTCGCCTTCACCTTGCAGTACTAATTCAAGCACCGCATAAAATTCATCGGCCTGTACGGGTTTGGGCAGGTAGGCGGCGCAACCGGCGCTGTGCGCACGAATCCCATCGCCACGTACGCCCATTGCGGTGAGCATGACCACTTGTGGATGCCCCAAATCGCTATCGTCTTTGATCTTTTGCGCCAAGACCAAGCCTTCGATTTGCGGCAAATGCATATCGAGCAAGGCCATGGTAAAGGGCTCGGCAGTCGCTGCCGCCGCCTGCAAATGGCGCAGGGCTTGTTCGCCATTATCAACACAATGCACTTGCCCTGCCCATGTGCTCAGCAGCTCGTGCAAGGCTTCGCGGTGGCTTTCAATGCCATCGGCGAGCAAGACTTTTTGAGTTTTCGGGCAGGCATCGCGGCGCGGCCGGCTGCGCTCGGCGGCGTGGGCGAGCGACATTTTGACGATGAAGCTGAAATCCGTGCCTTTCCCGGCGATGCTGTGGGCGCTGATTTCACCGCCCATCAAGGTGACGATCTGCTTGCAAATCGCCAAGCCCAGACCTGTACCGCCAAAGCGGCGCGAGGTCGACTCATCGACTTGCGAAAAACTATTGAACAGACGATGGAGCTTATCTGCTGGAATACCGATGCCCGTATCGCTGATGCAGAATCTTAAATTCACCACCTCTGCCGTCTTGCTATGAACATTGACGGTGACGCGCACATGGCCATTTTCCGTAAATTTAATCGCGTTGCCGACCAGATTAATCAAGACCTGCCGCAAACGGCCCGGGTCGCTGCGCAATAAAGTTGGCACATCTTCGGCGATCGTGCAGTCGTATTGCAGCCCTTTTTCTTGCAGGCGCAAGGCCATCATGGCCGAGAAATCATTGAGTAAACGCGCTAGATCAAAATCGATTTCTTCCAGCTCAAGGTGGCCGGCTTCGATTTTGGAGAAATCCAAAATATCGTTGATGACGCCCAGCAACACATCGCCGCTGTAGCGAACTGTTTCTGCGTATTCGCGCTGTTGTTGCGAGAGGTCAGAGTCGAGCAGCAGCGATACCATCCCCAGCACGCCGTTCATCGGCGTGCGGATCTCATGACTCATATTGGCCAGGAATAGGCTCTTGGCACGGTTGGCCGCTTCGGCGGCCAGCTTGGCTTGTTGCAATTGCTGCTCGGCTTCTTTGCGCGCCGTGACGTCGGTGGCAATCCCATACCAGACGGTGTCGCCTTCGGCGGTGCGCTCTGGTTTGGCGTGGCCTTCGACCCAGATCATGCCTTTTTCTGGGTGATTTACCCGATACATCGTGTCCCAGTGTGTGAGGTTTTCCAGTGCCACCATATAGCTGGCAACGACGCCGGGCATATCGTCGGGATGCACCATCGCCAAGACCAGCGCGGCATCGTTTGCCACGTCAGCTGGGGTTAGGCCATAGATGTCTTCGATTCCCGCGCTGGCGTATTCATAAGCACTGGTGCCGTCGGATCTCATCCGGGTTTGGAAAATCAAACCGGGGACTTCTTTGCCGATCTTCTGAAAGCGTTCGAGCAGCATTTTGCGCTCGATATTGGCGTGCTCCCGCTCCAAGGTACTGCCAACCCAGCGGGCCATCAGCCGCACAAATTCGCAATCGACTGTGTCAAATTCGCGCCCGTGCGCCTCGCGCGCAGCAAAACTTAAGGTGCCATAGCGCTTGCCATCGACCCAGATCGGAATGCCGATATAGGTTTCGAGGCCAAATGTGCTGTAGCATCGGCGATCGGCCCAAGGTGACAGCCCCATCATCGAAATCGCGACCACATCGTCTTGCTCAAACGTAATGCTGCAATAGGTTTGCTCGAGGGCATATTGCTGGCCTTCACGCATATTGTGTTCGGGCGAATACTGCACTTCGATTTGAAAAATCTGGTCTTGGATTTTACCGATGGTGCCATAGGGCACTTCAAAATATTCACACGCCAAACGCAGCGCAGCGCCGAGCAGGTCATGCTCGTTTTGTTGCGACAGCGCGGTAATTTGATTGAGCGTGCCCAAAACGGCTTGCTGCCGCAGATGCATTTCATCAATGGCTCGCCGCGCCAAACACTGGCGCTGAAACAGCATCATTTGTGCGATCGTGGCCAGTAATGGGGCCAATTGATCGGCAAGTATTGCTCTGTAATCCTTGCTGCAATTGATAAGTAGGGCAATACCCAGTAATTCGCCTTGGTGTTGTATGGGTAGCCCAATGCAACGCTCTATGCCGCCTGCATGGTGGATGACGCCTTCGAGCGCTTGAGTCAGCTGCGGGGCATTGCGGGCGCGGTTTTCAATCGCCACATGATGATTGACCAAGTCTTGCCACAGCGGGCTACTAAATTGAAATACCGTGGGTGTGGTTTGTTCCGCTGGCGTGCTACCGGGCTGCTGCCGACCGTGGTGGACAGAAAGCAGCTCGATCGTGCCGTGCCCCAAATGTTTGACTTCGCCGAGCAAGCCCGCTGCACTGTCGCTCAGTAAGATCAGGTCTTGCAAAACCTGTGGCCACGCCGCCGCGTCAATCTGCTCACCTAAAAAAGCAGATTGGGCACGAAGCAGGGCGGGTAGGACATCAGGCGGCATTCAGCTTCCTTGGTAAAAAAACGGCGTACGAGTTTCAGAATAGTGGATGACTGAGGCATACCAAAGTAGAAACTCGCGCTTATTAGCAAATTTTGTCGGCTTATTCACTGATTCCATTGATTATTTGCACCAAGGGGGTGAATGCGTGTCGCAAGCGAATGTGTCAGAGCCTGAGCCGAGTGAATGAGTATAACGCTTACAACCGTTCGCTGCGATTGCGGCCGAGGGCTTTGGCCTGATAGAGCGCTTGATCGGCGCGCAGAAGTGCAGGATCTAACTGCATATTCTCGCCAGCCAGCTCGGAGATGCCGGCGGAAAAAGTGACCGCCAGATCGTGCGTACTGCTGATGGCGGCAGGGGATAGGCTAAGCTGGGTACGCCACAGATTGGATTGCTGCCATGCCAGCTCGGCGCTGGTTTCTGGCATCAAGATCAGAAACTCTTCGCCGCCGAGACGAAATAGAAAATCACTTTCCCGAATGAGTTGTTGTAGTAATTGCGCCATATGCCGCAACACCAGATCCCCTGTCGCGTGCCCATATTGATCGTTCACCAATTTAAAGTGATCCAAATCGATCATTACAAGGGCCAGGGTTTGCTGTTTACGCGTCAAGCTGGCGAGTAAATTGGGCGTGATTTCATCGAGAAAACGTCGATTATGCAGCCCGGTCAGCGGGTCGCGAATGGCCGCTTCATGTAATTGCTGATGCAGTACAGCATTGGATTCGAGTTGATCTTCAAAGGAAATTAGCGCCTGTTGTAGCTCGATGTGGACGTGTTTGTGATGCGTAATATTGCGCAACACCAGCAAGAGGCCGATCGGGTGCTGCTGATAATAGAGGGTGACCGAGCGCAAATCATAATAAGCATCACCCAGATTGAGCTCGACTTCAACAGGTAAATGCTGAGCCCACAAGGAGGGCAAAATGCTGTAGAGGTAAGGTAATTGTGCCAAGGGCAAACCCAGCGCATCGGGCGGCATATCAGGCAAAGCTTGCGCGGCTTGATTGAGTTGGGCGATTTGTTTGGCTTCGTTAATCACCAAGACGGCATCGGGAATGGCATCGATCAAGACATCATGTGCAATCGGCAATAAATCAAACAGCCGACGGTGCGCGATTAGCCAGTAAAACACCGTGCCCATGATTAAAAAGCTAAATGGCGTCGGATCAAAATTAAATACGGTAAATAACCCCGTGACATAGGCCACATTGGCCAGCCAAGGGATCGACATCGCGATCGCCAACCCTAGGTAATGTCGGCGATGCAGCTGGCTCGCGCGGGCGAGGGCATTGATGATCACCAACATACTCAGCGCCATATAACCGTACATAAATAGCGCGCAGATATAAAACCAAGGCCCATGTTGGTAAACGATCGCCGCGCCCAAGTGAGGGCCGATCGGATCAGTTTGGGTGTAGAGCCAGTGATGGTAGTCGTTACTCAGCGCAATACCGACCGTCAGCAGCGGCATCAACAGCAATGCTGCTTTGCCAAGACGCGTTGGGCTTTGATAAGCACCCTTGACGTAAGACCAGACAAACATCGTCCAGTAGCTAGGGACCGCCACAATGCCCAACCAAGCGAGCTTGGCAAACAAGAGCTTGTCAGCGGGAGCTACGACCATATTCTCCATGCCCGCCATCGCGCTCCACCAAGCAGAGGCCAGCAGCATGCAGACGTAATGATATTTGGCGGGAAACTTTTTTAAGCGCGCGGTCAGCCACGCTAGCAGTAAGGTGAGCGCGGTGCAAAGCAGTAATAAAACTGCTGGCCAATTCATGGCTATTGCCAGCAAGAAAACAGGGGAAGCATGACCGCGTACTCAATCAAATAGAATCAAATCTCAATCCTATATAAAACCCATGATTACGTACAATAAACTTTCATTAAGCTTTTGTTGTTTGTTTGTATTGTGGCGCTAAGGATGGTGCAAATGCACCGCCAGCCATACAGCGCCATCGCTCACTTTTTGCACCGTATGTGGGGTTTGCGCAGCTAAAAAGACATAATCGCCCGCTTTCAATTCGATCTGCTCGCCTGCCACATCCAACGTGGCTTCACCTTGTAGTAACACGACCCACTCATCTTGCGATTGAATATATTCAGTCGCTGCAATGCGCGGCGAGCTAATAATGCGCTCGATCAGCAGCCCTTTGTGGCTGAGCAATGTCTCAAAACGCTCGCCTTCCAAGGGCGGGGCGGTATCACGAAATAGATTGTCGATCTTCATCTATGCTGGCCTCATCAATAGGCTAGGGTTATTTTTTGTAAATATACGCTTGGCAGTGTGTAGCAGGTGTGTGGCTCACACTTATGCAGGACATATCGATGTATTTCTATGAAGTGCTTTTAAACGTTGGTTTCCATGTTGATACTCTGGTTGGGTATATTGAGCGTGAAGCTTGCCGCCACGCGTTGGTGGCGCCGCAAATTGCGCCCGCTATGATCAGGCAAACTGTTTGACCATCAGTTTAGCGCTAGCAGGGCAAAGGCCCGCAAATTGGCGCGTTGCCTGAATTTCGCTCGGCGCGCTGGCGCGTTCGGTCTGCTGATAGCCATAACGGGCAAAAAATCCCGCCGCTGTCGTTGTAAATAAATACAGCGCCCCTAGCTTTTGGCTGACGGCATGATCTTCTAGCGCACTGAGTAAGCAGCGGGCGATGCCGCGTTGCTGAAAATCGGGGTGAACCGCCAGCGAGCGCAGCAAGCCCGTTGTGCTGTGCAACTCGATGCCGATCACCGCAATCAGTGCATCTTTATACCGTATGCCCCAGTACGCCGAGCCATCGGCCAGATCTACGCTCGATAGGGCGCATTGCGCTAGCAATTCCGCGATTTCTGCCAGATCCGTTTGAGACTGTATTTTCATCGATGCACCACGCTGCAGTTGGGGCGACGATCAAGGCTCGATATTGAGCGCCCCGCTCGAATACCAGAGATCAGCGAGCTTAGCATTTTCTACCCTCTAATTTTTGACGCGGGTCATTGATTCCTGCCCCGCACGGGCAAGGTGTTAACTCGTTCATACCGTCTATCTGATGGTGCGCCAATCAGTCAGCACTGATGTTGGTAACTGCTCTCGTCGGACTACATGCAAGGCCCATATTTGCCGCCATTTTGGGCGGTTTTTCGCAGGCGTTTAGCGCCGGGATATTAGGGATGTAGTGTATATATTCTCACTACATCAATTTGATATAAATCAATTTCTTCGTGCTGATAACGGTTTAGCATTTGTTCATCAGATTTTATTTTGCTGCTAAATCGTTTTAGTTGTTTCTGGGGGGCGCCATGAGCAAGGTTCTGGTAGTCGGTAGTATCAATATGGATTTGGTCGTACAAGTCGAGCAGTTTCCTCGGCTGGGTGAGACCTTATTGGGGCAACATTTCGCCACGCATCACGGCGGCAAAGGCGCGAATCAAGCGGTGGCTGCAGCCCGTTTAGGGGCGCAAGTCACGATGATTGGCCGGGTGGGTGACGATGCATTTGGGCGCGAGCTGAAAGACTCGCTGAGCACCGAGGGCATTAACACCGAATGGATTAAAACCAGCCCGAATACCGCGAGTGGTATTGCGATGATTACCTTGGCGGGCAGTGATAACGCCATCATCGTGGTGCCCGGTGCGAATGCTCATTTAAGCCCGGCAGATATCGAGGCGGCTGAGGCGGCTTTTATCGAGGCTGATGTGGTGATTGCGCAATTGGAAACGCCATTGGCCAGTATTGAAATGGCGGCGCTGTTGGCGCAACGCTATTGCAAACCCTTTATTTTGAATCCTGCGCCCGCGATGCGCTTGCCCGCGAGCCTGCTCGATAAAGTGGCTTTACTGACGCCCAATGAATTTGAGCTCGGCATGGCCTTGGGTCGGCCAGAAAGCGAATGGCAGCAAGCTTTGCAGCAGATGCCTGGCAAAGTCTTGATGACCGCAGGGGGCGACGGCGCCTGGTTTACCGACGCCGCTGGCCAACTACAGCAGCAAACCAGTTTCAAAGTTACGCCGGTGGATACCACAGGCGCAGGCGACACCTTTAATGGCGCATTGACGGCATTCTGGGATTTGGGTTTGCCCGCAGCCAGCCGCATGGCATGTGCCGCAGGTGCTTTATCGGTAACCAAAGCAGGTGCGCAAGGCGGGATGCCAACGCGCGCCGAGTTGCTGGCGTTTCTGGCTGATGTTGCTTCAACTGGGCAAGGAGACGCAGCATGAAAAAGCTAGGTCATCTCAATCGTGATATCAGCCGCGTTTTGGCGAGCATGGGTCACACCGATTGCATCGTGATTGCCGACTGCGGTTTGCCGATTCCCGATCATGTGGAGTGCATCGATTTATCACTGCAAATCGGCACGCCTTCATATTTCGCCACGCTCGATAGCATCTTGGCCGACTTTCAGGTGGAACGCGCGGTCTTGGCCAGCGAATGCCAGAGCAAAAATCCGACGGTGGCCGAGCAAGCCGAGGGCATGGCTAAGCAAGGCGTGCAAATCGAATACGTGCCGCATGAGCAATTCAAACAACTGACGCAGCATGCCCGCGCCATTATCCGTACTGGTGAAGCCAGCCCGTACGCCAATATCGTGCTGTATTCCGGCGTGATCTTTTAGGAGGCGGCCATGTTGATCCAAATGAGTGGCATCAGCAAAGCCTTTGGCCCTGTTAAGGTGCTCGAAGGCGTCGAATTCGCGCTAGAACGTGGCGAGATTCACGCGCTGATGGGTGAAAACGGCGCGGGTAAATCAACGCTGATGAAAATCCTTTGTGGGGTGTATCAGGCTGATGCAGGCACCATTGCTGTTGATGGTAAACATACCCCGATTAAAAATACATCTGATGCTGAAAAACTCGGTATCGCGATTATTCACCAAGAGCTAAACCTGATCCCGCAATTGTCGGTGATGGAAAATATGTTTCTGGGTCGCGAGCCGCGCCATTTCGGCATTATCAATACCATCAAAATGCGCGAGCAGTGCTTGGAATACCTCAAGCTACTCGGCATTGAAAACCTTGACCCCGATGTTGAGGCTGGCACGTTGTCGATCGGCCAGCAGCAAATGGTCGAGATCGCCAAAGCGTTGTCACTGAATGCCCAAACGCTGATTATGGATGAGCCGACTGCGGCGCTGTCCGAGCGGGAAACCGAAAAGCTATTTGGCATCATCACTGATTTGAAATCGCGCGGTGTCGGCATTGTGTATGTCTCGCACCGGATGGAAGAGATTTTCAAAATCTGCGACAAGATTTCCGTGCTGCGCGACGGTCAATTTGTTGGCGAGCGTGAAATTGTGAAGACCAATTTCGACGAAATCGTTCGGATGATGGTTGGCCGAGAAATTGGCGATCGTTTCCCGGTACGCAACGCTACTTTGGGCGAAGTAAGACTCAAAGTCAGCGATCTGGCCGACGCGACCATTAGCGGTATCAATTTTGATGTTCGCGCCGGTGAAGTGCTCGGTATTGCGGGGCTGATGGGCGCAGGTCGCAGCGAAATCCTGAAAACCATTTTCGGGATTAACCGCAAAGTGTCAGGCCAGATTGAGCTTGATGGCAAGGCGCTGAATGCCACTTCGCCGAGTGAAGCAATTGCGGCGGGGATTGGTTTTGTGACCGAAGATCGCAAAAGCCAAGGGCTGGTGCTGGGTTTGTCGGTGCGCGAAAACGCTACGTTGGCCAATCTCTCGAAATACGCACGTTTTGGCGTGATCAACCACGCCGAGCAAATGGCCGTGGTGCAGCGCGAAATCGAACGCATGCATATCCGCACCCGTGATGCCGAGCTGGAAGTGAAATCGCTCTCTGGCGGTAATCAGCAAAAAGTCGTGTTTGCCAAATGGCTGGGTATTGCGCCCAAAGTGCTGTTCCTCGACGAGCCAACGCGCGGTGTCGATGTCGGCGGGAAAGCCGAAATTTACCAAATTATCAATGAGTTGGCGCAGTCCGGTGTGGCCATTGTGATGGTGTCTTCCGAATTGCCGGAAGTCCTTGCCATGAGCGACCGCATTTTGGTGATGCACCAAGGTCGGCAGGCGGGCATTTTTGCCCAGGCATCCGCCGAAACGATTATGACTGCAGCAACAGGAGGTTTGAAATGAACGTACAACAAAAGGCCACGCTACAGAAATTGGGTCCATTTTTGGCGCTGCTGGTGTTGGCTGCCGGCTTGGCGATTACCAGCCCAGACTTTTTAACCGTCGGCAATTTACTCAATGTATTCCGTCAGGTCTCGATCAACGCGTTGATTGCCTTCGGCATGACGCTGGTGATTTTGCTCGGCGGGATTGATTTGTCGGTCGGCTCGATTTTGGCGCTCTCATCCGTGCTCACCGCCTTGATGCTCAGCCACGGGATTGATCCCGTGGTGGCGACCAGCGTCGGTATTTTGGCTGGTGCTGGGATGGGGATGATCAATGGCTTGGTGATTAGTAAAGGCAAAGTTGCACCCTTTATTGCCACCTTGGGCACGATGACGATTTTACGCGGCTTATCGCTGGTGTTCTCCGAAGGTCGCCCCATTACGGGCCTGAATAGCGACTTTTTCGCGATGCTTGGTGGTGGCTATGTGGCGGGCTTTATCCCTGTGCCAGTCATCATGATGCTGGTGATGTTTGTCGTGTTCTGGTTTGTGCTGAAACGCACCGTCTTTGGCCGCCATGTGTATGCCGTCGGCGGTAATGAAGAAGCTGCAAGCCTGTCGGGGATTAAAACGGATCGCATCAAAATCTGGGTTTACACCTTATCTGGCGCGATGGCTGCGACAGCCGGGATGATCCTGACTTCCCGTTTGAATTCGGCTCAACCAACTGCAGGTACAGGCTATGAGTTGGACGCGATTGCAGCGGTGGTGCTCGGTGGTACGAGCCTGACCGGTGGCCGCGGCTGGATCTTCGGTACTTTGGTCGGCGCTTTGCTGATCGGTATTTTGAATAATGGTTTGAATTTGCTGGGCGTGTCGTCGTTCTACCAGCAAGTGATTAAAGGCGTTGTGATTTTGCTGGCGGTCTTGCTCGATCGTGCCAACAAAAAGTAGTTCGTATTAAGGCAAAAGTATTTTGCCGTGTTCCTGAAGTAAGTCGATGTTAAACCAAGAGGATGTGCCGCCCTTATCCTGAGCTGGCGGCCATTCTTCAGATAATTGATTGGAGTTAGATATGAAACGCATTCTTTCACCGCTGTTAATTGGCTTGCTGGCAACAGGCCTGATCGCTTGTTCAAAACAAGGCCCAGATACTCAAGCAGCCTCGGAGCCTGCTGCGAGTAGCGCGCTGAGCATTGGTTTGGCGATCTCAACGCAAAACAATCCATTCTTTGTCGCATTGCGTGACGGTGCCGATGCCGAAGCCAAAGCGCAGGGGGTGAAACTGATTACGGTTGATGCGCAGGATGACTCGGCCAAACAAATCTCGAATATCGAAGATTTGATCCAGAAAAAAGTCCAAGTGATTTTGATTAACCCTGCGGATTCAGACGCGGTGGCGGGGGTCGTCAAAGAAGCGCTCAAAGCCGGCATTAAAGTTGTATCACTCGATCGCAGCGTCAATGGCGCCGAAGTGAGCGCACACATCGCGTCCGATAACGTTGCTGGCGGCAAAATGGCGGCTGAATTCTTGCTCGAAAAAATCGGTGGCAAAGGCAATCTCGTCGAGTTGGAAGGCATTCCTGGCTCATCGGCAGCGCGTGAACGTGGTCAAGGTTTCCACTCTGTGATCGACGGTAAAGCCGATGTGAAACTGGCCGCAAAACAAGCGGCTGATTTTGACCGTGCCAAAGGCCTTACCGTGATGGAAAACATCCTGCAAGGCAATAAAGACGTTAAAGGCGTATTTGCGCATAACGATGAAATGGCCTTGGGTGCATTGAAAGCGATTGAAGCGGCTGGCCTGAAAAATGTCATCGTCGTTGGCTTTGATGCAACCCCAGATGCGGTGAATTCGGTGAAAGCGGGGCAAATGTCGGCCACCGTGCAACAAAAACCTGAGCTAATCGGTAAAATGGGCGTTGATACGGCCATTAAACTGGGCAAAGGCGAAGCGGTGGATAAATTTATCCCAGTGCCTTTGGATTTGGTGAAACAGTAATAATGATTGAAAAAGGGTCGGGCGATATGCCGACCCTCATCTTAAAGGCCGATGCAAAGAGACCTTGGCATCGGCTTTTTATCTTTTTGGAGCAGGCATGACTGCCTTTGAACGCCTAACCATCGCCGACATTGCAAAATTGGCCGGGGTGTCGAAAACCACCGCCAGCATGATTTTGAACGGCCGCGCCGAGCAATATCGGATTGCAGCGGCCACGGTGGCGCGCGTGCAGCAGGTGGCGGCCGACAATCATTTTCAACCTTCGGCCTCGGCGCGTTTGCTGCGCTCACGCCGCAGTGGCACGCTAGGCTTGGTGATCCCTGAGCTAACCAACTTTGCCCACGCGATGTTGGCGCAAACGCTGGAGCCATTGTGTCGTGATGCAGGGTTTCAATTGTTTGTGGTGAGTAGCAATGACGACGCCGAGATGGAAATCAAAGCAGTCGAGCAACTCCTAGCGCGGCAAGTGGACGGACTGATGCTGGTGCCATGTACCAATCATGCCAAGCTCTACGCCAAATGGGCCAAGCGCATGCCGCTGGTGCTGCTTGATCGGCGCGTGATCGGCAGTAATCTGCCTTTTGTTGTGAGTAATGCCGAAGAGCAAGTGTTTGAGCTGATCGCCAAAGCGCTGGCGCAAGGCGTGCGCGAGATTGCGTATTTTGGCGGTTTGATGGATTTGTCGCCCAGCGTTGACCGTTTGGCAGGCTACCAAAAAGCATGGCAAGCGGCTGGGCTGGTGCCCAATCCGCAATTGATTACCCACCGCGATTATCACCAGCACAGCGGTTATACGATGATGGCCGAATGCTATAGCCAGCTCGGTCGTTATCCCGAAGCGATTTTCTGCGCGTCGATTTCGTTGCTGGAAGGGGCGCTGGAGTTTATGAATGAACTTGATCATTTCAAAACCGCGCCAGAATACCTGATGAGTTTTGACGATCATCGCCTACTCGATTGTATGCCGCGGCCAATCAATGCCGTAGTGCAAGACAGTGCTGGGCTAGCCGAGCAAAGTCTGGCGCGGGTACAGGCTTTACTGGCGGGTGAGCCCGTGCAGTCGAGCTGGGTGCCAGCGCATATTCATTGGCGGCAGCCATTTTCGGCGTGAATTTTCCGGCTTTAGTCTGCTAAAACGCAAAGCTAGGGATAGCCACAAACGACAAGTGGCTATTTTTCGTGCATCATCGCTGCTTGTTTTTTAATCAAACGAGCTGCGTCGATACTACGATGACTACGACACCTCCCCCCAATACCCTGCGGCGCAATCTAAAAGCGCGCCATCTTTCCATGATCGCGATTGGCGGCTCAATCGGCACTGGCCTGTTTGTCGCCTCGGGCGCGACGATTGCGCAAGCGGGCCCCGGCGGCGCGATGGCGGCGTATTTGCTGATTGGCCTGATGGTGTATTTCCTGATGACCAGCCTCGGTGAGTTGGCGGCGTATATGCCGGTATCGGGCTCGTTCGCGACCTATGGCGCGCGCTTTGTTGACCCCGGTTTTGGCTTCGCACTGGGTTGGAATTACTGGTACAACTGGGCGGTAACTATTGCCGTTGAGCTGGTTGCCGCGCAGCTGATTATGGCGTTCTGGTTCCCGGATGTACCCGGTATTTACTGGAGCGCAGGCTTTTTGGCGGTGATGTTTGGCCTTAACTACATCTCGGTACGGGGTTTTGGTGAGGCTGAATTTTGGTGCTCGCTGATCAAAGTGGTGACGGTCATCGTGTTTATCGTCACCGGCTTTTTGATGATCGCCGGCATTATGCATGGCGGCGAGCAAGCGGGCTGGCATAACTTTACCACCGGTGACGCACCCTTTGTCGGCGGCTTGCCGGCGATGATTGGCGTGATGATGGTCGCAGGGTTTTCATTCCAAGGTACTGAGCTGATTGGGGTGGCCGCAGGTGAAGCAGAAAACCCGCACCGCGCAATCCCACGCGCGATTCGCCAGGTGTTCTGGCGCATTTTGCTGTTTTATGTGATCGCAATTTTCCTGATCGGCATGCTGATTCCGTACACCGACCCGCACTTGCTGAAAAATGACATCAGCGATATTGGCGTCAGCCCATTCACGCTGGTGTTCCAAAATGCCGGTTTGGCCTTCTCGGCTGCGCTGATGAATGCGGTGATTTTAACGGCGATTATCTCGGCGGGTAACTCAGGTATGTACGCGTCAACGCGTATGCTCTATACGCTGGCGACGCAAGGCTTGGCGCCCAAAATCTTTGGCAAACTGGCCGATAACGGCGTGCCCCGCAATGCGTTGTACGCCACCACCGTGGTGGGGATGTTGTGCTTCCTGACCGCGCTGGGCGAAGATAAAACCGTGTATCTATGGCTATTGAATATGTCGGGGATGACGGGCTTTATCGCGTGGCTGGGTATTGCGATTAGTCATTATCGCTTCCGCCAAGGCTTTTTGGCGCAAGGCCATACGCTCGATGAGCTGCCGTACCAATCGCCATTCTTCCCCTACGGGCCGCTATTTGCCTTTGCGCTGTGTTTGGTCGTAATGCTGGGGCAAAACTATCAGGCCTTTGTCGCCGGAAATATTGACTGGATCGGCGTGATTGCAACGTATATCGGTATTCCGATGTTCTTTGCCATCTGGTTTGGTTATCGCTGGAAATACAAAACGCGTTTTGTGAAAAACCATGAAATGAGTTTTGAAGATGCCAATGAAGCCTTGCTGCATGGTGAGAAACGCTAGGTATATCTTTGTATTTATTTTCTAGCATTGATTTGATGAATATACCCATAAGCCCCCGCAATATTGCGGGGGCTTTTTTTTAGGCTCTGAATGCGCAATCCAGCTCAATACGTTTTAATCGTTGCTGCTCAACGAGTCAGCTATAGCGATCCATTGCTCGCATTGTCATGAATTAAGTTCGCAACCATAACGAGTGCGAAGTTGCTCGCAGGCGGCACGCTGAAGCAATGAAATGATTCAATAATTAAAACCCCTAATGTTGTAAAAAGTTCCCGTTGATGAGGGTCAAAAACCATTTGATTTCAATTGGATAGCGTAATTAAGTCACAGATCTTTTTCTGCGAGAGGCGTGTAATTTGTACTCGTGGGATGTGAGAAAAAAGCTGTTTTCTGTGTGCTGCTTGATGAGCGAGGTTGGGTATGACTTTGGATCGAAAAGACTGGGAATGGGTATTGACCTGTTTTGGTACCGCCGTCGGGGCGGGGATTTTGTATTTGCCGATTCGCGCTGGTTTGGGCGGGATTTGGCCGATGGTGATTTTAACTGCGATTATTTTTCCGATTACGTATATCGCGCATCGCGGGATTACGCGCGTGGTGGCTTCGTGCCCCAAGCCGACTGATATTATCGGCGCGGTCGAATATGATCTGGGGCGCAATGTCGGCTTTGCGGTGTCGATATTGTACTTTCTGTCGATTGTGACGATCTGCGTCGGCTATGCGACGGGCGTGACCAATATC
The DNA here is from genome assembly GCF_013403565.1 of Chitinibacter bivalviorum. NCBI lineage: Bacteria > Pseudomonadati > Pseudomonadota > Betaproteobacteria > Neisseriales > Chitinibacteraceae > Chitinibacter > Chitinibacter bivalviorum. The sequence continues at coordinate 2,629,207 of NZ_CP058627.1, read as the reverse complement.
GTTGCGTCGTTTTTGGATCATCAACTCGGTATTGTCGGCTTCCCACGCGCCGTACTGACGTTCTTGTTGCTGGCGGGTTTAACGGGCGTGATTTTGGCGGGTGAAAAAGTGATGGTGCGTGTGACCTCGCTGATGACTTTTCCGCTGATTATTTTGCTGGCGGGTTTATCGCTGTATATGGTGCCGCAATGGAATACCGCCGTGTTCAGTGTGCCGTTTGAAACGGGCGATGTACTGAAAAATATCTTGCTGCTGTTTCCGGTCTTGGTGTTTGCGATGAACTTTTCGCCCGTGTGCTCGACTTTGGCTGCCTCGTATCGCGCCCAGTTTGGGGCCGATGAAGCGGTGCAACGCACCGACGGCATCATCAAATGGACTTCCTTGATTTTGCTGGTGTTTGTGATGTTCTTTGTGTTCTCGATGGTGCTGGCCACTTCGCCCGAAGTCTTGGCGATGGCGCAAGAGAAAAACATCGATATTCTGACCACCATGTCATTGGTCGTATCGCAGCCAGTCTTGAAATATTTGATTCCACTGATCGCATTTTTGGCGATTGCCAGCTCGTATTTCGGCCATTTTGTCGGGACGCGCGAAGGTCTGGTGGGCATTACTACCCGCGTGATGGCGTGGGGCAATCCTGCCGCTGAAGCGCAATTGAATCGCAAGAAAATCAATCTGATTGTGACCGTGGCGATGATGGTCGGCTTGTGGTTTTTGGCGGTGTATAACCCACCGATTCTGAAGATCATCGGTGCATTGTCGGCGCCCGTGATTGCCATCTATGCTTACCTGATGCCAGTGATGTTGATGAAGCGGATTCCGCGCTTGATGATTTATCAATCACGCACGGCCGGTTTTATCTTTGTGATGGGGCTGATCGGGATTGCGGGTGATTTTGTCGGTAGCTATTTGTAATGATGACCAACAAGCAAACGGGTAACAGACCCGTTTGCTTTTGTGCGGGTGGTGATCCTACCTGCGGGAGTTGCAATGTTAAGTGTCTTTGATTTATTCAAAATCGGCATCGGGCCATCGAGCTCGCATACCGTCGGCCCTATGGTTGCGGCCAAAGCCTTTGTCGATCAATTGCATACGGCGGGAACGCTGGAGCAGGTGGCGCGGGTGCAGGTCGATTTTTATGGCTCGCTGGCACTAACGGGCGAGGGGCATGGCTCGATAGGCGCTACCTTGCTTGGTCTGGAAGGCTATACACCGCGTAATATCGACCCCGACCTGATTCCACTGCGGCTCAATCAACTCAAGCAAGCGGATGCTCAGCTATTGCTACTCGCACGTCATCCGGTGGCTTTTGGCTTTGCTGCTGACATTCAATTGCACAAGCATTTGTTTTTGAAGCAGCACTCCAATGGGCTGAAGTTTCGCGCTTTTGCGGCAAATGGCGTAGAGCTCGCTAGCGAGATTTATTTCTCGGTCGGCGGTGGTTTTGTCGTGCGCGAAGACGAATTTGGGCATACCGCTCAGGCCACGATAGCAGTGCCATTTCCTTTTCAAAGTGCAGCGGATTTGCTCGCGCATTGCCGCGCGCAAGGCAAATCGATTGCGCAAATTGTGCTGGCCAATGAATTGGCTTTGCAATCGGAAGACGCAGTGCGAGCGCAACTACTCGACATCGCCAATGTGATGCAGCAATGCATACAAAGCGGCTGTACTCGCGAGGGCGAGCTGCCGGGCGATTATCACGTCAAGCGTCGTGCGCCGACGATTTTCCGCAAAATGATCGGCCTGCAAATGCAGGGGCGCAGCGATTTTATGCTCTGGCCGATGATTTATGCGATGGCGGTGTCGGAAGAAAACGCCAGCGGCGGCCGCGTTGTGACTGCGCCGACCAATGGCGCGGCAGGGATTATCCCAGCGGTGTTGCAGTACTACCGTAACTTCACGCCGAGCGCAAACGAAGCGGGCGTCGTTGATTTTCTACTGACCGCGGCGGCGATCGGCATGCTGTACAAAATGAATGCGTCGATTTCCGGTGCGGAAGTGGGCTGTCAGGGCGAAGTGGGCGTCGCCTGCTCGATGGCGGCGGGCGCGTATTGTGCGGTGTTGGGCGGTAGCTTGGAGCAAGTCGAAAATGCCGCTGAAATCGGCATGGAGCATCATCTGGGCTTAACGTGTGATCCGGTCGGCGGCTTGGTGCAAATCCCCTGTGTCGAGCGCAATGGCGTTGCCGCCGAAAAAGCGATCAAGGTCGCACAATTGGCCTTGCTCGAAAGCGGTGAGCACAAAGTGAGCCTCGATAAAGTGATCGAGACGATGTATCGCACCGGTATGGATATGCACAACACGTATAAAGAAACGTCGCTGGGCGGTTTGGCGCTGACGGTGGGCGTACCGGCGTGTTAAGCCGTCGATACGCCCCGCAACCGGCGGCTGTTTCGGCTTAAGCCTTGAACAGGCTCAAAAGGTAATTGGCATTTTCGCGCGCTTGCGCGATGTTTTTAACGCAATCATTGAGTGTATTGCGAAAGATAGTTTCAATCGTTTGATGATTGCGAAACTGCTCAGTACAGCTTTTGAGCTGATCAAAATGAAATTTGATGCAGGCAAAGCGGCCGGTTAAAAAGCTCGGCAATTTATGGTCGATATGGCGCTGGCCATCGTAGGCATTATTGATGTCCTGTACCGCGGCATTAATCTGAATCAGGCATTGGGTGCAAAACCAATGCAGGTATTCCTGATCGTATTCGCTCTCCCCCGTCATGCGGGAAACAGCTTCGCGCGAGAAAATAAATTCACCATCGTGCTGCATTGGGCTACCTTCTTGAGCAAATGACACGCAAAGGGTGTCGGAATAATGGCGCAGTATCATCGCCAAAGTCTTTATTTATCTGGTTCTTGTTTATATACATGGCTGGGTATTTCACAGAATGCCTAGGTAAAATGGCCGCATAGGTGAAAACCCTAATCATCATCCAGATTGCTGCGCATCTTACGCCAACAAATTGTTTGCGTCAGTAATCGGGCTCCCACAGCGTACAAAATAGGCGACAGCGCCAAGATCGCAGCTGGCATGGCTTATGCATGAGCAGAAGCCCAACTCTGTTTTGGAGCCTTGTCATGCACATTATCAATAGCGATTTGCAACTGAGCAGTACTCACGATGAAGCACGTGTTAGCTGGCAAAGTACCGAGATCAAGGTGCATGCCGCCAATGTATTCGAGCAGATGTTTTCGCAGGCCAAAGCGGCGGCAACATCGGCGGCCACCTCAGCCAAGCCCAGCCCTGCCACAGTGGAAGGACATGATCTGCAACTGATGCTGGAGGCGCGGCGCAAGCGTTTTCAAACCTTGCTTGAAATGCTGTTTGGCGATCACCCCACTGCGCCGACGACCGCCTCAATGACCCCGATCCAGGCTGAGCCTTCGTTACTAGCCGCACCCACCACGGCACCCACGTGGTTTGAATTCACGACCATCACGCAGGTCGCCGAGGTCGAGTCGTGCAGCATGAGCGGACGCGGCAATGTTTGCCTGGCCGATGGCAGCCAGCGGCAATTTGGGCTCGATTTTTCGCTCTCGCGCGAGGCGACATTTTCGCTCGCCGCAGCCAGTCAATCGGTGCTGCGCGATCCCTTGGTGCTCGATTTTGGCGCGCCGAGCATGGCCTTGGCGCACAAGGCGGTGAGCTTTGATCTGGACGCCGATGGCAAGGCCGAATCGCTACGCCTACCGCAAGCTGAAATGCTGTTTATTGACCGCAATGGCAATGGCAAAGTCGATAACGGGCGTGAGCTATTTGGCGCGCAAAGCGGCGATGGATTTGCCGAGCTGGCGCAGCTCGATACGGATCACAATGGCTGGGTCGATAGCGGCGATGCGGCCTTTGTCGAGCTCAAACTCTGGCAAGGTGGCCTCAACCAGATTCGCACTTTAGCCGAGGCGGGAGTGGGGGCCTTATCGGTGCAATCGGTATCGACGCCAATGAGCGAGAAATCGGCCGATGTGGTGCTGGCAAAAATGCGAGCCAGCGGCGTGTGGCTAGGAGAAACGGCAGGGCTGGGCTCGATCCGGCAGATTGATTTGAATACTGAAGCCTAGTTGATGTCTGTTGGGGTATATCCATGATATCAATTTCAAAATTGATGTGTATGGATATACCCCTGTGTAGTGCATGGGCTCAGTGCGCGGCAGCGCTGGAAAATAAATTAATTACCAGCACCCCGGCGATAATCAATCCGATCCCTATCATCGCCGCCAAATCGAGCGTTTGCTGGTACAAAAACCAGCCAATGATGCTGACCAAGACGATTCCAACGCCGGACCACAGCGCGTAGGCAATGCCCAGCGGTATGCTGCGCAAAGTCAGCGAAAGAAAATAAAACGCCGTGCCGTAGCCCACCACGACCAAAATCGATGGCATCAGGCGGCTAAAGCCCGCTGAGGCTTTCAGTGCCGAGGTGGCGATGACTTCGGCAATAATGGCGATGGCAAGGTAGAGCCAATTCATAAATATACTCGTGTGAATAATCCGCGAGCCTAAGCAATCCCCCTGCTTGGGTCAAAGTAGATATTGCCTTTGCTTGGGTATGTTGATGAAGTCAATATCCCAAATGAATTTTAAGCCGATACAGTGTATGAGTATGTCTTAGAGTCGCTTAATCCGCGTATGCATCGCATCCCAATGCGCCGCATTACGCGCTTCACCCGCATCGCCATTGGCGCTTTGCCATACTGGTGGATCGATGTCCCGCGAAGCCAGCTCGCCCACCGTGGCCGCCACCAAAGCTTGCAGCAAAGCACTGCCGACGGCGGTGGATGAGGCGGCGACTTTGCTGGTGCTGCCGGGAATCGCGATTAGTGCATCGCCATTGTCGCCATAATTATCGAGCACCAAATCAGCCACTTCGAATAATCGTTTCCCGCTGGCGTGGCGCGAGCTCATGCAGCGTGAGAAGGCGAGCGAGGTCAGCGCGATCACGTAAACGCCTTGTGCTTTGGCAGTTTGGGCAATTTCAATCGGCACGGCATTGCGGCCTGAATTGGAAATCACGATGATCACATCGCCCGCGGCCAGCGGCTCGTCTTGCAGTAATTGCGCAGCGTAGCCCGGAACGCGCTCCAGCCACGTCGAGCGGCGTGCTGCTTGCATCACCGATAGCGGTAAATCCAAGATCGCATTCACTGGCACCAGACCACCGGCGCGGTAAAACAGCTCGGCGGCAAGCAGTTGCGAATGACCGCTACCAAACACATGCAGCAATCCACCGGCTTGCAGGGTATCAGCGATGCGCATGGCGGCTGTTTGCAATTGTGAGATTTGCTCGTCGTGAACGCGTTGGATTAAGGCGCCCACTTTGCTGAGGTATTCGGCGGCGTATTGGCTCATGCTGGTGTTCCTTGCTGCGAAAGAGTCACCATAAACCCCGCAGTGGGAGTGAGGAATAGTCTTTATCCCCTACAAAAGCGCGGCTGCGCGAGTGTTTGGGGCCAAAGAAAAACGGCGCAAATCTATGCGCCGTTTTAGAGTGATGACCGCTTAGCGTTGTGTTTTACGACGACGTGCCACGCACAAACCCAGCAAGCCCATGCCCATCAAGGCGTAGGTTTCTGGCTCGGGTACGGGGGCTGTAATGGCTTGTGGTACAAAGTGCCCGCCTAGCTCGCTGTCGGTCAGACCAAAAACGTAAAATTTGTTTTGCCCAGCAACGCCTGAAACAAAGTCATTGTCATTGGCCACCCACAGCGTATGCAGGGTTTTACCTTCAAATGTCACGTCTTGGCCAAAAGCGTAGCCTTCGATTTTCGCGGGCACTTGCGCAGCAGTCAGCCCTGCACCGCCTTCGCTCGTCGGCTTGGTCAGCATGGCAACGACATCAACGGTGCTAGTCTGCGTTTTGCTGACCAGATATTTGCTCAAATCACCTTTGATACTGTCGTTTGGAATCGGTGTCGCGCCGCTGATGTCGATGCGATAACCTTTTTTTACGCCTGCTGCGCTGCCGTCACCCAAACCTTTGCCATCACGTTCATCAATTAAGAATTCGTGATCGTTGATCGCAACGATTTCGCTCACGCCCGAGCCATCGGTCAATTTATAGGCAAATTGTTTGGTCTCGCCAGTGGCGACGTCGATCGTCACGATGCGAACTTGGCCTTTATTATCTTGCAGCAAAGGCGCTTGCATAATGCCGACCAGCATTTTGCCATCGGGGGTAATCGCCAAGCCTTCCATGCCTTTGTTGGCCACGCGGCCGCTGGTGTTCACCGGTTTGTCTTCGGCCGCCGTGGTTGAGCCCAAGGTTTTCACAGCCAAGCTAGCTGGTAGTTCAAACGCCTTAATACGCTCGCCGGTGGCTCGGTCAAATTGATACACGTATGGGCCATATTCATCCGACACAAATACGCTTTTCCCATCGTTAGATACGCGCACGCCTTCCGGGTCGAAACGGGCGTTGTTGCTATTGTTGGAGCCTTTGCTGGCGTCAAATGCATCTGAGCGGCCAGTAAAATAATTGCGACCGCTGCTGTTGCTCAGCCCTGCGGTATTAGGTGTGCCGGCGGTGCCGTAATTGAGCTTATCCGCCGACCAAAGTAAGGTGGTTGATGCGAGCTTGGCATTGACTTGGAATGGCAATTCGCCCGCTTTGGTATTGCTTTGCAGTGAGAGATTGAGCGTATGAAAGCGCGAAATATAGCTGCTGGTGTCATCGACTGCGCTATTCCAGGCTGTGGCATTCGGGCCGCGATCAGGCGTGGCGATAAAAGTATTGCCGCCTGCCCAGGCAAAACCCGAGCCCATGCCGCCCAGAATATTGGCTTTCAGGCCGTTTTCCAGTGTGCCCGTCAGGCCAGATAGATCGGCTGAACCGCCAATTTCACCGATTCCCAATAACAATGCCGCTTGGCTAGGCAATGCCGCGCCAGCTAGGGCTGTGGCCAACACTAGATTTATCGTACGTAGTCGAAACATATCCATCATCCTTGAGTTTTATTTTTAAAAACAGCATGCTAAGTCGTAGGAATGACAAGCTGGTGACGGTTTCGTGACAAGCAAAATGCAAGGCAGATTTGCCGCTGCAGAGCATGAAAAAAGCCGCGCAAGGCGGCTTGGGTGGCTCACAAAATTGGGACTTAGCGCCCAAACATCCGCGTGAGCGTGTCGTCTTTCACAAAGCGGTGGTGCCAAATGGCGGCGGCAGCGTGCAAGATCGCGCCCCACATTAAGACATTACCAAGTAATTCGTGGATTTCTTTCACATCGCGCGCCGACTCGGTGGGCACGGTGAACAGCACGGGTAAAACCCAGCCAAAGAAATCAACGCTTTTACCCGCGCTTTGCACGAAAACAATCCCCAAAATTGGCAGGGCGATCATCAGGCCATACAAAGCCCAATGCACCAGATGTGCAAGCAGCATGGTTTCTTTTTTCGGTGTGGGTGTAATGGCGGGCGGCGGATTGCCAAAGCGCCACAGCAAGCGCGGCCATACCAGCAGCAACACGATCAGGCCAGCTTGAATATGCGCATATTTCAGCCCATCACGCAGCGGGTCGCCTTTGGGGAAATAGCCTTTGAGCTCGATCAATACGAGCGCAGCCACCACCGCGAGTACGCCAAGCAAATGAAATATCCGCGCCACCTGACCGTATCGGGTCGATGAGTTTTTAAGCATGATACGTCCTTCATAGACATGATCTTGTAGGATAAACCTTTTCACGAGGCTTGCAGTGATCAGGGTCAAATGAGGCGGGGAATGTTGCAGCGGAAAGGCTGTTTCTTTGGCGGTCTGATGGGTATATTCCTAAAGACATTGAAGATGATTAATTTGAAAGATATACCCTGTTGAATATTAAAACAGCCCCGGCTGGAGGGGCTGTGGGGAATTGGCGGTACGATGGCGATTAGTGTGGTGATTTTTGTGGCTTTAGTGAGCGCAGGTAAGCGATCAGCGCGCCCATATCGCTTTCGCTAATGTGCTCGTAAAAGGCAAAGCCCATCGGGGGTTTGAGTGGATAACCTTGATTATCTTTACCGGTGCGGATCGCTGCAGCGATTTCGGCATCACTCCAGTTTTTGAGTCCTTCCGCCACGGGGGTGAGATTGGCTGAAACCGATTCGCCCCAAGGCCCTTTGAAATTTTGCCCGCCCGCACCGAGTTGATCGAGTTGCAGCATGCCCTTCGCATCGCGTGGGGTATGGCATTCCATACAGTGCGAAATCTGGGCCAGATATTCGCCGTATTTCACTTTATTGCTGCTCGGCGGCGTCGCAATTTTACCTACGGGCGGGCCGTAATTAGGCGGCAGCGGCATGTGGTATTGCGATTTGGGTACGGGATTGGCAACGGCAGGCTGGGCTTTTAGATAGGTGACGATTGCTTTGAGATCTTGATCGGAAATCGAGCGATAAAACCCAATCGGCATCGGCGGGCCGATTACGCTGCCATCGGGGCGGATGCCTTCGCGAATCGCTTTGGCCAACTGCGCCTCGCTCCAATTGCCGATGCCGGTTTTTTTATCGGGCGTAATATTGGCGGCGTAGGCCTTAAAGGGCGGTTCATCAAACAACATACCGCCTGAAAGGCCTTTTTCTGGCAAAGGCTGACCTTGCGCGCCACGCGTCATATGGCAGTTACCACAGGCCACGGGGCCTTCCATCAAGTATTTGCCACGGGCAAGCAAAGTGCCGTCCTGTGCGTGCAAGGCGGCGCTTTGCAGGGCGGCCAAGCTGGCGCCAAGCACCATCGTAGTGAGTAATTTCATCGCGAGCTCCTATCGTCAAACTGCTTTTTCTTATGAACAAGGGCGTAGAAAAACGCGGCTTGTGTGAAAGTTATAGGCAGATGCCGCGCAAGACGGGGCGAGTTCGGATGGATGGTCGTGCTGGCGCTGCGATGGTTTGAAAGTGAGTCACTTCACATTTTCGAGCGTTTTATTTTACGTTTTAGTTGGATTGCACCTGCGTGTCATCTTGTTCTCTTACACTTCGCTACTGCCGTAGTAAAGCGGCGCTATAACGATAATCACGGGGAAATAAGATGAAACTTACTTTTACAACAGGGCTTGCTACGCTCATCAGCGGTTCAATATTGTCATTATCAGCCAATGCGGCAATGCCAAAATACGATCACGTTGTGGTCGTGCTGCTGGAAAACAAGAAAGACACGCAGATCATCGGCAGCAGCTCGGCTCCTTATATCAATAGTTTGGCTGCGCAGGGCGCTAACTTTGCCCAAGCTTATGCGGTGACGCATCCTAGTCAGCCAAACTATATCGCCTTGTTTTCAGGGGATACGCAAGGTGTGACGAGCGACGCTTGCCCCAATAGCTTTGGCAATACTGCGAATTTGGGTGCTTCATTGCTGGCGGCGGGTTATAGCTTTGCGGGTTACTCGGAAAGTATGCCCAGTGACGGTTATACAGGGTGTAAATCGGGAAATTATGCGCGCAAGCATAACCCGTGGGTGAATTTCAGCAATGTACCTGCCAGCAGCAATCTGATGTTTACCCGTTTCCCCGGTGATTTTAGTAAATTGCCGACGCTGTCTTTTGTTGTGCCAGATCTCTGTAGCGATATGCACGATTGTTCGATCAGTACGGGCGATACTTGGGTGCGCAATAATCTCGATGCCTATGCGCAATGGGCCAAAACGCATAACAGCCTGTTGATCGTGACTTTTGACGAAGATGATTCGAGTGGTACTGCAAATCGTATTCCGATGATCTGGGTTGGTGCGGGCATTGCGCCGAGTGTGAACTACAGCCGCGTTGATCATTACGGCGTGCTGCGTACTTTGCTTGATATGTATGGCCTGACGCCATTTGCACGTGCGGTTAATGCGGTTCCGGTGAGTGATATTTGGGCTGGCAGTGCCAGCCCTGCGCCAACTGCGACACCAAAACCGAGCGCAACACCGCTTGTGACCGCAACGCCCAAACCAACGGTTGGCCCAGTGGCGACAGCTACTCCAAGTGCCAAACCCAGCGCCACTCCGACCATTAAACCAACGGCGACCCCAGTGGCGGGCAGTTGCTACGCAGCATGGTCGGCGAGCCAAATCTATGCCACAGCAGGGAATAAAGTGAGCTTTGGCAAGCATAACTGGCAAAACAAATGGTGGACGACAGGTGAGCAACCGAGCCCGAGCGCCTCGGTGTGGGCTGATTTAGGTGTATGTAACTAATTCAGTCGCGAAATAAAAAAGCCGCAGACCTTTGATAGGCTGCGGCTTTTTTTCGCCATGGCGGGTTAGTACCAGATACGGATGATGTTTTTGCTGGGGTTGGCCGCGTACACGACAAACTCCTGAATCATCAGGCGGGTGCTGCTGGCATCGCTGATTTCAAATAGCTTCATGCTACGAATGCCTTGGCCATCGGCAGCAATGAGCATGCCGCCGTCGGCGAGCAAGCGCATTTCGCTGGCGCTCAATGTTTCGGGCGTTGTGCCGCTTTGATTTAGCGTCACATTGCCCGCGCCATCAAATTGCATCACGCTTGCAGGGTTTGAGCAGCTGGCTGCGGTGAAATTTTTGGCTTGCAGCACTTGGCCATTCAACGGTGCCAAGCTGCCTGAATACACCGCGCGCGCTGCGTCGTTGATCATGTAATAGCGTTTGCCCGGCGTACACAGTGCAATAAAATCGCGCACTGCAGCCGCTTGGTTGGCGGTGCCGCCGCCAATCAGGCTGACCGATTTACCGTCGGGGTAGTCGACTGAAAATTGCTTTTTGCCATTAAATACTTGTGTGCTGCGCGAGATCTTGTTGCTGTCTTCGCGCCATGGTTGTCCGGCGCTCAAGCCCAATTGTTCTGAGCCGGCCACTTGGCTGACCGTCGATTGGAAGTATCGCAGCGTGCCATCTAAATCAGTCGTGCCGCCTGTACTGCTCAGCGTCACTGGGCTGATGTTGCTGCCTTTTTCTGGCTGGGTCAGGTTAAATTGCTTGGGGCCTGTCCACTGAGTGACTGGCGGCGTTGGTGTTGGGGTCGGAATAATCACCAGATCACCGCCGCCGCCACACGCGGTGAGCAAGGCTGCGGTGGATAAACAAGTCGCAATCGACTGCCAGTTGAAGGTTGATAATTTCATGTAATCTCGCAAAAGTGATGATCAGTATTAACCCTTGTGCGCCGGATTCGGCTCAATTGGCGCTGGGCGTTATATTTTTCCAACCCGATGAAATTTTTAGCATTTTCATAATTCGGGTCGCCATTCGGATAAATGCTTATCCAATCACATGCCGCAAAAAAATGCCGCTGTGATTTTTTAATCTGAGCGGATTCTATCCAAAGTGTACTTTTACACTCTCAACAATAATTACCCTGCAGGGTGTAACTAATTACTTGCCGTCGATGCGTTGCTGGTGTGCGCTAATCAATCTAGTGAAAGCGTGCACCTGCCCATGCGGCTACGACGCTACGCTTTGATTGGAACGAGGCGGAAACGAGACTATGTGGGGTATTGCTTTGAGAGTAAATCTTGTAAAGCTTTTTAGCGATATACCCTGTGATGGGTGGTGATGGAGCGCTATTTGCGCATTAAAACACTGCAGCTACGCTGCTCTTTCACACTGGCTGCGCTGCAGCTTTGCGCAATGCGGCGCACGTATTCATTGAAAGTTTGGCTCGCTTGCTCGGGTGTTTGCTTGATGAGTTCATTAACGAATGCGCGGCTGCCGATTTCAAAATGCTGATAATCAATCGGTGCATCCCAATAGCCGCCCCACGTCACAAAGCCGTGCCGCGCGAATATCGCCACAACGGCGTCGGTGACCAGGCCTGCCCGCTTGGGCTTTTCGGGGCGTAGCTCATCCCGATTGAGGAAATTCATTGCACTGGCCGTCGGTAGAACTTGTACTTTGCCTGCATCATCGACGCTGATGTAGGGGTTTTGCAGTGGATTGACGTCAATCGCGACACCGTAGGCATGTTTCGACCACGCGCCGCCACCCGTCATCGCGCGGCCATTGAAGGCTGAGGTATTGTTGTCATTCATCGATAGCTCGTCGCTGCCGTGATAGTTTTCCAGCGGCACGGCTTTTTTTAGCGGGAAGCGGGCTTGATACAGCTCGGCAAAAATCGCCCCAACGTGGGGCGCTACCGCATCGAGCACGATCAGCTCACCTGTTTGGTCTTGGCCAGCAAAATCGACATGCTGAAAGCTCACCCGCCGCAGCCGCTCGCACGGCACGGGGTTATTCGCCGTGATCACGCCCGCCGCCTGCATCGCCGCGCATTGCGCACTCGTCAGCGGGTTAATTTGCGCCAGCACTTGAGTGCTGCCCAGAAAAGTGGCGAAGCAAAAAGCGAGGCGGACTAAATTTACTTGAATTGGGTATATGTTTCAGGCCTTTTCTATGGTTGATTTTGATGAATATACCCATAGTAGGCATATTCATCGCAACGCATTTTATAACTTCCGCATCCACGGGCTGTGGATCTGTTGCTTTGCCCCTGCCTTGTTCCAAGCCCGTGCGTGGCCGTGATCCCGTCTGTTGTTACAGTTGCGAATCGATATCGGCCAAAGACTCTTCACCCTTTTGGGTGATGAAATGACCGACTTCAGCTTCGCGGATTTCAACGTGACCTTTGCGTAGCAAAAAGGCCAGCGCTTCGCCGTTGATTTTCACTGTGGGGTCGATTTTGAGCAGGCGCAGGCTGTCGATGCACAGCGTCATGAAAATAAATTCTTTACCCAAAGGCGTGATTTGCAAAATGCCCGTTTTGCGCTCATAGGCCGCCAGTTTTTGGCCAGTGAGGGCTTTGACGTTTTTGAAAATCTTATGGCTCAAACGCGTGGTTTTCAGACCACGGCCGACTTCCTTGAGTGCATCCATTTCGTCTTTGGAGAGTTTGATTCGCATTGTGCTGCTTTCCTGCTGATTGACTATGGGCAGTATGGTACGCGCGCGGCTCGATGTCGCGGGAAAAACTTCATCGGATGCGGCCTCAGCTCAGCCTTGGGCGCGCTCGGTTCTGATCGCCATGATCAATGGGTTTTTGAAATATTTGCGATAATTGATGATTAAAAACAAGCACTTAATAATATAGTGATGCATCAGCAAAACATTTTTCAGTGTGCTATAGGAAAGTGCTTGCCTATTTTTTAATCGCTAGTAAATAGGTGAGCTAATGGATGCGTTCGCATCTGTTAAACATACTAAAAATTAGGATTGAGAAATGATCTCTTTGAAAAAAACACTACTTGCTGCAGCCATGTTGGCCGTAGCTTCTTTTGCGTCAGCAGCGGTCACCGTTAGCTCAGATGTTAAATATGGCGATATTCACGGCACATTTGATGTGAATAACGCCAAAATCGATAACTTGGCCAAAGGCAATGTGTTTGTCGACAACATTGCAACGGTTGCGGCGGGCTCGGCGATGACTTTGTCGTTTGATGCGGTGCTGCGCTTTGTAAATGGCAACTATTGCCCAAGCTGCATTATTCAGCACTACGTGGCATGGGATAGCAAAGGGCGTGAATTGATGCCAGTAGGTCAAGCAAATGCTGGGCAAATCAATGTATTTTCTGGCTTCAATCTCGGTGGCGATCAAAATCTAGGGCATTTTGTCTGGAATACATTTGCTCCGACCAAAGCGGGTTTGTACTTCATTGGTGGTGCTGGCTCGCTGGATTACCAGTTTAATCATGTTTCAGGCGGTGCTGGCGCCAACAATAGTTATTCCTACCTGATCAATGTGACTGCGCCAGTGCCAGAGCCAGAAACTTATGCCTTGATGGGTCTGGGCTTAGTTGGTTTGTTGGCAGCTCGTCGCCGTAAAGCCGTTTAAGCTGAAGTCTTGAAGTTTGAATAAAAAAACCGCGCCTTTTGGGCGCGGTTTTTAATTGCGCGTAACGTTTACAAAGCCGCGCGATAAATCGCGCACACTTCTTCAAACGTTGGCTGTTTCGGGTTGGTCAAGCCGCATGCGTCTTTCAGGGCATTGGTCGCCAGCGTTGGGATGTCTTCCTCTTTGGCGCCCAGTTGCGCTACGCCGCTGGGGATGCCGACATCGGCTGACAAAGTGCGGATTGCATCCAGACACACATCCGCGGCGGCATTGTCGCTGAGGCCCGTGGTGCTTTCACCCATTGCGCGGGCGATGTCGCCGAGGCGTTTAGCGGCGACTTGCTTGTTGTACGCTTGCACATGCGGCAACAAGATCGCATTGCAGACGCCGTGCGGTAAATCGTAGAAGCCACCCAACTGGTGCGCCATCGCGTGCACATAACCGAGCGAAGCATTATTAAACGCCATGCCCGCCAAGAATTGCGCGTACGCCATTTGTTCACGCGCCACGATGTCGTCGCCGTTTTTCACCGCTTGGCGCAGTGATTGGCTGATGATTTCAACGGCTTTCAGTGCGCAGGCATCGGTAATCGGCGTGGCTGCGGTTGAAACATAGGCTTCAACGGCGTGGGTCAGTGCATCCATACCCGTTGCCGCAGTCAAGCCAGCGGGTTTGAGCAGCATCAACTCAGGGTCGTTCACCGACAAAATCGGCGTCGTGTGTTTATCAACGATGGCCATTTTTACGTGACGGGCTTCGTCGGTGATAATGCAGAAACGCGTCATTTCGCTGGCTGTGCCGGCGGTCGTGTTAATCGCAATCAGCGGCAATTGTGGCTTGGCTGATTTATCCAGTCCTTCGTAGTCTTTAATCTCACCGCCATTGACTGCCACCAGTGCAATGCCTTTGGCGCAATCGTGTGGTGAGCCGCCGCCCAGCGAAATCACGCAATCACAGCCATTGGCTTGCAGTAGCGCCAAGCCCGCCGCGACGTTGGCCGTGGTTGGATTCGGTTGTACCGCATCAAATACAACGGTAGCGATGCCTTGGCTCGCGAGCAAATCGGTGACGCGTTTGACGACGCCGATTTTCACCAAGGGCGCATCGGTGACGACCAAGGCCTTTTTATAGCCATAGCCTTGCATCGTTTTGGCCGCATCAGCCAAACAGCCAGCACCCATCAAATTCACACTTGGAATAAAAAAAGCGGTTGTTGCCATGATTTGCTCCTTGAGAAAAAGTGCGTCCAGCCTACGCCCACTCAATTTGTAAGAATTTGCGCCCGCGCAAGGTTTTTGGGTTGTCTAGGGATACGCCTTATGTGAGTAATACCAAGGCTTGTCGCGGCGCGGCAACAGGGCTGCGACTAGGCTACGCAAGCGGGCGTCGAGGGCATAAGCTCGCAACATCTTTGAAGGTGAAATGCTTATGAATTGCACAGGATGCGGCGCGCCGCTGCCGGTAGATCAACTGGTGTGTACTTTTTGCGGCTTGCACAATGCCGTTGATTTGCTGGCGATTCGGGATTTCAAACTGCAGGCCGAACACAGTGAGCTGACTTGCCCAAATGGCTGCGGCGAGCTGCGCTTATTGCGACTGGGTGGCGCGCTGGATGTGACGGTGGGTCATTGTACGAGCTGCAATGGTTTGCAGTTTGCCCCCGGCGCATTGCAAATTGCGCTCGATAAAGTGGCGGGGCAAGTGCGCGAGATTAATCACGGCCGCTTGCAACAAATCTTGGCCGAGCGCGTTAAGCCTGAAGTGGTGCGCTACAAGCCATGTAGCCGCTGCCGCGTCATGATGAACCGCCGCGCGTACAGCCAATATATTCCGGTGATCGTCGATGAATGTCGCGAACACGGCGTGTGGTTGGATAATGGCGAATTTTCTATTTTGGCCGAATGGATGGAGGCGGGCGGCCGTCAGCATCTGGAGGCTGAAGAGCAACGCCGTGCACGGGTGGCGGCGGCCAATGGTAATGTCGAGCCAGTGCGTGCCCCAAGCGAGCAAGAGCGGATTAGCGATATTGGCCGCAACACGCCATTACCGCGCAGTGAAATGGACGATTACTACGCCGCCCAATTTGGCCAGAAAAAAGCCAATCCACTTGGCCAAAATCTACCCGCGTGGGTGGTTGGCTTGGTGCTGACGGTGCTGCTGTGGTTTTTGCTTGGCCTGAGCTGGCCGGTGATGCTACTGGCTGCAGGTACGGCTGCGGGATGGTACTGGCGTGATCGACTATGATGTTTTGAAAATCTTGACGTATATCTCTGAAGTCTATATTTAAAATAGCCCTCAGAGATATACCCTAATTAAATTTAATCGAGAGCAAGCGAATGACAGTTCAATTTAACGGTATCAAGCTCTTTACGCTCGATCAGGCGCGTCAACATGAACCACGCTTACATGCGCGCATTGTCAATATTTCAGGCAATTGGCTGGTGCTGTTTGGCCAGAAAATGGCATTTACCGATGACGCCGATTTGGTCGCCATTTTGTACGAGCAAGGCCATGAATCGCCGATTGCGTTTGATAGCAAAACCGCCGCGGCCGATTTGCTCGATCCGCATGCCGCGGCGTTTGCCAGCGTGTCATGTTAATCAACTAAAAAGGCCTTGCGCTCAATACACCGCGCAAGGCCTTTGTGTCGCCATTCAATGCCGATGCCCAGCTTTATTGACCAAGCACTTCACTCAGCGCGTTGAGCAGTAAGGCAATATTTTCCCGCCGTGCGGCGTAGCCCATCAAGCCGATCCGCCATGCTTTGCCAGCCAGCGCACCCAGACCTGCGCCGATTTCGATATTGTAGTCGGCCAGCAAACGCGAGCGAACTGCGGCGTCGTCCACGCCGGCGGGGATATGCACGGCATTGAGTTGTGGCAGGCGATATTCGGCGTCAACGACAAATTCAATCCCGAGTTTTTCCAAGCCATCACGAAGTAACTCATGCATCGCAGCGTGGCGCGCCCAAGCGTTTTCCAAGCCCTCAATGGCCAGTAGGCGCAATGCTTCGTGCAGCGCGTACAGTGCATTGACGGGCGCGGTGTGGTGGTAGCTGCGCTTAGCGCCTGATGCATTGCCCCAGTACGCCATGACTAGGGTTTGGTCGAGAAACCAGCTTTGTACCGGCGTTTTACGCGCTTTGATTTTCTCGACGGCGGCAGGCGAAAACGACAATGGTGACAGCCCGGGTACGCACGAAAGACATTTCTGGCTGCCCGAGTAAATCGCATCAATGCCCCATTCATCGACGCGCAGCTCAATACCGCCCAGCGACGTCACTGCATCAACAATGGTCAACAGGCCTGACTTTTTGGCGAGCGCACACAATGTTTTCGCATCCGAGCGCGCGCCGGTAGAGGTTTCGGCGTGCACAAAGGCCAGAAATTTGGCGTCGGGGTGCGCTTGCAGCGCCGCTTCGACGGCTGATACGTCAACGGGCTTGCCCCATTCATTATCGACCAGTACGGCTACCGCGCCGATGCGCTCGACATTTTGGCGCATCCGTTCGCCAAATACGCCATTGCGACAGACGATGACTTTCTCGCCCGGCTCGACCAGATTCACAAAACAGGCTTCCATCCCGGCCGAGCCGGGCGCGGAAACGGCCAATGTCATCTCATTTTTGGTCTGGAATGCGTATTGCAGCAGCGTTTTAACTTCATCCATCATGCCGACAAACAAGGGGTCGAGATGGCCTAAGGTCGGCTTGGCGCCGGCGGCAAGGACGGAAGGATAAACATCCGACGGGCCAGGCCCCATCAAAGTACGGTGTGGCGGGAAAAAGGGCGCAATATGAGGTTGAGGCACAAGCATGATCGACTCCGCAGGCGTGACGAGGGTGTGGATTTATTATGCACAGTGAAGTTGCGCTGAGCCATGAATTTTTGCTGCGCTCGCACATTGTTGCCAATCTGCGCGTGGTTTGAGTAAAGGCAGCGCGACACTATGCCAGTGCAGGCTTTTCACGCGATGAAGACTCGATCAGTTTATTTCTCGTTGGCGTAATAGTCTTTTTCTTGAATTGGGCTGGATGTATCGCTGCCCATGCCTTTATTGATGCGATCTCTGGCGCTATACATCTTGCCCCGTGCTTCGCGTTGTGGCGCAAATGCCAGAAAGCCAATATCGGCAGGAATATCGTCGTACACCGCCTCCATACCGCCTTGCATAAAATAGCTTTCATGCCAAAAGCCAGTGCCGCCGCTATTTTTTAGAAATTGCAGCCACCATTGCCGATGTGGCTCGGAACGCGCCCATTGCTCTAAGGATTCAAAATCGCGCCAATATTGCCGCATGCCGACATGAGGTGGAAAGAGCGAAAAAATAATATTTTCATGCCGCAGCAAACCGTCAGGCTGATCGGCGACTGCTTTGGCAATTTGTGGGCCGATGCCGATTATGGTTTTTATCCCAGTCCAGAAATTGACGCGTAGCCCCAAATAAATCACCACCAGATCGGGATAGGCGGATAAATCGACAGTGCGGCGCTGTACTTTTTTCATCATGGCTTCCTCACGGGCTTGGGATGAATACAGCATACTGCATGAAGCGAAAAAAGGCCTGCGGATGCAGGCCTGTGTTTAATCGGGCTTAATCAAACCAGCGCGATTTTTTGTAATACGGTTTTTTGTGCTGATAGGGCTTTTTGCCATAGCCAAATTGGGTGTTGTGAGGCGCGGCACCGTATTGGCTGCCGCCTTTTTTCGCCATCACCCATTTGAGCAGCATTTCCAGCAAGGAATAAAACAGCTTCTTTTTCATGCTCATCGCTGCGCTCCTTAATTGAGCAACTGCTGCAAACGGCTTTCCCAATCGATGTTTTTCCAATTGGCATCCATCAATAAGGCGCTATAGCTATCACGGCTAAAACGGCGGTCGGCCTCGATTAAGACATGCACGCCCTCGGGGCGGGCGATGCAGGTGATTTCGACCTCCTGAATCCGCCCAAATCCGCCCTGCATGGGGCGAAATTCAAATTCCTGATAGCAGCCTATGCTGCTGTAAATATCATTTACGCGCGCCGTGCCGATTTCTACATCGGTGCTGGTATGCGCAAAGCCCAGCGTACCCATCGCCGCGATCAGGCGCTGCATTTGCGGCAGCGGGTGAATATCAAGGTAATCGCGATCTTTGGCGTCAATCGCGGCGGCAATGGCCAGATCGGTATGAATCCACACCGCCGCTTTGACGTGCGGCGTGTATGGATAAGCGGGGCTGGCCAAGGCTTGGGCGTTATTGACCGGCGTTTCCATGGGCAGTGTCAGCGAAAACGGCAGACGACGCTCTAAGCCTGCGGTGGCCGTCAGCGCGCCGGACACGCGGAATTTAGCCAGCGGCTGCGCCACGCGAACTTCCCCGTCGCCCATTTTTTGCTCAGCCTCTGTCATCAAGACCAGATCAACATATTCAATGGCCTGATCAACGCTACCACCCTTAATCAGCACGTGGCCACTGATCACCCCGCCGGGAAATGCGCTGGCCTTATCGAGCACGGTATCGACCGTTGCACCGCCAACACCGATGGAAGCAAACAATTTCTTGAACATCGCACAAGTCTCTATATGAAAACAGCCAAAGGGCCGCGCAACATCAGAGTAGGGCGCTGCAGAAAGGTTCAATGCCAGCGGCATGGGTGCAAAAAATGTATGCCCGAACAAGTCTTGGTACAATAAGCTTTTCGCCGCCAGAGTCTGCCCGATGTCGACCCGCCCAGAAGCCAACCTTGCCACCGATTTATCGGGCCTCAATTGCCCTTTGCCAATTTTGCGCACCAAGAAAGCACTGGCTGCTTTAGAGAGCGGGCAGTTGCTGCAAGTCACCTGCACTGATCCGGCAACGCCGACTGATTTTGCTGCGTTTTGCAAACAAACGGGCAATGAACTCGTTGAGCACTGGCAAGTCGAAACCAAATTCCTATTTTTAATTCGGAAACGCTGATATGACCCAAACGATTACCATCGCTCGCCCTGATGATTGGCATTTACACCTGCGTGATGGCGCGGGTCTGGCCAGCGTATTGCCGCACACCGCACGTGAATTTGGCCGAGCGATTGTGATGCCTAATTTAAAACCGCCGGTAACCAATGTAAAACTGGCTGGCGAATACCGTGACCGTATTTTGGCTGCGCTACCGCAGGGTATGTCTTTCCAGCCCTTGATGACGCTGTATTTGACCGACAATACCACCCCAGATGATATTGTTGCCGCCAAAAATAGCGGCTTTGTTCACGGCGTGAAATTGTATCCAGCGGGCGCGACGACCAATTCGGATGCGGGCTGTACCGACATCAATAAAGTGCTGCCAACGATTGAGAAAATGGCCGAAGTTGGCCTGCCATTCTTGGTGCACGGCGAAGTCGTCGATAGCGAGATTGATATTTTCGATCGCGAAGCAGTCTTTATCGATCGCATTATGAAACCGCTGCTTGAGCGCTTCCCAACGCTGCGCGTGGTGTTTGAACACATCACGACCAAAGACGCGGCTGAATTTGTCGCCAGCGCCGGCCCGAATGTGGCCGCCACCGTGACTGCGCACCACCTGCTGATGAATCGCAACGCGATGCTGGTAGGTGGGATTCGCCCACACCTGTATTGCCTGCCGGTATTAAAGCGCGAAGTACACCGTCAAGCTTTGGTGCGTGCCGTGACTGGCCACGATGCCGCAGTGCGCAGCAAATTCTTCCTCGGCACCGACAGCGCGCCGCACGCCAAAGGCACCAAAGAAAACAGCTGTGGTTGCGCCGGCATGTACACCGCGCACGCCGCCTTGCCGCTGTACGCCGAAGTCTTTGACGCCGCAGGTGCGCTCGATAAGCTCGAAGCGTTTGCATCGATCAACGGCCCGACTTTCTACGGCTTGCCAGTGAGCGGCGAGAAAGTCACGCTGGTCAAAGAAAGCTGGACCGTACCTGCTGAGTATCAGTTTGGTGAAAATGTCGTTGTGCCGCTGCGCGCCGGTGAAACCGTCGCGTGGAAATTGCAAGACTAAGTGCGCCGTGCCAGATCAATGGTCTGGCACGAGTTGATAGGGTATTGCCCTCAAAATTAATTATTAAAACAACCTGCAGCATATACCCTAGGAATTCAATATGATCGTGCATCGTACGACCAGCAGCTTAGCTTGGTGGTTATCGGGTTTGGCCCTCATCGCGCTGGCGTGGTGGGGCAAGCCGCTGGTGCAGTCCGACCAATTTGAAAACCATTTCTATGGCTTGTTTTACTATTCGATCTTGGCGGGCATGGCGCTGTTTTGGGCGCTGCCTAGCGAGCAGCGTTGTTACGATGGCATATTTGAGCGTCGTACCATGCTGTTTGGGCTGATCCCACTGTATAAGGTCTCCGCCCCCGTGCAAGCATTTAGCGAGATTCGTTTGGAGCAAGACCCGAATCTGTTTCGCAAAGACACGATCTGGCTGATGGTCTGCGGTGTCAAAGACGATAGCGAGCAAGTGGAGCGCTTCGCCTTTGCCAATTGGTCTGCCACCCGTCGTAATCTCGCCAAGGCCGATGCCTTAGCTCAAACCTTATCGGCGGCAACGGGTTTGGCAATTCAAACCGCCGAAGTCGAAGTTCAATAAAATAATGGCGCTATCAGCGCCATTATTTTTGCCGGTATCGGGATTGAGTCAAATCCCGCTATCGCAATTAACCATCCAGCGAATACCAAACTGATCAGTCAAGCAACCGTAATACGCGCCCCAGAACATATCCTGTAGCGGCGTCTCAATCACGGCATTGACTGCTAAGCCGTTAAATAAGTGCTCGGCTTCAGCTCGGGTATCGGGCTGCAAATTAATGTGGATGCTATTGCCGTGTACCACTTTAAATCCCATTGATTCGGGCGCATCCGTACCCATCAATACGTGGCCGCCCAGCAGCGCCAGCTCGATATGCATGACGAGGTTTTTGTCGGCTTCATTCATCGGCGGCTGATCGGGTGACGGTGGAATATCGCCAAAACGATGGATCGGGCCGATAAACTCGCCGCCAAAGATGCCGCGATAAAATGCAAATGCCGCTTCGGTGTTACCGGCAAAATTCAGATACGTGCTGACGCGAGCCATGGTGATCTCCAGTGGGGGTTGGTCTAGCAATATAGAAGGTGAAAAAGCAAAAAGGCTGATTAAATGAATAATCAGCCTTTTGGTATTCTGCCATTTTCAGATGACAGATTGGATGCGCCTGTATTTATTCCGCATTTAGAGCTAGCAGCGCCGCTGCGACATCATCCTGAGCAATGCCTTCAGCCAACTTCACTGGCGCATCATTGCTCAGTGCGGTTACGCCTTCTTTTTTCAGTTTACCAATCCACTGACCCGCATCTTTGCCTGAAGCAAAACCTTGGCTTTCCAATAGCAAACGACCGTGCGCATCGCTGAAATTGAAATAGAACTGGCCATCCGCGAGGCGGAATTGCTTGAACATTGGCAGCGCGATTTTCACTGCTTTTTCTTTCGCTTGCGGAATCGCGTTCATACGGCGCAGGCCGACAGCTTCGCGTACTTCTTTGAGCAATGGCGCAGCGATGGCACGCGCTTTTTGCGCGCCAATTTGCAGCAATTCTTCGATCTGCTCTGGGTGTGCCATCAGCGCTTGATATTTCTCGCGCATTGGGCCGATCTGGCTTTCGATCAATTCGAGGAGTTGCTTTTTCGCATCGCCCCAGCCCAAGCCCGCAACCAGATCGGCTTTGAATTTCGCCGCCTGCTCGGGCGTCGCAAACGCCTCATAGATGGTCACCAGATGGCATTCCGGATCTTTGGGCTCGCCCGGCAACAGGCTGTTAGTCACGATGCGCGCAATTGCTTCTTTCAGCGCTTTGCTACCGCCTTCAAATAGTGGGATCGTGTTGTCGTATGATTTGCTCATCTTGCGACCATCGAGGCCAGGCAAGGTCGCTACGTGTTCTTCGATGTGCGCTTCGGGCAAGACAAATAGCTCTTTGCCTGCACCAAACATATGGTTAAAACGGGCGGCAACATCGCGCGCCATTTCGATATGCTGAATCTGATCGCGGCCAACGGGCACTTTGTGCGGGTTAAACAGCAAAATGTCGGCGGCCATCAAAATCGGATAGCAGAACAAGCCCATCGTTACGCCATGATCAGGGTCTTCACCGGCGGCTTCGTTGATGTCGGTGCTGGCTTTGTAGGCGTGTGCGCGGTTCATCTGGCCTTTGGCCGTCACACAGGTCAACAGCCAGTTCAGCTCGGTGACTTCGGGCACATCGGATTGACGATAGAAAGTAACGCGCTCTGGGTCGAGCCCGGCGGCCAGCCAAGTGGCTGCAATTTCAAGGCGCGAGCGCTCAATGCGCGCTGGATCATCACATTTGATCAGCGCATGGTAATCGGCCATAAAAAAGAAGCAGTCGGTGGTATTCGATTGGCTGGCGACAATCGCGGGGCGGATCGCGCCGACGTAATTGCCCAAATGCGGTGTGCCTGAAGTCGTAATCCCGGTTAAAACACGCGTGCTGCTCATTTTTATACCCTTCACATTTCGCAAAACAAAATAGCGGACAAGTCTAGCAGCCCGTGCGCGTACTGTGTGTGTTTTGGCGCAAGTAGGACGTTTTTTCTGTTAGGCTGATGCCTTGTTTTGTACTCCACACCGCCATGTCCAAATTCGCCCCCAAAAAAACTGCGACCATCAAAGCTCCCAAAGCCGCGAATAAAGCAAGCCTGCATTCGCGCAACCAACATCAAGGCCGCTATGACTTTGCCGCCTTGATTGCGGCGAGCAGTGAGTTGGCGCAATTTGTCGCCAAGAATGCCTATGGCGATGACAGCATTGATTTTGCCGACCCGCAGGCGGTGAAGGCGCTCAATCGCGCTTTGCTGGCGCATTTTTATGGCATTACGACTTGGGATACGCCTGAGGGGTATTTATGTCCACCCATTCCTGGACGGGCTGATTACATCCATACCCTAGCCGATTTATTGGCGAGTGAAACAGGGGAAATTCCACGGGGCGATGCGGTGCGAGGGCTGGATATTGGCGTGGGCGCCAATGCGATTTACCCGATGCTGGGGCGGGCGAGCTATGGCTGGCACTTTGTCGGCTCGGATATCGACCCGGTGGCGGTGAAAAATGCAGCGCAGATTTTTGCCAATAACGCGGTGTTGGCGGGTGGCTTGGACGCACGGCTGCAAAGTGCGACACGGCATATTTTTAACGGCATTATTGGCGCTGACGAATATTTCGATTTCACGCTGTGCAACCCGCCATTTCATGCCTCAGCCGCCGATGCGGCGGCGGGTTCGAACCGCAAATTGCGTAATTTAGGTTTGGCCAATAAAGCGGACAAAACCCCAAAGCTCAATTTTGCTGGCCAAAACAATGAATTATGGTGCGAAGGCGGTGAGGTGAAATTCATCACGCAGATGATTTTGGAAAGCAAACACTTTGCCACGCAGGTGGGCTGGTTTACGACTTTGGTGTCAAAAATCGATAATTTGCCGCCGATTTATAAGGCGCTGCGCGGCGTCGGGGCGCACGATGTGAAAACGCTAGACATGGCGCAAGGGCAAAAAATCAGCCGCATCGTCGCTTGGCGCTTTAGTATCAGTAAAAACTGATTTTGAGTTGGCAAATTGCCTGAAAATAGCCTTAGATACAGATACTCACGATCGCGTTTCTAGGTGTCATCATGCAATTTAACGAAATTCTACCGCAGCATTTCAGTACCATTTCACGCGACCCATTTCCGCATGTATTGATTGAGCGGGCTTTGTTGCAAATGGCCGAAGGGCAGCTTGATGGCCCTAAATTTCGCAATCAGGTCTTGCACGCCGCAGGCTGGAAGCACAGCAATCTGACGTCGTTTGGGAAATACCCCGAAGAGGCCGCCGCCGCGTTTAACCGCTTGCGCTTGGTGATGGCCGAGCACGAAACGCCGACGTCGATTCTGGAAGCGCTTAAACACTAAGTGCCGTGCGATTTAGCCCTTGCCGCGCAAGCTGGCATCTAGCGCCTCGACTTTTTCCCGCGCCCACGGCGTGCGGCGCAGGAATTTCAGGCTGGATTTAATCGATGGCTCGTTAAAAAAGCACTGCAGTGGAATCTGCTTGTGCAGGCCTTTCCAGCCAAAATGATCGACCAGATCAGTCAGCATTTGCTCCAGCGTAATACCGTGTTGCGGGTTGTTTTTTTGCGGTGCGCTCATGGTCTTTGTCCTGCCTTAAATCAAGCAATACTTGGTAGTAGTATTACTTGTAAATTCTTTTTGAATAAGCTGTTCAGGCTTATACCCCATCAATCAGCTTAGCCCCGATTTTGCAGCGCCCGCTCGATAAATTGGCGCGGCACGGTGCTGCGCGGTACTTTGCAATCAAACCAGCTACGCAGGTCTTCATCGAGGCCAATACCATGCATAAAGTTATACAGCGCTTTATTCAGGCCGCGCCCCATTAAATCGTGATCAATCGGTGTGTTGTCGATAAAGCCGACATCATTTTTGGCAAATGAAACGGGCGGCAGCTCAATGAGCTCAATGCCGTATTCCTCGGGGTTTTGCCCCACCGGTGAATGCACGGTGCAGGCAAAGCGGTGGAAAAAGCCCGATTGAATACAGCCAGCGCCAAACAGCTGGCGTACGTATTCGAGCGCATCGACGGTGTCTTGGATCGTTTGTGTTGGAAATCCGTACATCAAGTAGGCGTGCACCAAAATGCCGGCCTCGGCAAAGCCGTAAGTCACGCGGGCCACCTGATCGACTGAAACGCCCTTTTTCATTAATTTGAGCAGGCGATCGGAAGCCACTTCCAGCCCACCTGAAATCGCAATACAGCCGCTATCGGCCAGCAATTGGCACAGCTCGGGTGTGAAGGATTTTTCAAAGCGAATATTGCCCCACCATGAAATCGATACTTTGCGGCGCAATAGCTCCTCGGCCAGCGCGCGCAGCATTTTGGGCGGCGCGGCTTCATCGACAAAATGGAAACCCGTTTGACCTGTTTCCGCAATAATCGCCTCGATGCGATCTACCAGCATTTCGGCGGTGGTGGTTTCATAGCGCGAAATATAGTCGAGCGTCACATCGCAAAAACTACATTTTTTCCAGTAGCAGCCGTGCGCAATCGTCAGCTTATTCCAGCGCCCATCGCTCCATAGGCGGTGCATGGGGTTGAGCATATCGAGCAGCGACAGATAGCGATCGAGTGGCAAACCATCCCAAGTCGGCGTACCGACCTCAGAGAAAGGCACGTCGGCTTCCATTAGGTTAATGTACTTGACCTTTCCTTCTTCGCGCACGAAGGTACGCACCAAACGCTGCTGTGAGCGTTTGCCTTTGAGGTGCTCTATCAGCGCCAACAGCGGGCGCTCGCCATCGTCGAGCGTGACAAAATCAAAGTAATCAAATACGCGCGGCTCGGTCAGCTCGCGCAATTCGGTATTGACAAAGCCGCCGCCCAGCGCGAGCTTGATCTCGGGGTATTGGGCGCGAATGCTTTGTGCAATTCGAAATGCGGCATATACCGCCCCGGGGAAGGGGACTGATACCAGCACTAAATTGGGTTGATGCTGGTCGATCGTGGCCAGAGTCAGATCGTGCAAGGTCGCATCGACCAGATTGTGTTCGACCGCCAGCGCCGCGGCGAGCGGCTGAAAAGTCGGCTGCGACATCGCCAGTGATTCGGCATAACGCACAAATTCAAAGCGCGGATCAATCGCTTCGCGGATCACATCGGATAAATCATTTAAATACATGGTCGCCAGATGGCGGGCGCGGTCTTGCGTGCCGAGCGCACCAAAGGCCCACGCCATCGTGTCTTCCTGATCGTCGATGGTGTAGGCGTCAATCGGCGCAAAGCGCGCGCCTTCGGGTAGAAAGGCGCGGCTCACAATGCGGTGGCTCACTGTGCTATCGCGACCCTGCAAAAAGGCAATGGTCGGCGTGATGGTGGCGTCGTAATGATCGAAATTGAGCAGAAAATGCTGCACCTGATGGCTTTGCTTGCGTGGCGGTATTTTGGCCGCCGCATCGCGAATTTCGGCTAAACCCTGGCGCGAAAACAGCCGCAATACCAGCGCCAGCGCCAAATCTTCCTGTACCGCGTCGATCTGACCGCCCGCGGTCGAGCGTAAAAAGCCCGTGATGTACGCCGTCGAAGGGTAGGGCGTATTGAGCTGGGTCATCGGCGGGATGAGGGATAAAACACGAAAGGCAGTCATGGCGCTCACAAATAAACCAAAGTCGCCACAGGGCGACGCGGGCTTATTTTACACGCTTACAGCCGCCTAGCCCGGATTTGGGTGATTGGCGGCGCGGCTTAAAAAGTAACGGTGACGACGACGGTGTCGGTATAGCCATTGGCGACATACGCATTGGCGACGTCGGTTTGGTGAATCATCGCCGAAGCTCGGAGCTCTTGGGGCAAATCAATGCCGCGGCCAGTACCCGACACTTCACTCAATATCAGCTCATAAGGTAATTTATGGCCTGCCACTTCCAGATTATTCTGGTTGCCCACGGCATGCTGGCCGTGATCGGCAGACACCTGATACGAAATGCCTTTGCTACACCAAAAATGGATGTCAGCACTTTGCAAATAGCTGCCAGAACCATTACCACTTAGATTACCCATATCGATGGTGGCATCTTGGCCATCAACAAACTCACAGGCGCCCACCACATTGGCATTGATTTGCACGTTTTTCGATGCAGCCAAAGCGGTACCGCTGGCCAATACCGTGGTCAAACTCAAAAGGGCAGCAATCAAAGTGCGTTTCATGGTGTAACTCCTGTTGATCTCGTTTCATCAAGTGTTAATCACTTGTCATGCTGTGCAGTGTATGCACTTTTACATTTTACTTCTCGGCACAAAGTCACATGCCAACTGGGTAATTTTTGGCATCTTGTCGACACTGATCGTATTTTTATCGCTTTGATTTAAAAGGTAATAATCTGATTTCTTGTTAAGCCTGCTGGGTATGCTTTTATGTGTTTTATTAATGCTTGATTTTGTGGCCATACCCACGCCCATCGAATAAAAACATGCAAATAAAGGCGCGAACTAGAATGAAATGAGCACCCATACGGAGGCTGTTATGTTCTCAATGCGATCCATTCGCCCACCTGCGGTCGCGGGGTTGTTTTATCCCGACGATGCTGCTGTTTTGCGCCGTGATATTCAAGACCGCATTGGCCATCCCAAAGCTCATTTGCCTACGCCCTGCGCCTTGTTGGTGCCGCATGCGGGTTATGTCTATTCGGCCGATATTGCGGCCAGCGCGTATCGCCTGCTGGCGGGCGGCGCGGCGTTTGAGCGCATTTTGTTGCTGGGCCCAGCGCATCGCGTGGCGTTTCGCGGTTTTGCGCTGCCTTCTGTTGTGGCGTTTCACACGCCATTGGGCGATGTGCTGGTCAATGAAGGAATGCGGCAGATCGCCTTGGGTTTGTCTGGCGCGGTGCTCGATGATGCACCGCACGCGCAAGAGCATTCGCTGGAAGTTCAACTGCCGTTTATTCAGACGCTACTGCCACAGTGTTCGATCTTGCCCATCGTGGTCGGCGATGCGCGGCGTGAGGATTTGGTGCGGCTGATTGCGACTTTGTGGGATGAGCAAACGTTGGTCATCCTTAGCTCCGACTTTTCGCATTATTCGCCCTATGCCGATGCGCAGCGGCACGATGCGAAGACGATGCAACACATACTGGCCGCCGAGCCACTGCTCAATGGCGAGGACGCTTGTGGTTGTCATGCGCTCAATGCATTGCTCGTGGTCGCCAAAGCGCGTGGCTTGGTCGCCCAGCAACTTGATTTACGCAATTCAGGCGATACTGCCGGAGATCGCGTACGCGTCGTCGGCTATGGCGCGGTGGCTTGGTTTGGGGCGGTACAACCATCAACTTTATCTGTGCAGCAGAAGGCGGTCAGTCACCATGAGGCATTGGGCGCCGCCCTGTTGCAATTGGCGCGTCTTAATGTGGCGGCGACGGTGGGGATTGAGCTTGATGTGGATATGCCCGATTTGCCCGAGTTGCATGAAGCAGGCTCAACCTTTGTGACGCTGGAGCGAGAAGGGCGGCTACGTGGTTGTGTCGGCTCAATAGCTAGTGCTCGCCGCTTGCTTGACGACGTGGCGCACAATGCGCGCGCGGCGGCGACGCAGGATTGGCGTTTTGCGCCATTAAGTCGCGCCGAGTGGGCGGGTTTAAGGATAGAAGTGTCGCTCTTGAGCCGACCTGCGCCGTTTGAGGTGACGAGTGAACAGGATGCTTGTGATCAGCTGGTACCGCTGCGCGATGGCGTGATTTTGGAATACCACCATCATCGCGCGACTTTCTTGCCGCAAGTGTGGGAGTCATTGCCAGAGCCGCGCGATTTTCTGGCGCAACTGAAACTCAAAGCTGGCTTGAGTGCGCATTTTTGGTCGCCTGAGATTCGTTTGCAGCGCTATCAAGTTGAGCGCTGGCAGGCTGCTGAGGAAGTCGAGCCATGAGCAATGTCATTGGGCGATATTGGCAGCGTTTAAACGATGGTCGCATTGAGTGCAATGTGTGCCCGCGCGCCTGCAAACTGCACGAAGGTCAGCGCGGCGCGTGTTTTGTTCGTATGTGTGAAAACCAGCAAATCGTGCTGACCACATGGGGGCGCAGCTCGGGGTTTTGCATCGACCCGATCGAGAAAAAACCGCTGAATCATTTTTATCCGGGCTCCAGTGTGTTGAGCTTTGGTACAGCGGGCTGCAATTTGGCGTGCAAGTTTTGCCAAAATTGGGATATTTCCAAGTCGCGGGAAATGGATACGCTGATGGATAGCGCCACGCCCGCGATGCTGGCGGCCGCTGCGCAGCAGCATGGCTGCAAAAGTATTGCGTTTACCTACAACGACCCGGTGATTTTTCTGGAATACGCCGTCGATGTCGCCACGGCGTGTCGCGCGGCAGGGATCAAGACGGTGGCGGTAACGGCGGGCTATATCGATGGCCCAGCGCGGGTCGAATTTTTCTCGTTGATGGATGCGGCCAATGTCGATCTGAAAGGTTTTACCGAGCGGTTTTATCACAAACTCTGCGGTGCGGAGCTGGCCGTGGTACTCGATACGCTCAAGTATCTGTACCACGAAACGGCCGTGTGGCTCGAAATCACGACGCTACTGATCCCGGGTGAGAACGACAGCGATGCGGAAATCCAAGCCGAATGCGAATGGGTTATGCGCGAGCTTGGCCCTGATGTACCGTTGCATTTCACCGCCTTTCATCCCGACTACAAAATGCGCGATTTACCGCCTACGCCAGCCGCTACGCTCACGCGTGCGGCGCAAATCGCCCGCCGTTGTGGCTTGCATTATGTGTATACCGGCAATGTGCATGATACGCAGGGCGGGACGACGCATTGCCCTGCGTGTAATGCGCCACTGATCGTGCGGGACTGGTATCAGATCGTGTCGTATCAGCTGAGCAATAGTGGCCAATGCCCCCTATGTGGAGAACAGATAGCGGGGCATTTTGGTGTGTATCAAGGCTGTTTTGGGGCGCAGCGAAAACCGATCAGGTTGATGGCGAGCCGCTAAGAGCGATTGCATTTTGGCGCCGTGCAAGGCAAGCTCATTCCAATCAAGTTAGGAGCTCATCATGGGAATCAATCAAGCCAAGCAAGAAGCCAAAGCGCTGAAAAAAGCCATGCAAGAGGCGGGCCATATTGAGGATGATTTGATCAACGAGCAACGTCGGCAAGGTTTGAATGATGCGCTGAAAAATAGAAAGCTCGCAGGCAGAGAGGCCGCTGCGCAACGCTATCTCGAAAAGCAGGAGCTGGAATTATTAAAGCGAAAG
Organism: Chitinibacter bivalviorum; assembly: GCF_013403565.1. Taxonomy (NCBI): domain Bacteria; kingdom Pseudomonadati; phylum Pseudomonadota; class Betaproteobacteria; order Neisseriales; family Chitinibacteraceae; genus Chitinibacter; species Chitinibacter bivalviorum. The sequence goes on along the minus strand of NZ_CP058627.1, from coordinate 2,598,672 downwards.
AAAAAAGACTGATGGGTATATTGCTGTGATTATTTTAGGTGAATGCCTTCAGTAATATACCTACTGAGTTTCTTGCCGACGTTATCCCCTCAAGTCGGAATTTTGAGGAGAAGGCTCGCTTAGACAGAATGGCAAAAAAAAAGCGCACTTCAGTGCGCTTTTTTCGTACCAGATACCGTCGAGATTAATGCATTTTCCATTCCTGCATCTGTACTTTGCTGCTACCGAGCTGCCGAACTGATTTGAGCGAAGAACTAGACGCTGGGCGAAGTGGCGCAGGAATCGGCTGAATGATCAGTTTTTTCGTGCCACTGATGATCAGATTCAGGCCATCCGGCGTAATTTCCAGCGGGGTATTACCGCAAGGGTTTGTTTTATACAGATCGTTATACCAACACATCGGATAACTGGCTAAATCAAAATTACCAACGACAGGCACGCCTGCATTAGATGCGCTAGTATTAAAGACATAGATCTTCGGTTTGCTCGCTGGCTCGGGTGCTGTGGTCGAGTTTTGCGAGTACAAATTGTAATTTACCGCCAAGACGTAAGCACGACTGCCATCAGGCGACAGTACGACCCGTTCGATTGAGTAATTGCTATCGGGCAAGGTCAAGCTGCCAAGCACATTGAATGCACCGTCATAGATGCGGCCATTGAAAACCATACGTGTGCCGTCGGTATTCAGATGAATATCGCTAGAGGTCGTTAAATCATGCGGCGCAGTTTGCAATGTATGATCTGCGGCATTGAAGTAGCGCAATGTTGACGCTGGGGATATCCCATAGCTTGGGCTAAAGACGACACGCTCGCCGTTACCAGAATGAGCAAAGCCGGGGCCATTGTATGCATCACGGTATGTCAAATTGCTAAAGGTCAGTGTTTGCAAATCAAAATAGCCCAAGCCTCCCCATTGTCCGGCGTTGCTTAGCGCTAGCCAAACTTTATTGTCATTGCTGATCGAGAGCCCATGTGAGTTGATATAGGGTGCTTTATTGCCCAGCCCTTCTGGATAATTGACACGCTTTAATTCTGCAAGTGTCACAGGGTCACGCATTGAAATATCGCCATTGGTCGTTGCGACGATCAGTTGACTTAGATCGGGGCTCAAATTGGCATTGAGCAAATTCGGAATAGTTGTCGTACCTAGAGTATTCCAACTGCTGTCATTTTTGACATAGCGCGTGATGTGGCCGTCGGTATTGTTAATACCGCTGGATATTGCAAAGATGGCCTGACGTAATGGATCAAAAATCAGTGCTGTAGAGCGACCCGTTGCAGCCGGAAGCTCGGTATACGTCAAACTTGGAATACTAACGACGTTGTAGCTTGCAGAACTATTCATCGTCGCATTAAGTGCATTGCCCATGCTCAATGTATACGTACCCGCTGCCGCGCCTGGCAACTGAATGCGCAGTTCTGTATCGTTAACAACCGTCACCGCGTTTGTGCTCAAGCTTGGGGTGATGACAAGTCGTGCTGCTGGGTTTTGCAGGCTGGCAAACCCTCGGCCACGTACGATCAATTGATTACTCTGGTTGACTAGACCCGTCGGCATGGCTGACGTGATCTCGGGTAGTTTCTTTTCAAGCTGCACCTGCAATTGGCGCACAGGCTGATTGCTTTGATCTGGTGTGAGTGTGATTGTGCCGCTTAATGGCTGCTCGGCAAAATTTCCCACCGCGCTAATTTGCGCTGGATCGATCTGATAGCTCAAGTTGCCGCCAGATTGCCCCGTCGGAGTGATGATTTTTAGCCAGTTGCTATCGCTGCGGGCTGTCCAGGTGCCTGTTGCCCCATTGCTCTGCGCTGGTGTGGACCAAGTTTTTAACAAGTCTGCAGTCTGAGTGTCGCCACCAATGGTAATCAATTGCGTATTGGGTGTATTCACCGTGTACTCAATGCTGATGTTTTTGGTAGAGATCACCTGCTGGTTTGCATCGCGAGCAGTTAAGGTGAGGTTGTTTTTGTAAGTGCCCACACTTGGCATGGCCGCGGCACTGAGTTCCACCGTTGTGCCCGTCACCTTGGCGCTGAGCCAGGGTGTTGTTGCGTCCAAATTTGGGGCTACCACTGCGCTCAGGCTTGTCGCACCTGCTGGTAGTTGCACTTTAATATTCCCGTTGACGCCAGTACCTGGCACGCTGGCGAGAGTGGTCGGTCCCGATGTGACGGTCAAGCCCGCTGACACCGTGATGGTGTAGGGGATTTTCATCGGTGAACCTGCGTAATGGGCGTTGCAATTCATATCTTTGCAGGCCAAGAGGGTGATCATGCCTGAATAGGTGCCTGCCGCTAGGTTCGGGTCGACCGTGGTGTTAAAGGTCGCGGTTGTCGTACCGAGGGTGTAGGTCATCTTGCTAATGGCTTTGCCTGTCCATGCGCCGCCGACATACACCGCATCGCGGGCTGTGCCACTAGTTCTGACTTCAATCGTACCGCTTGGTGCGCTACTGCCTTCCACAAATGAGATATTGAGTGCTTGTCGATCTGTCGAAACGGATAGATCTGCACTACCTCCCCCGCCACCGCCTCCTCCGCATGCGCTAAGGATGAGAGCAGTGACTGCTATTATTTTTTTTATCATGATAAATGACTCATTTTGAACAAAGATTAATGCTGGGTCTGAATTGGTCTGGCAGGTCGGCTAGATCGAATTAGGACATCTGTTCACATTTTTTGCGTGTTGTTTTTGTCGTGGAAGAACTGCCGCTTCAGCATGAAAGGAGGGTGGTTTTTCCTTGAACGCACGGTTTACTGAGCAAGCGCCTTCGACCCAAAGCCGGATAAGATCAGGCTCACCTGTCATAAAATGCTTGGTCATCATACGCATTTGATGCTGACGTACTTGACGAAAATTGCGTTTTTTAAGCCAGCCTAACGGGTAGGCGCAATTCGCCGTGTTCGATTGCGCCGTTATTGCGAAAAAGATGAAGGTGGGGTCGACTGGCATCGGGAATCCAGCGTTGCTGGCATTCGAGCCAGTCACTATATAACCAGCGAAATTGCGCACCCGCTCCTCGATAAGCTAGGCATAAATAGTATCCTGCTGGCATTTTATCGACCAGCCAACCCTCTGGTGGCGCACCTGTTGCCAGTACCGCCCATTCAGCAAATCCTTGTTCACCGGTAATAAAACCTGGATCTTCCCGGGTGATGGCGCACCATAAGGGTGGACGCTCACCCGAAGGCAGGGTGTTTTTCAGTATCTGCCCATATTCTGCGGCGTAACGTCCCCAGAGCCCAAAGCGTCTGGTACACCAGATGGGTAAGCGGGGGCAAAATCTAACTCTTGCGCTGAGTGCGATATCTGGTTTGCACGCTTCGAGTGATGCCATTAAGGATTCATCGCTGGTGCCTTGAGGATCACTCTGATGCAATCGCCGCCAACGCGCCTGTATATCGAGGTGAAACTCTAGCCATGCCCCTTTGCGCCAATCGCGAGGAGCAAAGCCAAAAGCTTTGCGAAAATTGCGGGAAAAAACACTATCTGAGCTAAACCCTGTTTCATGGGCGATTTGGAGTAATGGGGTATTTTCATGCCGAGTGCGTAAGGCGGCACGAAGTAAGCGACGCTGCTGGAGATAATCAATCGGAGTATGACCGGTCAGCTCAGCGAAGACCCGCTCAAAGTGAGTGGCCGAATAAGATGCATTTCGTGCGAGGTCATCAAGCCGCCAAGGCGTGGACAATTGCTGCTCTAACTGCAGGCAGGTATTGAGCAAGCGCGATGTACGTGGTGATAAATCCATGGCGCGGAAACTAAAAAGCAAAACCCCACAATTTTAGCAGAACGGCCTAGTTCATATTCTGCAAATCCTGCATAGATAGGCTCTGAGACTCGAGTGACAGACAAATGGAGGCGAGCCTCGTGTGCGAACCATGGTTTTGTCGCGGAAGGTGATGCTTTTGCAGGGCTCTCATTGAGCTCAATATTTTCCATTCCCGGTAGCTAGACTTCGTTTTGCTGTCTGCGTGTTTTTTTGCGGTGCACTTTTGCAATTGAAACAAAGCAAAAAGACCGCCTCGGCGGTCTTTTTTTATTGGCTTAGTGCAAAACAGGATCTTCGTCGATTTGTACCAAATCGCGCAGATATTCAACCGTTTTTTCACCAGCAGGCCAGCATACGCGGGCTTGGTTGCCTTCAATTTTCAAAATACGGCCATCGTATTTTTCGGCAGAAAAGTCGCCTGCGCGATTGACGCGGGTATTGACTGAAAGATCGTAGGATTGGCCTGAAAAGCGTTCAATCAGAGAAGAAATCAGCATTAACATGGTGTACTCCTTGGTGTGTTTTGTAGTTTATGGCTGTATGATATGCCTATTTACTACGTAGTACAACTACATTTTGTGTGTGATTATGTACGTCGCATGTAACCAAAAGATGGCATGTCATTTGCAAGCCCTTGCTTGCATACCCTCCGTGGCCGACAGCGAGACTGGCCACTTGTGTTTAGGAGCAGGTATGCCAACTTCACCCGAATTTATTTCCAAATCCACCGATCATGCCGCCGTTGAGCTGGTGCTGCGTCAGGCTAAGCGCTGCCAACGTTTGGCCAATACGGGGTCTATTTCAGCGGCATTGCCCATCCTTCGTCGGTTGATCAATGCCGGCGCGGTTGCGGAGACCTCCCTCACCGTCTTATTTCGTCAGCGCGCTACGTTGCAACGGAAACATTTTTTGCGCATGCTGGCCTTAGAGGCGGGATTGAGTAGCTGGGAATTGCTGCGGCCACATCTGTTGACGCTGGGCGCTGATGATTTAGCACACTTCCAATGGCGAGAGAGCGAGGCTGGAAAGCTAAATTTGTGGTTTGCTACGCCTGAAGCCGCTGCGCAGTATGTGCAAGATCAGGGTGGGCGGCTCGTCAAAGTAGGGACGCAAGCGCTTGTGTTGAGCAGCTAAGGAAGAATGAGTCGGGTGCAAGGCTAAGCTCGACTCATTATAAATATTCAGATTTTTCTAGCGAGCATTGAGTGAGTTGATGACAAATACATTGGCATGTATTGCCCTGTAATCTTTTTAATTTATTGATTGTGGGGATATACCCCTATTTATTTTTTTGTACCCACTCCATCCAGCTTTTGAATAAGCTGGGTGTACGCGCGGCTACTGCGCTGCGGTGCCAAGGGTTTTCATCCCAATAATTATCATGAAACAGCGCGCCAACTTGGCCGCCGGATTCGAGCAAAATTAGCACGCCAGCAGCGTAATCCCACAGTTTTTGCGCGCCATGCAGCATCACGTCGGTGCGCCCTGCCGCGAGCCAGCACCAATCAATGGTGGAAGCGCCGAAATTGCGGTGGCTATGGTAAGGGTTCACGGTTACCACGCGTGTCGCCAAATGGCCCGATAGCCATTTGGTTTCAATCGAGGCCATCGCGTGTTTGAGGATTTTATCGTCGTTCAAAAGCGGTAGGCGCTCGCTATTGAGCCATGCTCCGCAGCCCGCTTCCGCGGCAAAACATTCATCCAGCACGGGGATATACACCACGCCTAGCACCGGGCGATGCTCGCGGTAGAGTGCGATGGAGACGGCAAAATAGGGTAGACCGTGGGCAAAATTGCTGGTGCCGTCAATTGGATCGACGATCCACAGGCCAGCAGGGTGATCTTCCCACAGCTTTTCCTGCTCGCTTTGGCTCATCTCTTCGCCCAGTACGGGGCAATCGACGAGCAGCGGTAAGAGGCGTTGCAATGCGGTTTGTGCGGCCAGATCGGCTTCTGTGAATAAGCTACCGTCGTGCTTCACCTCGGCGACCACTTTTTGATAGCGCGGCATGACCTCAGTTGCGGCGACTTCACGCGCAATATTGATCAGGGCTTGTAACGATGGGCTAGGTGTTGCGGTATTCACATTTAATCTCGTTTGTATCGGCTCAGTTGTTGAGTCGATCAATGGCAAGTGTTTGATACAAAATAGTTTACTGGAAATAGTTTACTTGCTATGCGGCGTTGCACCAATAAGTGAATGCCACGATGTTGTGGTGTATTTTCACATGCAGGATTTGCGTATGAATGCTGCGCAAATTCACTCTACAACGTTGAGCTTGGATTGTATGCCAAAAAAAACCCGCGCTGATGAAATCAGTGCGGGTTTGATGGTTCTAGTTACGCGGTGGGTACTAGCCTGCGAGCAGGGCTCGCAGTGGCTAATCCCGCAGCGACTAGATTAGTAAGGCCATTTCCAATCTTTAACTTCTGGCATGTCATCGCCCACATCAGCGATGTACTGAGCGTGTTCAACCAGTTTGTCAGTGAGTTTCTGACGAACGTGTGCACCAATTTTTTGCAGTTTTGGTACACGGTCAATCACGTCGATTGCCAAGTTAAAGCGGTCAAGTTGGTTAACCACAACCATGTCGAACGGAGTCGAAGTAGAACCTTCTTCGATGTAACCACGAGCATGGATGTTAGCGTGGCCGTTACGACGGTAAGTCAGGCGGTGAATCAACCATGGGTAACCGTGGAAGGCAAACATCACAGGCTTGTCAGCAGTGAAGATCGCGTCAAATTCGCGGTCTGTCAGGCCGTGTGGGTGCTCTTCGTTTGGTTGCAGAGTCATCAAATCGCAGACGTTAACGAAGCGGATTTTCAGATCTGGGAAGTGTTGACGCAGCATATCAGTTGCAGCCAAAGCTTCCATGGTTGGGATTTCACCCGCACACGCCATCACTACATCTGGCTCGCCGTCTTGGTCGTTTGATGCCCAATCCCAGATACCCAGACCTTTGGTCGCGTGTTTGATCGCTTGATCCATAGTCAGGTATTGCAGTGCTGGCTGTTTACCGGCAACAACCACGTTCACATAGTGACGTGAACGCAATACGTGGTCAGTTACAGACAACAAAGTGTTCGCATCAGCTGGCAAGTAAACACGGATCACTTCAGCTTTTTTGTTCACCACGTGATCGATAAAGCCTGGATCTTGGTGAGAGAAGCCGTTGTGGTCTTGACGCCATACGTGTGAAGTCAACAGGTAGTTCAACGATGGAATCGGTTTGCGCCAGTTGATGTGACGAGTTGTTTTCAGCCATTTAGCGTGCTGGTTAAACATTGAATCGATCACGTGGATGAACGCTTCGTAGCAGCTAAAGAAACCGTGACGACCAGTCAAGTTGTACGCTTCGAGCCAACCTTGGCAAGTGTGCTCAGACAAGATTTCCATTACACGGCCATCTTGTTGCAAGAAGTCATTGGTTTTGTCTTCTTCGAAGTAGTTCGCCAACCAAGTTTTACCTGAAACTTCGAATACGTCGTTCCAACGGTTAGATGCAGTTTCATCTGGGCCGAAGATACGGAAGTTTTTCTCTGCTTCATTTTCTTTCATGATGTCGCGCAGGAATTTACCCATTACGCGAGTCATTTCAGCATTTTCAGTGCCTGGTTTTGCAAATTTAACTTCGTAGTTACGGAAGTCAGGCATTTTCAGGTCTTTAGACACTTGGCCGTGTACAACTGGGTTAGAGCCGATACGTTTTTGACCTTTTGGTGCCAATGAAGTCAATTCTTCTTTTACTGAGCCGTCGTCGTTAAACAAAGATTTAACGTCGTAAGAAGCCAACCATTTTTCCAAGTTCAGTACATTCTCGCCGTCGATATCAGAGAATGGAACTTGGTGGCTGCGCCAGTAGTCTTCTACTTTTTTGCCTTTGATTTCTTTCGGGCCAGTCCAGCCTTTTGGCGTGCGCATTACAATCATTGGCCAACGTGGGCGAACGATTGGTTGACCAGCAGCCACTTCAGCTTCAGCTTTAGCGCGGATCGCAGCAAATTTGTCCATACACAAGTCCATTGCCGCAGCCATGTCTTGGTGGATTTGTACGAATGTTTCTGGTTTGTCGTTGAATGTTTCGTTTTTCAATTCAACGAAGATTGGCTCGTAGCCATAACCTTCGAACAATTTAGTTACTTCTTCTTTGTCCATACGGGCAAGAAGTGTTGGGTTAGCAATTTTGTAACCGTTCAAGTGCAAGATTGGCAGTACAAAACCGTCATTGATCGGGTGGATGTACTTAGTAGAGTGCCAAGAAGCAGCCAATGGGCCAGTTTCAGCTTCACCGTCACCCACTACAGCGATTACTACTTGGTCTGGATTGTCCAAAGCCGCGCCGTATGCGTGTGATACTGAATAACCCAACTCGCCACCTTCGTGCATAGAACCTGGAGTTTCAGGAGCTACGTGTGATGGTATGCCACGTGGGAAAGAGAATTGTTTGAACAGGCGTTGCATACCTGCTTCAGAACGATCGATGCTTGGGAAGAACTCTTCGTATGAACCTTCCAACCAAGTATTCGCAACGAAACCAGGACCACCATGGCCAGGGCCAGTGATGTAGATCATGTTAACTTCGCGTTCAGTAATGATGCGGTTAGCATGAGCAAAAATGAAGTTCAGACCAGGTGTAGTACCCCAGTGACCCAACAAACGTGGCTTGATGTGCTCGCGTTTCAGCGGCAGTTTCAGCATTGGATTGTCGAGCAAGTAGATTTGACCAACAGACAAATAGTTTGCCGCTTGGAAATAGCGATGCATTCTATCTAATACGCTTGGAGATAACGGTTGAGCCACGGTAACACCTCTTATTTGGGTTGTGTTTAGTGATTGCTAGGTAAAAGGCTGTATTCCCTTCACCCGATGAAGCCAGTATACGGAGCGCTGGCTTCTGCCTACTGATGCAAATCAAATCCTGCGTTGGCTTTTAGTCCATCCTGGCTAAATTGCTTGATACAGCGCAAAAAGTTGACCTGTTTTTGTAATTTTGTTACTGAGCCTTGGCATTTTTTTGTTGAGTCAAACAACAAATGTCCAAGCACTTCAAGCCGAAAATACAAACCCACTCAACTTGCCAGTGTCATAGCATACAGCTTGAGCTATTTTTTTCAATGTAAACATTACAAGTTACCTAGTGATTACTGTCGCAGATAGTTCTTGAGGATTTCGATTGTTGCTTGGTGAGGTAGTGCTACTGTGCGCTGCCGTGTTTGTGGCGTGAATGATTGAGGCAATAAAAAGCCCACCGCGATGGGTGGGCTGAGCTTGTGAGTAGCAAATGATCAGTAGTGGAAGAATACCAAGGTCATCACAATACACACCGGCAGCAAGCAGGCGATGGACCAGCCCATATAGCCAAAGAAGCTTGGCATTTTGACGCCACGATCTTCAGCCACCGCTTTAACCATAAAGTTGGGGGCGTTACCGATATAGCTCATCGCGCCCATAAAGACCGCACCGCAGGAAATCGCCAAGAGCGTTGAGGCGTATGGGCCCATCATATGTGCCGCATCGCCATGCGCCAGATTGAAGAACACCAGATAGGTCGGTGCATTATCAAGGAAGGCCGACAAAATACCGGTCATCCAGAAATACATCGAGTCGTGCGGCGTGCCATCGGGATTGCTGACTAGCGCGACCAGATTGGCCATTGCGCCATCAGAGCCGGCCTTCAAAATCGCAATCGCGGGTGCCATCGCGATAAAGATGCCGGCAAATAGCTTGGCGACTTCCAGAATCGGCCCCCAGTTAAAATCGTTGCCCGCACGCACTTGAGCTGGCGTGATTTTTAAAGAAATCAGGCCAATCACCAGCAATAGCACATCGCGCACAATGTCTTGCAAGCCAAGGTGCGAGCCCATGACTTCCCATTCGATGCCAGGCTTCCAAACACCCGACATCACCACGAGGCCGATAATCGCCGCAAGCAGGTAGAAATTACGCTTGCCATAGATTTTGAGCGCGCTATCGGGCGTTTTGTCGCGCGGTAGTACGCCTTCTTTTTTGAAGTAATAGCTATCAATGGCGTAAAACATCGCTAAGAGCAAGGCGCTCATCAGCAAGACCGGACCAGCCATATGTTCAACCGTCCACATAAAATCCACGCCCTTCAAAAAGCCGAGGAAGAGCGGTGGATCGCCCAATGGTGTTAGACCGCCACCGACGTTGGCAACGAGAAAAATAAAGAACACCACCACATGTACATTATGGAGTCGATTGTCATTGGCTTTCAGGATGGGGCGAATCAGCAGCATCGCCGCGCCGGTGGTACCCATCAATGAGGCCAGTACTGTTCCCAAGGCCAGAATGCCAGTATTGAGCTTGGGTGAACCATGCAGATTGCCCCACACCAAGATGCCGCCAGAGACGGTGTAGAGCGCGAACAAAATCAGAATAAAGGGGATATATTCCTCGAGCAGCGCGTGAACGATCACTTCTGCAGTAATACCTACGCCTGCGTGCAGTGCAAAGGGAATCACAAACAGCGCGCCCCAAAAGGCGGCCACTTTACCAAAATTTTCGTGCCAGAAATGGGGCGCAAAAATAGGAAACAGTGCGATAGACAATAACAGCCCTGCAAAGGGAATGATCCAATTGAGCGACATGCTGCTGCCGTCCAAACCTGCCGCCATGGCGACGCTGGGCAGTAAGCTCGCCAATGCCAAAACAAATTTCAACATGCTTGATAAGTCTCGTAGTTTAGATACATAGGGGTGTATGGCTCTAAAGATTAATTTATGCAATGTCTTTAGGGCTATACCCTTTAGGGTTGAATGAACTCGATTTTATAGCCATCGGGGTCTTCAACAAAAGCAATCACTGTAGTGCCATGCTTCATCGGGCCGGGCTCGCGCACGACTTTGCCCCCTTTGGCGCGAACGGCATCACACGTCGCCACGATATTGGGTGTTTCCAGTGCAATATGGCCATAAGCATTGCCCAAGTCATAACTGCTAGTATCCCAGTTATGCGTTAATTCCAGCACGGTGTGGTGCGCCTCATCGCCATAGCCTAGAAAAGCTAGCGTAAAGCGGCCTTCGGCATAATCTTTGCGACGCAAAAGCTGCATGCCCAGTACTTCGGTATAAAAAGCGATCGAGCGATCCAGATCACCCACGCGCAACATCGTATGTAAAATACGCATCACAACATCCTTTTTTCTTAATGGTGGCAGTAGTTTACCGCGTGAGTGCCCGCAAGTCGTGCAGCATATTGCCAAAGTAATTTAAAAAAACTTCAAATTAGGCGTTGACAGGCGGCGAAATAACCTTATAATGCGCATCTCTGTATGTGACGAAGCGGGTCGGTAGCTCAGTCGGTAGAGCAGCGGACTTTTAATCCGTTGGTCGAGGGTTCGAATCCCTCCCGACCCACCATCGCCAAATACACACCTTTCTGGGTCGGTAGCTCAGTCGGTAGAGCAGCGGACTTTTAATCCGTTGGTCGAGGGTTCGAATCCCTCCCGACCCACACGAATTATGCAAAAAGCCTCATCTTCGGATGAGGCTTTTTGTTTTGCGCGCTAAAAATTGATCGCCACAAAAAAGGGTGCCGCAGCACCCTTTGATTATTAATCAGATCAAAATGATTAGGCCAAAACTTGCCAGACGCGTGCGCCATAGATAGGCGCGAGTGGATGAACAGCAATTTGCCAGACAGCCACTGCGCAAGCGATGCCACTGAGCGGCGCTCCCCAGCTGAGATGAACTGGCATGCCCGCCAAAGCGCGAGCGCGCAGGCTATGCCGCACCGCCTGCGTGCCGAGCCACAGCACCAAGCCGACTGAAATCGCCGCTAGCGTTAGTAGAATCGGGAAGGAAAATAAGCCATCGCTCGCCAAGCCAATTGCGGCGCCAGCCAAAATACCCGGCATCAGATACGCGGGAGTCCAGAGTAAGCAGGCCAAGACACAGGCGGGCCAGAAGCGACGTCGTGGCATCGACAGCATGCCCGCCACCATCGGCAATACTGGGCGAGTTGGCCCCAAAAAGCGGCCGACAAAAATCCCTACTGGGCCGTGATGGCGCAACACAAGCCGTGCCTGAATCAATAAACGGCGATGCGGACGAATAATCGATAAGCGATGGAGCTGGCTGCGATAGCGATAACCCAACCAGTACGATAAGCCATCACCAATCAGGGCGGCGATAAAACCAACTGCACAAGCGACCCAGAAATCCATTTGGCCATTGCCAATCAACGCGCCCATCGCCAGCATTAAGACTGTACCGGGGATCAGCAAACCCACAATCGCGGTTGATTCGGCCAGAACGATGATAAACAGCAGCAATAAAGCCAGTTCGCTTGAATGTGCCAATAATGAATGCAGCCAGGTTTCCATATCGCCCTATGCGAAAAATAAAATCCATGCTTTGAGGCCGATATGGGCTGAAGGTTCCTTGCGTATGTTAAATAAATATCTAGGGCTACTACGTACTTTGACTACATTTCGGTGCGTAAGACCCTATTGTTTTTAGGCGTTTTTTTGTTTTCAAAAATGTAGTACATTTCATAAAACAACTAGATAAAGGTGAAATATTTCTACATGCAAATCGATCCCGTTGTCCTATTTTTCTTGCTGGGTTTGGCTGCGGGAGTGGCCAAGTCAGATTTAAAACTGCCAAGCGCTCTATATGACACCTTATCGGTATTTTTATTGCTGGCCATTGGTATCAAAGGCGGTTTGGTGTTGGCCAAACAACCAATTTTAGAGATATTGCCGCAGGCTTTGCTGGTCATCGCGATGGGTTTTATTTTGCCCTTGCTGGCTTATCCGGTGTTACGCCTCAAGCTCGCTCAGCCAGATGCCGCAAGCGTCGCAGCGCATTATGGCTCTGCTTCGGTGGTGACGTTTGCTGTCGGGGTGGCTTATTTGACGCGTCTTGGGGTGAGCTACGAGTCGCAAAGTACTTTGTTTCTAGTCTTGCTGGAAATGCCCGCATTGATCATTGGCGTGATATTGGCGCGTCTTGGCGCCAAAGCCGACGGAGCGAAAGCTGGGCATGGTTGGGGTAAATTGCTGCATGAGGTTTTACTGGGTAAAAGCATGGTCTTGCTGATGGGCGGCTTGTTGATCGGTTTGGTGGCTGGGCCAGAAGGGATTAAACCGCTAGATAAGCTGTATTTAGATCTATTTAAACCCGTATTAACCTTGTTCCTGTTAGAAATGGGCTTAGTGGTTGCAGGGAAGATCGGCGTCTTGCGCCAGCAAGGTTTATTTATTTTGGCCATTGGCGTGGGCGTTCCGTTGGCTTTTAGCTGGGTCGGGATTGGTTTTGGCTTGATGATGGGGCTGTCATTGGGCGGGCTCACTTTGTTGGGTACCTTGGCGGCCTCGGCCAGCTACATCGCTGCGCCCGCCGCAATGCGGATGGCAGTACCGCAGGCCAATCCTGCCTTGTCGCTTGGCGCGGCGTTGGGGATCACGTTTCCATTTAATCTGCTGGTGGGTATCCCGCTCTATTATCAATTCGCTAGTGCTGTTGCATAAGGAAGGACCATGAATTTTCACGCCAAAACGATGCTGACGATTGTGACTGAAGCAGTATTGGAAAATGACTTAGTTGAATTATTTGAAGCTAACCAAATTCGCGGCTGGACCATTGTTGCTGCGCGCGGTAAAGGCGCTCACGGTGAAAAACGGGGCAATTTTGATGCCAATGAAAATATCCAAATCGAGTTAATCACCAATACGGCCCGTGCGGAGCAATTGGCTGAGCAGATTCAGCTGCAATTTGGCCAGCATTACGCGCTGGTGCAATGGCTCTCTGAGGTGCGGGTGTTGCGGGCCGAGAAATTCTAAGCTGATCTATCGATGCAATCCGCTCGCGGCTGGGCGAGCTGCAGAAAAAGCCTTCGTACGTGGCGATCTAGCCCAACGAAGGCTTTTTTATTGTGTATTTTTCGCAGTGTGACCAGTCAAACAAACCGTATTTTTGCAAGTTTTATGGGGGCTGCTATGCTCAAATCCTAATCTGCGGGATAAATGAGATGGATCAAGCCACAGCAATGGATCGCAAACTCTTGGCGCTAGAGCCTGATCTGGCTTCGCCGCAGCCTGTTGCGATCCAATTCTTCCAAAAATTAAAAATTGCTATTACCGCAGGCTATTGGCTGCCCAATGAGGTCTTGCCCGGGATTGCCCAATTTGCCGCTTTATTTAAATTACCCGAAGCAGTAGTGCAGATCGCTTTTGATCAGTTGGTGAGCGAGAGCTGGCTGCGCTGTGATGAGCAAGGGCATTATCTGATCACCCCCAAAATAGATCAGCCCGTTTCACGCTTGAGTAATTTATCCGATCTATTACACGCCCGAGGATTTAAGGCGGGTTCGGTGTGGCTTAAACGCGAAATTGCCGCGCCCAATATCGATGAGCAATGGCGACTAAAGTTACAAACAGGCGCCAAAGTGAGTCGTTTGCAGCGGCTACGAACTGCTAATGATGTCGTGATTGGCTATGAATCAACTAGCCTGCCTAGCAGTATCTTGCCTGACCCGAATGCGGTGGGCACATCGCTGTACCAATTTATGAATGAACATAATCTGGTTATCGCAAAAGCGGTCGAGGAGATTGACGCATTTTCTTGCGATGCGGCAATGGCTGCCTTATGTGGGTTTGAGCTCAACAAAGCACTTCTGCGCTTAACGCGGGTGAGCTTCTTGCCCAATGGGCGGGCTTTTGAGCTGACCTATTCTTATTTCCGTAGCGATTATTATCGCTACGTTGTTGAATTTAACGATTAGTCGCCCAGCAAAGATGCTTATGCCCACTACGCCAACTGTATCCCATGAAGCACTGCTCGCTGCCTTGCCTGTCGCCGCGTGGATGAAGGATTTGCAGTCGCGCTATATTTGGGTCAATCAAGCGATGGCCGATTTGATGGGTCGGAGTTGCGATGAATTGTTGGGGCAAAGTGATCTCGATCTATTGCCCGACTGGATGTCTGAGCAAATCCAATTTGAAGAGTTAGCCGTATTGGCACGCCAAGAAGGACGCAATAGCGAAATTGATTTGCCTAAAGTTGGCAATCTAAATCGAACAGTGCGCTGTTATCGCTCGTGTACCTATAGCCCACAAGGAGAGCTAACGGGTATTGCAGGCTTTGCGGTCGATCTCACGACGGAAAGGCAATTGCGCAAGGAGCTTAAAGCGCAGATCAATAGCCAGTCGAGTTGGCTGCGTGCTTTGCAAGATCATGCGCTGATTACAATGATGGATAGGCAGGGTAAATTTACCTATGTGAGCGATCAATTCGGGCGTCTGATTGGTCAATCGTCGAAGTCATTAATTGGCCAATTGCGCAGTAACTACGAATTACAGCCGCAAGGTTTGCAAATCAACTATTACCTGACCTTGGCGGAGCAAGGAACGCCGGTGACCTTGGAGTTTACCGGCGAGCGAGCCGATGGTAGCCAATATTGGGTGCGCTCACTATTAATTGCGCTCAATTCACCCGCGGAAACCGAGCAAATCTTTTTTGAATTGGCGACCGACTTAACCACTGAAAAACAAACCGCCAGTGCGCTCAATCTGGTGAACAATAATTTAATCGAACTGATTAATAAAAACACTGAATTGATTGCGCAATTGGAAGTGGCCGCACGGACCGACCCATTAACGGGCTTACTGAATCGTCGGGCCTTATTTGAGCGCGCGAAACAAGAGGGGGATCGGGCCAAGCGCAAAAAGCTGCCTTTGTCGGTGATTGCGATGGATATTGATCACTTCAAAGTGATCAATGACAGCTACGGTCATGAAGTCGGCGATCAGGCCTTGATCTTGTTAGCGCGCTGGTGCGGGCAAACTTTGCGCTCCAGCGATTTAATGGCGCGTACTGGCGGCGAAGAATTTGTCGTGCTGTTACCTGATACTGATTTGGAACATGCACTGGCGATTGCTGAGCGGATTCGCCTCTTGGTTGCGCAAAGCAAGGTCAGTGCGAACCAGAATGCAATTCTGTTTAGCTATACGCTTAGCCAAGGCGTGGCATTACTCGGCGAAAATGAAAGTATCCAAGACGCGCTCGTACGCGCTGACCATGCCTTGTATCAGGCCAAGGCAGAAGGGCGCAACCGAGTATGTGTTGCGCAGTCTTCAGATTAGTCTTTCGATTTGGGCCACAACAGCAATGGGGCTGCCACCCCGAATGCCAGTGCAATCACGACCATGCAGGCGGTAATTCCGCTGACGCCTGCTGCCACCAAAAGTTGTGAGCCATCTGCGCCATGAGGTAAGCGTGCCAATCCGAGTAGGCCTTGTACCGCTTTGTACATATAGGTGCCAGGTACCATCGGGATTGCGGCGCTGACGGCATAAATTGCGCTCGGCTCATTGTGCCGTGCTCCCCACCATTCGGCGACAAGGCCAATCAACAGTGCGGCACAGAGTGTCGCTAGCACAATGTCGCCGCCGTATACCATCACTAATTTACGACAAGCATGTCCGACGATGGCCAGTGCGCCGCACATCCAAAGGGCGCGGGGCGGCACATTAAATAATAAGGCAAAGCCTAAAGCTGCAGGCGCCGCCCAGAGTTCCAATAACCATGTATTCATCATTTACCCCAAAATTCGCAATGCAATGCTCACGCCAACGGCGATGCCAAAAATAATCACGGCACTCATTGTGAAACGCACAATCCCGTTTAAGTAATTGCCATTGAGCAAGTCGGCTGCGCCATTAATGAGTGGCACGCCAGGAATCAAGAACAAGACCGATGCGGCTAGTGCTGCATCAGGCGTGCTGCTCGCTTGATGTGCCAGCAAACCCGTAATGAGTAAGGCGACAAAACTGGATGCCGTAGCGAAAATCGAAGGCTTGAAATGACGCAAAACCATGAAAAAGCGCACGGCCATCCCACAGGCTGCGCCAATGGTGGTGAAAATAATTGCAGGTATATCGCCACCAAATAGTGCAGCAAAGGCGCCGCATGATATACCTACTAAAATGGTAATTAGCCAGCGGGGGTAGTGCGTTGCACGACCGGCAATTTCGTCGAGTTGCCGCTTGGCTATTTTGGCATCGATTTCGCCATGCTCAAGCTGATGCAGCCAATGGCGCACTGCCGTCAGTGATGAGAAATTGGCACCCATATGCGGCGCTTTGCGAAAGGCGGTGAGTGTTTCGTTTCCCAGTTCATTCGCACGCTCGACGGTGGCACCGATATTGGTCGAGGAAATCATAATATCAACCCGAGCCGCGCCCAGTGCTTTGGCAATTCTTTGCATCGCCATTGACGTACGATGAGTGCCCGCACCAGATTGATGCATTAGCAAACCCGCTTGCAGCGACAGCGCCAAGATTTCATCCAGAGACAGTAATGGAGTGGTTGATATGGTTTGCATACGGGCAGCCAGAGCACTGAGAATAGGCTGATTGTAGGTGAATTTGCGTCCTAGGGTCTTGCTACGTGTCAAATCCCACCTTAACAGGGATTCTTGCTTGAGAGCCAACACCGGAAAGGCAGTAATCTGCGCCGTATCGTTTGTACGCGAGTGAGTTCGCCGAGTTTTCGCGACCGTAGGAAGTCAGCTTAAGTGTGCTTTTAAATTGATGGGTCAAATGCGCTGGTGCAGTTTCTGCATATTGCACTTTGAGCCATCGCGCAGTAAGGCAGGTGCATGTCGCCAGATCTAGCTATAAATTAGCCAAACGGGAAAAAAGAGATCGAGATATGAAACAGCTTGTCCGCCATTTGCCATTCATCGCGCTATTGGCTTTGCTCAGCGCATGTAGTGCCATAAGCCAATATCAATGGCAGCAGAAATACGGCCAAGCCGAAACGACGCGCTACGATGTGCCCGCTACCCCAAAAAAAGGCGATGTGTATTACCACGATGTGCAACCGATTTTGGAGGCGCGTTGTGCCGTTTGTCATGGTTGCTATGATGCGCCCTGTCAGCTCAAACTGACGGCGTGGGAAGGCATTGCCCGCGGCGCAAACCCGAATCAAGTGTATGGCGACCGCCTGAAGGCCGTGCCACCCACACGGCTTTTTGAAGACGCGATGTTGGCTTCACAATGGCGAGAGCGTGGTTTTCATGCCGTTCTGAATGAAAACAATGGCATCAGCAATATTGATGGCAGCGTCTTAGCTCAAATGCTCAAGCTCAAGCAGCAAAATCCACTACCCAAAACTGCCGTACTGTCGAATGATTTTGATTTCTCGCTAGGCCGAGAGCAGCAATGTACGACGATCGAAAACTTTGCCAAATTTGCGCATAAAAACCCATTGTGGGGCATGCCTTTTGGTTTGCAGGGTTTGTCGTCAAATGAAACTGAATTCATGCTCAAATGGATTTCACAAGGAGCGCCGCGTGAGGCAGAGCCGCCATTGAGCCCCATCTTGACCCAGCAGATTGCGCAATGGGAACAATGGCTTAATCGTGACTCACTGAAATCACAGCTTTCATCGCGCTATATTTATGAACATTTATTTCTGGCCCATCTGTATTTTGGCGATGATAAAACCTTCTTCAAAATAGTGCGCTCGCGCACGCCCCCCGGCAAGTCTGTGGATCTGATCGCCACGGCTCGCCCTTACGATGATCCAGGCGTTGAGCGCGTGTATTACCGCCTTACCCCCGTTAAAGAGACGATACTGAATAAAACCCATATGCCCTATCGCCTGGATACAGCGCGGATGCAGCAGTGGCAACGGTGGTTTATTGATGCGCCCTATACGGTCAGCAAGCTCCCGAGTTATACCCTTGATGTAGCTACCAATCCGTTTATTGCATTTGAGCAACTGCCCATCGATTCTCGCTATCGGTTTATGCTCGAAGAAGCGCAATTTACGGTGATGGGCTTTATTAAAGGCCCTGTATGCCGTGGCAACATGGCCTTGAATGTGATCAATGATCGATTTTGGGTGTTTTTCCGTGACCCCGATACGATGAATGAGCGCGAAGTGGGGCAATTTCTGATTCAAAATAGCAGTGCGATGGCATTGCCAGACCAATTGGGAAATTCGGCACCCATCTTGGCCGACTGGAGCATGTTTGCCGATGCGCAACTGAAATATCTCAAGGCGCGCGTTCAATATATTCAGCAACGACCGCAACGCAAAAAAGTGCAGGCCGAGCAGCTTATTTGGGATGGTGATGGTCATAATCCAAATGCGGCACTCACCATCTTTCGCAATTACGACAATGCCACGGTTGAGCAGGGGCTGCTTGGTGATGCGCCGCCACAAACGGCATGGGTGATTGATTACCCATTGCTGGAGCGTTTTCACTATCTGCTCGTCGCAGGTTTTGATGTGTTCGGCAATATTGGCCACCAGCTCAAAACGCGGCTCTATATGGACTTTTTGCGCATCGAGGGCGAGCAAAACTTCTTGTCTACCTTGCCAGATCCCGCGCACATCGCGCTGCAAAATCAATGGTATCGTGGTGCGCCAAAGAATACCCAAGAGTACTTAAGCGCCAGCGCCTTGCCATTGGAGGATTTTGTACTGACCGTGCCAGCGTCCTTAGCGCCCGAGCAAGCTTATGAGCAAATGTTGCAGAGGTTTAAGCAGCGTATTTCTGCTGATTTTAAAAATCAATTTGCTTTGAGCTATCTTGCGAATCCGAAGCTGGTGGATGCACTGACTCAATTGCAGCAAGTTAAAGGCGTTAGTCTGCAATGGTTGCCACAGGATGTGGTGATTAAAGTATTGCCCAAGCAGGGCAAACCCATTTGGCTGACTTTGTTGAACGACAGTGCGTATAAGAATGTGGCGCAGTTGTTTTTTGATCAGAAACGTCGTCTGCCAGCGGAAGATAAGCTCACCTTGGTGAACGGCTTTATCGGTGCCTACCCCAATGCATTTTGGGTGGTGAATGAAGCGCAATTGCCGCAATTGACGCAAGCGGTGGCGCAATTAAACAGCGAAGCGGATTACACCGCCTTGATGGATCAATTTGGCGTGCGCCGTACCAGTGATGAATTCTGGGCTTTCAGTGATGAAGTTCATCAGGTGATGAAAGCCAAATTGGGTATCAATTATGGATTGTTTGATTACAATCGACTTGAAAATAGATAGGGGTATTGCTCAGTAGTTATTGTTATAAAATACATTGCTGGATATACCCCATTTTTTGTAGGTCATTATGTCGATTGTTGAAATTATTGGTTTTATTATTACGCTGGTGGCCATTGCCTTGGCCGCGCGTGCCCATGTACTGACTTGGCCATTGCAACTGGTGGCCAGCTTGTTGTATGTCGGATTGTTCCTGCAATACAACTTGTTTGGCGAGGCAACCTTGCAAGGTGTGTATGCCGTACTGGCGATTTATGGCTGGTGGCAATGGCGGGGTGGGGCCAGTGCATCGCCTGAGCCGATTCGTTATTTAAGTCGCAAAGAATGGTTGTGCCTTAACGGCGTCGGCATTCTGATCACCGCCGGCGTGTCCACCTTGCAGATTCAGTTTCTGCCTACTGATGTGCCGATTCTCGATTCGTCGATTTTTGTTTTTGGCTTGATTGCACAGTGGATGCAAGCCAAAAAACGGATGGAAAATTGGCCGTATTGGATTGTGCTCAATCTGCTCGCGAGCGGCGTTTATGTGTATAAGACGCTGTATGTGACTGCGCTACTGTATGTCTTGCTGGCTGCATTGGCAGTTTGGGGATGGCGTAACTGGCGCGCGCAATTGGCCGCGGGCTCGGTATGAGTGTGACAAGTCTGGAAGCCAAGCGGATTGCCATTGTTGGGCCTGAGTCGTGTGGCAAAACGCAATTGGCGCAGGAATTAAGTCGCGAGCTTCACGCGCCTTGGGTGCCCGAGTTTGCGCGGCCGTGGTTTGCGGCGCAGCAGCGCACGCATTACGACCTTGACGATATTATTGCGATTGCACGCGGCCAATTGGCGTTGGAGGCTCAGTTGGCGCTAGGGACTCAATGGCTGCTATGTGATACCAGTGTGTTGGTTTGCATTATCTGGGCCGAGGTGCGATTTGGTTTTTGCCCCGAAGAACTCGCCTCATTGTGGCATCCGCAAGACTACGCCCTGCATTTATTATTGGAGCCCGATCTTCCTTGGGAAGCTGATCCATTGCGGGAAAATCCCATCGATCGTGATGTTCTATTTCAGCGCTATGAGTCAGCTTTGCAAGCGAAAAATACCGTGTTCGTGCGCATCGCTGGGCATGGTAAGGCTAGATTAAGCTGTGCTAGAGCAGCTCTAGCATCCATTTTATAGGGTTCAACGACTTGCAAAGTAAAAGACTGCTGACGATTTTTTCGTGATTAAGTCAAAACATAGTCAGTATCTAAGTGTGTTGCGCTTGAATGGTGTGGTGAAATTGCTAATGCATATCAATCTTGTTAACGCCGCTCCAGCCTGTTGATTTTAGCGCTGTTTTTGCCAAGGCAATGAAATGCAAATACAAATGACGGGGGAAACGCTTTTAGTTCCTGTCACAAAGCCTTATTATCTTGCCTTGGTATTTGCCGCACGTTTAGTAAAAGACCACTTACACTGGAATCATGCCTACTTTCAAACCCCGCAATGCTGATTACGTGCGCCTCGAAGTTGACGGGCGCCGCCGCAAGTTACTTACGTACGACGCATTTGATCAATTTAATGCTTCGCTGTTGGGCTTGGGCGATTTGACTCGTCGTTCGAAGCCGATCGACGCGCTGGCGGCGGTGTTTGATTTGGAGGACTTCACTCAGTTTTGCAAGCAGATCGACCCGCATCTGTCGGTCCCTAATTTTCTTCATCCCTTTCTCAATTGGTTGATGGAGCAATTGCGCAATGAAATGAAGCAAAAAGATGAGCCTGAAGGGGTTGCGCTGTGGTGCCCATTGCCCTTTTTTATCAAATTCATGGGCGATGGCTTGTTGGTGATGTGGGATTGCAATGGCATTTCACCTGTCTCGATGCGCAATGTGATCGCCAGCGCGTGGAGCATCTGCAAAAAATACCAGCAGGATTTTCTCCCGACATTGAAGTCTTTGGTCGTTGACCCGCCCACTCGTCTGCGTTGCGGGCTCGCGCGCGGTACGGTGTTTTCGGTGGGCGAGGGGCACGATTATGTAGGCTCTTGCATCAATATGGCAGCTCGGGTGCAAAAGCTGCCCGGTGTCGGCTTTGCCTTTAATCGACGTGGCTTTGATTTGGAAGATGAGCGCACCACCAGCTTTTTCACCGATCACATCATTACCCGTGAGATCACGATACGCGGCATCGGCGAGAGTGAGCTTGTCTGTATTCTGCGTAGCGAATACGAAAAGATGAAGGTCGCAGATAAAAAACTCTATCGCACCGTGTAGTTTTTCAGCGGTGTTTTCGACCAAAAAACGCAGGCATCAGCCTGCGTTTTTTTATGGCCGAGGAATTTTTTTGATTATTCTTGCTCGAGTTGGTTTGGATCTGGATTTGTAAGTTTCACTTGACTTTCTGACTGTGAAATTAGCTTGAATAAAATGCCATTTCACTACCGCCAATCGGATATGCTATTTGAATTTCTACTTAAGACGTTGACATTAAAAGGGAAAAATATATATTAGCAATTACTTATATTTGATCGTCTGATCGATCGCTCTTTCGCAGATTGGAGAAGCATATGTCAAAGCAAACTGATACTTGCATCAAAAATGTCGCAACGCCATTGATGTTCTTATTCACGGTGGGTTTGCCACTGACATTGCAGGGCTGTGGTGGCGGCGCTGCGACGACGAGCGCGAGCACATCGACCAGCGCCAATCTAAGTGCGGATGCACCAACCAACATCGAACTCAAGCCAACGTATCAGTTTACCGCGGCACTGCCCAACGATCCTAATGAAGTACAGCATCCAAGTACCTTCACTGCCGCCGATAAAGCGCCGGGTAGCACCACTGCATTTGCTGCGACATCGACTACGATTTTTAATCCAGCTCAGATTCGCGCAGCCTATGGCTTACCTGCTATCCCTGCGGCGGGGACGAAGCTGACTGCCGCGCAATTGGCCAGCTTAGGTTCAGGGCAAACGATCTATATCGTGGATGCCTACCATGATCCCAATGTGGCCACTGATTTGGCCATATTCAATGCCAAGTTTGGCTTGCCCAGCTGTACGACAACCGTGCTTAATAGCGCCAGCAAATTGCCCTTGGCGGCACCTACTGCGGGCGCATGTAATTTAACCGTAGCTTATGCCAATACTGCCAATGGTTTGAGCTCTACGCCGCCCGCGTATAACTCGGGCTGGCAAGGCGAGATTGCGCTGGATGTAGAATGGGCGCATGCCATCGCACCTTTGGCACGAATTGTCTTGATCGAAGGTCAAGATGCGATGATTACCAGTCTTTATAGTGCGGTCGGCGTGGCCAATAAAATGGGCGCTGGTGCTGTGAGTATGAGTTTTGGCGCGAATGAAGGCTCATGGGTGAGTTTTTACGATGCCAACTTTGGTGCCGCAGGCATGACCTATTTGGCGGCATCAGGCGATAACGGTGCTGGCGTGAGCTGGCCTGCGGTGTCATCTAAAGTGTTGAGTGTTGGGGGTACTTCCTTGAGCTATTCAGGCTCGGGGGCGCGTAGCGAAACCGCTTGGTCAGGTTCGGGTGGAGGTGTCAGTGCTTATTTAGCCATGCCCGCTTATCAAAACTATGTCTCTATCCCAGGCAAAAGTGCCACCAAACCCATGCGCACCGTGCCCGATATTTCATTTAACTCTAATCCCAGCACTGGGCAATATATGTATATGACGCCGCAAGGCTCGAGTACGGGTTACTGGTATGGGGTAGGGGGAACAAGTATTGCAGCACCGCAGTGGGCGGGTTTGATTGCCATATCCAATGCGCAGCGCGCCTTAGCGGGTAAAGCAGTCCTCGGTCAGGTTCAAACGGCGCTGTATAAAAATATCGGCGCAGTCGCCACCACCTATGCGGCTTCTTTGTTGGATGTGAAATCGGGCTCGGATGGTACTTGCGCGTATTGTTATGCCAGAGCGGGGTACGATCAAGTTACAGGTTTGGGAACGCCAAATTCTGCGCCGATGTTGACTGCTCTGGCTGCATATTGATTTGCAAATTCCCCGCAGAGGTGGGGAATGCAAAATCAAATAGCGAGCCAATTCGCTTGCCGCAGAAGTTATTAACGAGCCGCTTGTAGTTAAATTAAATTGATTGATCTATGGGGATATGGCTGAAGATCTTTTTGAAGAAGGTTTTTAGCTATATACCCATAATGACTTTTGACCTGCCATCGCAACGAACCCAAACGCATTGCCATAGATAACCCCGTATCGACTGTTATATCTGCTTTACGGCGCGTTGTAAGTCCCGAATCACGTTGCTGAGTTGATCCTGAAAATGCGCTTCGGCCAGTAGAGTGCTCGATACATCTTCCAGCCCATCATGAATGATGCCCATCAAAGATGATTCCTGGCGCTCAGTCAGTTGCAGACCGACCAGCGCTTCTTCGACGCGCATCATCACATTATTCAAAATCAGCGAGGCCGAAGCGCGTCCAGAGCGCTGCAGCTCGTCAATATTAGCCAGCGTGGTAGTGAGCGATGCAATCGTTCCTTCAATAGCGCTTCCTTGTTGTTGGGCTTGCGCAGAGGTGACGATCGATACTAGCCGGACATCCGCAGCTTCAATCAACATCGCCAGATGATCACGTAGCCGACCGCAGCGATCAGGGTCGTGCAGCGGCATATTGCTAATTAATGTGCGGACATGTGGATAGGTAATCGACATCCGCGTTTTATATTGGGTGATTCTATCCATGCCCGCCATGTGCTGCATGACGGAAGCCTCTAGCTCGCTGGCTGGGCCGAGTTTATTTTGAATTAAGCGCTGACCCGCAGGGAGCAATAATTCAACGACGCCATCAACCTCGTACATCGCTTGGGCTTGGATCACTGCTTTGGCCAATTCAAGCGGGGTATTGGATTGATTAAATAATTTTAGCCCTTCAAGTAGCAAGCCCGTTTCGCTCATGCTGGTCATCGCCAGCATGGCGGTATTGGTGGCGTATTGGGTTTGCGATTTGAGTTGGCGTCGCTCTTCGATCAAACGCAAAATGTGCGCGACTTTGGCGTCTAGTACTTGTGGATTGACGGGCTTGAGGACGAAATCCTCACCACCGACTTCAAAGCCTTGCAAGCGGTCTTCGATGTCATCAAGCGCAGAAACAAACAGCACAGGGGTATCCGAAATATCAAAATCGTCTTTGATGTGTTGGCACAGCTCATAACCATTCATTTCCGGCATTTGGACATCGGTGATGACCAAGATTGGATGCTGTTGCTGAGCCAATTGTAAAGCGGCCGCTCCCGATTCTGCGGTAATGATCTGGCAGCGCTCACTGAGCGCATCATTGAGAAAATCCAGCATAAACAGATCATCATCAACGATCAATACCAATGGTTTATTACTCATTTTGCTGATTCCTTGCGTTGTTGTTCCCACTGCTGTTTCCAAGCGATAAATTCGCTCGCAGGCATCGGGCGAGAGACCAAATAACCTTGCACTTCATGGCAGCCGGCAGCGACGACCATATTCCAATCGTCCTGCGTTTCAACGCCTTCAGCGACCAGATTGAGGGCGAATTTGCTGCCGAGCATGACGCTGTGTTCCAAGATGGTTTGCGCTGATTTATCGGTGCTGGCACCGCGTACAAATGCGCGGTCAATTTTCAGCTCGGTAAAGGGCGTTTGCATCAGATGTTCCATGGTCGAAAATCCAGTGCCAAAGTCATCAATCGACAGGCCAAAGCCTTTAATGCGCAAGCGCGTCAAAATATCCAAGCTCAGCACATAATCATGCGAAAGCTGCGTTTCGGTAATTTCCAGCGTGATCGATTCGGCGGCAACACCATATTGATTCAGGATCTCGGTAAATAGCTCGGGCAGCTCAAGGCGGTACAGATTGTCCATCGAGACATTGACCGATAATTTGAAATACTCGCCCATTTCCTGCCATTGCTTGAGTTGCTGCACCGCTTGGCGCAAGACGATAAAGGTCAGCTCATCCACCAGCCCGAGCGTTTCAATGGCGGGGACAAATAGCGCAGGCCCCAGTAGGCCGCGGGTAGGGTGCCGCCAACGCGCAAGACATTCTGCACCGATCACCGTGTGATTGCTGGTGCTGACTTTGGGTTGGTAATACAGCTCGATTGCACCATGGGCTAGACCGTGCTGCAGCTCGGCAATGTCTAGAGAATCATTGGGCAATTTACTGCTAGCAGGGGCTTGGGCGGGGGTTTGGAGTGCTTGTTCACCCAGTAGTCGAGCCAGATCGCTTTTCTTGACGGGCTTGCTCAGTGCGCCATGAATATTGAGTGCATACGATTGGGCTAGTTTCTCGGTGGCCTTGAGCACTTGATTGTCCATGCCCGATAGGATGGCGACTTGGCCTTGAAAATGAAGTACTCCAAGTTGGCGCAAAAAGGCAATGCCATCCATATCGGGCATTTGCAAGTCGCATAATATCCAGTCGGCTTTAACTCCGGCGGCCAGTTTTGCCAGCGCAGTATGGGCATTCAGGTAGCTGCTCACCTGGGTGAGCCTGAGATCGCTCAGGTGTTGTGTGAGTAAGTCGAGCGTGAATTCATCATCGTCGATCAGCATGATGTGCAGCTCAGTATCCAGAGCGAGCTCGGGCATCGTCGGCTCAATGAGATATTCGCTCTCGAGCAAACCGCTTTGCACTAAATGTTGGCAAGTGCTGTGATAGAGGGTATGGAGCTCAAAGATCTTTTTAGACAGGGTTTCTGCGGGTATACCCATCTTGTTGCTATCGAGGTCGGCGAGGCGATCGCCCAAAGGCAATGCGCCGACAGTGCGAGCGATTGATTTAAGCCGATGACATTGTTCGCCAATTTTTTGTAGCTGACCCTCATCGAGTAATTGCTGCACTTGAGCTAGGCCGTCGTTCATCGCTTGCGCAAATTTGGCAAAATATTTGCGTTGTCGATCGGGCTTGTCACCCAGCATGGTATTGAGGACTTCGCGATCGATCAGCGCATTGCTGTGCGGCGGCTGGTCGGCTGTGGCGCTGTTGTTGCTGGCCATTGAGGCACCAAGGCAATGCGCTAAAGTGCGATACAGTTGGATGGGGTGAACAGGTTTGCCAATAAACGCATTCATCCCCGCCGCTAGGCAGCGTTGCCGATCTTCGTTGGAAACATTCGCCGTCATGGCAATGATCGGCAATTGGGCCAAACTGGGGTTGGCCCGCAAAATCTGGCTGGCCGTCAAGCCATCCATGACGGGCATTTGTACATCCATGAGCACGGCGTCGAAGCTTTGCTGTTCGATTAAATCTAGGGCTTCGCGGCCATGATTGGCCAGTGTCACTTCAACGCCGACTTCTGCCAGTAAATCAGCGCCCACTTGTTGGTTAAATACATGGAGTAATACATGCTTGCCTGCTAGTGCTTCTAAGTGGTTTTGAGATTCGATCTCTGTGTCGAGGGTTTCGCTACTGACCGAAGTGACTTTCGGTAGCGTAATGCTAAAACTAAATTCAGAGCCTTGTTTGAGCTGGCTTTTGAGCTCGATCTTGCCGCTCATCAATTCAACGAGCTGGCGACTGATGGCCAGGCCCAGTCCGGTGCCGCCATATTTGCGCGTGGTCGAGTCATCTGCTTGGACAAAAGATTGAAAGAGGCGGGATTGTGCTTCGGCAGAAATACCGATGCCGGTATCGCGCACACTAAATTGAATGGCACATTGTTGATGAGCCAGCTCAGTGGCGGTGACGCAAAGGCTGACGCGACCATGCTCGGTAAATTTGATCGCATTACTGAGTAAATTGAGCAGAACTTGTTTCAATCGTAATTCATCGCCCCGAACAAATTTGGGCACAGAAGGGGCGATATCTAAATCGAGCTGGAGGAATTTCTCCTGCGCCCTTGGCTCCATCACATCATGAATCCCATGCAGCAAGCATTGCAATGCAAAGTCGGCATGTTCTAAATCGAGTTTGCCCGCCTCGATTTTTGAAAAATCCAGAATATCGTTAATCAGCGCCAGCAGATGCGTGCCTGAGTTGCTAATTTTGAGCAGGTAATCACGCTGTTTTTCATTTAATTCGGTTTGCAGTGCTAAGTGCGACATCCCCAATACGCTATTGAGTGGCGTGCGAATTTCATGGCTCATATTGGCGACAAAGGCGCTTTTAGCTTGATTGGCACTTTCTGCTTGTTGACGCGCTTTTTCGAGCTCGATGGTTCGGGCGGCTACGCGGGCTTCCAGCGATGTGGTGAGTTGCTGCACTTCATCATCATGTTGTTTGCGCTCGGTGATATCGCGCACCATCGCGGTAAATATTGGGTTGCCGTAGTTTTCTGAGTAGGAAATCGATACTTCAACGGGGAATTCACTGCCGTCGGCCCGCAATCCGGTCACTTGCCTAACCGAATGCCCTCGCATTTTTCGGGTGGAATTGCCGTGTTTGGCAAATTGATGCATCAGTTGGCGATGACCCGCAGCTAGAGTCAGTGGAATAAGCGTTTCGATGGGCGCGCCTAATATTTCAGCTGCCGCATAGCCAAACATTTGCTCCGCCGCACGATTAAATAGAATGATGCAAAACTCAGCATCGGTGGTCACAATGGCATCCATTGCGCTATCGATCATGCCGGCTAATTGCGCCCGATTGGCCATCAGGGCTTCTTCAGCTTCTTTGCGACGACTAATATCGGTGGTGGTGCCGATCATGCGCAAAGGCCCACCCTGTGCGTCATGCAATACGACGGTGCCTCGCCCGAGCAGCCATTTATAGCTGCCGTCTTTACATAGAAAGCGATATTCAGATTCGTAACGAGGCAACTCACCGCGTAGATATTTCGCGCGCATCAGCATTGTTTGCTTGATGTCATCTGGGTGGATTCGGCTTTCCCAGATGGCATGGGAGTCTTCTAATTCCGCGAGTGAAAAGCCCACCAAATTGGCCCATGCCTCGGAGTAGGTAACCTTATTGCTGGCGATATTCCATTCCCAAACGCCATGCCCTGCGCCTTCGATCGCATCTTTCCAAAGTTGATCGCGTTGCTGCAATTCTTCATGCGCTTTGCGGTATTCACGTTTGCTACGTAAGGCATTAATTAGCTGACTATAAGTCAGCAAAATAGGTTGTAACTGTTCAATCAGCGCTCGGGTGTATCCCCCTTCCCGATCGGCTAAACCGACTAAGCCAATGATCTGTTCGCCGCTAAAAACGGGGATGGCCATAAATGCAGAAAGCGCAGGATGACCTGCTGGCACGCCTTTGGCGCGCGAATCTTGGCTAGGGTTGTTGCTGATGACAATGTCTTTGGTTTTGAGTGCAGCCCCAAATAGATTTTCCAAACTATGAAACTCAATCCCACCAGTCTGGTGCGCGGCATAAAGTTCGCGCGAAGGATGATCCCACGCCAAATTACTGATGGCGTGTGTGCAGATATAGGGCTGCTTATTGGCATCGCTACACACTTCGCTTACAAAACCATGGGGGCTGTTAGTAAGTTGTTTTAGCTGAGAGAGGACGGTTTCAAATGCGGTATGTTCATCTTGGGTTTCAATGAATTGCCCCTGAATACGGGCGACGGCTTGTAATTGAGCATTGCTAAAATTGAGCGCTAGCTGTGCCTGTTTTCGATCGCTGATGTCGTGCTGTACTGTCACCCATAAGAGGCCAAAGTCGGGATGTTGAAAGCTCGATACATTGGCTCGCGTCCAGAAGGTACTACCGTCTTTGCGTTGATTGAGTAGCTCGCCTTCCCAGTGCGGCTGTGTTTGGAGTGCAGTAATCATTTGGCTGGCTATTTCTTCTGGGCTATGTCCATTGGCGGCATTCAGAATACTTACGTGTTGGCCGATTAATTCATCTGCCTCATAGCCAAACATCAGTTCTAAATTTGGGTTGGAATAGATGATTTCACCATTGCTGGCGCTGACCAAATGAATGCCTTGCTGAATGTTTTCGAGTATTTCAGCTTGCAGGGCTAATTTATTTTGTAATGAATAATTTTCGCTTATGTCTTGTACGCTCACGGGGACATTGCGCGCGGATTCAATATCTGCAGGGATTGGAAAGGACAGAATGGCTCGAATTGGTTTTTTATCTACGCGGCATAGATTGAGATCTGTGCGAAAGAATTGATCGCCTCGCCAAAAGGCGATGATTTCCTGCTTGACGACTTCCAAAGCGCCTGGGCCAAATAATTGGCTAAAGCCGCTCAGCAGCTCTTGTTTGCCTGCGCCAAATAGGCGTAGCGTGGCTGGATTGACATCGGTTACTTGAAATAGCGGAATCATCTCCAGCAATGCGTTTGGATGCTCTGCGAGGTATTGTTCGATATCGTTCACGCCATTGCTGCGCAACTGGGCCAAGTGCGTCACTAGGCCAGACATGTCCTCATTCCAGATCGAAATATTGGCGGTATCAAATAGCGTACGGAAACGATGTTCGCGCTGGCTTAATTCTTCTTGCTGTTTGTCGTGTGAACTCAGATCGAGCAGCAGCACTAAATGGTCATCCGCCCAGTCGTTATCGAGGGGTTGTGCCCGTGCTTGGATATGCAGCTTTTCGCCCGCACGGTTGTAGATGAAAACTTCCATTGGCTCGAAAGGCTGCTGGCTTTGCTGCGCCTGTTTCAGCCGCTTGCCCCATTCTTCGATGACCCATTGACGATAAAATGGGTCGGGATAGGCAAGATGCCACCAAGTCTGCAGGTTGGGCAGCTCATCTCTGGTGTAGCCAAATAATTGGATAAATGCTGGATTGAGGTAAGTAATTTCTAATTTTGGATTGTTAATGGCTACCGGCGTGGGTAGTGCGTCAATCATGTCCTGAAAGCGATGTTTGATAGCCTGTTGGGCGCGCTCAAGTGCTTTGGCTTTGCTGATGTCGCGCCAGAGCGAGCGAGTTTGGGTGATCTGGCCTGCGGCATCGTAAACTGCGCTGGCGATCAGCAGTACATCAAAGACTTGGCCGTTTTTGCTTTGAACTTCAAGCTCCACCCCATCAAGTCTGCCTTGACTCAGAAAAAGCGGGATAAGTTCTAGCCGGATATAGTCATGAACCTTGGGGGTATAGAGCTGTAGCACTGATTTGCCAATGACTTCAGACCTATCGTACCCCAGGGTATTGAGTAATGTTTGGTTGCAGTTAATGACTAATGTCGTCTCTGGATCGATCGATAGCAACATATCGGGCGATTGATCGTAAAGGTCTTGTAATTGCTGTTGCTGATTAAAAAGTGCTTGCTCACGCGCACGTTGAGCGGTGATGTCGAGCATCATCCCTTCTAGCGCGATCAGGTCACCATTTTCACTGTAAATACCTTTCGCCCGGTCTTGCACCCAAACGATGGCACCATCGGCGCGAATCAGGCGGTATTCATTGAGATAGGCTTGTTGTTGATCTAAAGCCCATTGCCGTTTTTGAGTAATTGCAACTAAATCGTCAGGGTGAATCAGCGTGGCCAGCCCCAGATCGGGATGATCGATTAAGCTCGAGGCCGGATAGCCCGCGATAGCCAGACTGGCCGCGTTGCTAAATTGGAAAGTAAGTAGCGGATTGAAATGACAGCGGTACACCCAGCCATCGACATGTTGCAACACATGCGTAAACACCTCGGCCGCATCAACTGCGCTAGAGCTGGGATCGCCTGAATGGGTTGGATGAGCGCCAGACAAAATTGAAATACCCTAATTCAATAAGCGAATAGATCGCGTGAAGTTTCACTTTAGAAGTCCTTTCCTGTTTATTCAATTGTGCCTTACTTACAAATGACATTTACTTGTTGCAGCGCATCACTGCATCGAGACGAAAGGCGAAAAAAAACACCCCAGCTGGGGTGTTTTTGAATTCGTTGCTGCAAAGGCCGTTATTTTTTCGGTTTTGCTGCCGCTTTGGCTGCGGGTGTTTTTGCAAGCAATTCATCGATGACTTTGGTGATCGTGTCATCTTCTTTGCCCACCATCGCTGGGCTAGTTACCCATTTGCCGTTGACGATAAAGGTAGGTACACCGTCAATCGCATAGGTTTTGGTCGTCTCGGTCAGCTTATTGAGTTGCATTTGGGTTGAAAAGCCATTGTAGTTGGCTTTGAATTTCGCCAGATCAAGGCCTTGTTTTTTCACCCAGTCAAACAGCACGTCTTCTTTGCGCAATTCGATGCGATCTTTTTGTACTGCGTCAAACACGGCCAGCTGGTGTTTGGCGGTTAAACCCATGCCTTCGAGCGCAAGGAAAATCTTGGCGTGGCCTTCCATATCATTGCGGCCATCCCACATCACATGGACGCGGCGGAAATTCACATTGGCTGGCAATTTAGCAGCCCAGCTTTCTACCGCAGGCTCAATCGCGTAGCAGTGCGGGCAGCCGTACCAAAAAAACTCAATCACTTCTTGCTTACCAGCCACGGCAACGGGCTGTGGTTTGGCCAGCGCTTTGTAGTCTTTGCCTTCGGTGTAGGCCATTGCCGCAGTTGAAGCTAAGAGGCTGGCGGTCAAAACAATCGATTTAATCCAGTTTTTCAGCATGTCACACTCCATGATTGAGGCCGTATGGACCTCGTTTATTTTTAATTACCTTTGACCACCGAGCTATCGATGCCATTGGTTTTGAGCAAACTGCGGGTTTTTTCCAGCTCGGCCGGGTTGGCAAAAGGGCCAATCCGTACACGATGCCAAACGCCTTTTTCAGGCACTTCTGTCGTTTGAATCCGCGATTCAACGCCGATCAAGGCCAATTTGGCTTTCATATTGTCGGCATCATTTTCATTTTGAAATGCACCGGCCTGAATCCAGCCCGGTTTTGCCGCTTCCGCAGTGGCCGTCGCCGATGCGCTTGGTTTCGGTTTCACCACGGCCGAAGCAACTGCCACTTCCTTAGGTGCGGCTTTGGGTGATTCGTTCACTTCAGGCAGCATTTTATAAAAATCAAAACGATCTTCGCTGGCATTGGCAGCCACAGGCTTGCTCGCCGCAGTTTTACTCGCCACGGGCGCGGTGGTCACGACCGCGACTGATTCCTTGCCATTGCCGGGGTGCAAAATTTCAGGTGCTGCGGTCGCCGTTTCAGGGCTAGAGGCCAGCATATCGTTAGGTGTGGTTTTGTCTTTGCCAAATGGATTGCCGCTGCGATTTAAAAACAGGGCAAACGCAACTGCAATGGCAATACCGATAAACAAACCCACCAGTAGCCCGGTAAATAGCGAACCGCCGCCTGATTTATTGTTATTGCTAGAACGATTGCTGCTGCTGCGATGATTGGGCTTCATGTCGCGGCTCATACTTTCTCCGGTGCGCGCACTTAGATAACTACTTTGAGGCGTGATTCTACCCCGCTGATAGGGCTTGTCCAGTTGAACGAGTCCAGTTGGCAGGACTTTGCAATTATGCTGCGATTATTTGTGAAGTAAACGGACTTACATGATAACGGTATTGAGAATTGATTGCATTTGGTCGGGTCGCGGATTAAGATTCACCCTATTGAATCGATGCGAAGGTCTGGGGTATGAAAAAGCTAAGCTTGGCGCTGCTCTGCGCGGGAATGCTATGGAATGGCGCGGTCAACGCCGCCGAAGTGAGCAAACAGCAGGTATTGGATCAATACGCCAATGTAGTATTGGCCAATTATCAAGACAGCAGCGCCAGCGCGCGTGATATGCAAAGCAAGATCGATGCATTCCTTGCCAAACCGACTACTGAGAGCCTGAAGGCGGCGCAAGCTGCGTGGATTGAAGCACGCGAATGGTACGGCCAGACCGAAGCGTTTCGTTTCTATGCCGGCCCGATTGACGACGATGCAGGTCTGGAAGGCTTTATCAACGCATGGCCACTGGACGAAGTGTATATCGACTACGTGAAAGGCAAGCCCAAAGGCGGCATTATTAATAACCCCAAAGTCGCCATTACCGAAAAGCAATTGCGTGGCTTGAATGAACGCGGTGGCGAGCAAAACATCGCGACGGGCTGGCACGCGATCGAATTTTTACTCTGGGGTCAGGATCTGAGCAAAGACAGCGCCGGTCAGCGCCCTTATACCGATTACACCACGGCACCGAATGCCGAGCGCCGCGCGCAATATTTGAAGCTGGTAACGCAAATGTTGGTCGATGATTTGGCGCGCGTGGAGCAGCAATGGCAAGCCAGCGGTAACAACTATCGCGCCAAATTTGTGAAGGGTGACCTCGATAGTATTAAGAAAATCTTTACCGGTATGGGCACTTTGAGCCGAGGCGAATTGGCGGGTCAGCGCATGGAAGTGGCGCTCGATACGCAAAATCAGGAAGACGAGCATTCGTGCTTTAGTGATAACACGCACCGCGATATTGTGACCGATGCCAAAGGCATCCAAAACGCGTGGGAAGGTCGTTATGTGCGCCGTTCTGGTGAAGTGCTTGAAGGCGCGAGCCTGAAACAATTGGTCGCACAGAAAAACGCCGAAATCGCGCAGCAAACCAGCAGCGATATCGATAACAGCGTCAAGCTGGCCGAAGCCATCCAAGCGCCATTTGATCGGGAAATCGTCGGCAAAAAAGACGCGCCCGGCCGCAAACGCGTGCAGGCCACTGTTGAGTCACTGAAAGCACAATCGAAAGATCTGGTGAACGCAGCCAAAGAGCTGGGCATCAAACGCCTGAATACCGGCGTGTAAGCGTCTAAATGTGTGTGAGCAAAACCCCAGTCTCTGCGCTGGGGGTTTGGCATTTACGCCAATAAGAATAGCAATAACTAAAGAGATGAATATGCTGCACCGATTTTCCCTCCCTCTGCTGGCCTGCTTGATCGCGGGTGGCGTGCTGGCCTATGAAAGTACGGCGGTATTAGCCCTGCTTGAGCAAGCTGAATTACTACCCGGCGGCGAAGCGGGTACGACTGATGATCACGGTAAAAATGCTTTTTCGCTGCCCATGCCAGCACTAACCGACGATGAAGTGACGCAATTTGAAATCGGTAATGCCTTCTTCACCAAGCCTTGGGTGGAAGCGCCGTCATCGACGACCGCGCGCGATGGCCTTGGGCCGCATTTTATTGCGCAATCCTGTGGCGCTTGCCATACGCTGGACGGGCGTGGCGCGCCGCCCGATTTTGCCAATGGCATTCAGCAAGAGCAGCCGATGGCTTTGTTGATTCGACTGTCTATTCCCGGTCAGAAGCCCGACCCAGTCTACGGCGGGCAGTTTAATAATCGCGCGATTCCGCATGTAAAGCCCGAAGGTCAGGTGCAAATTCAATATCGTGAAATCAAAGGCCAATTTGCCGATGGCACGCCCTATAGTTTGCAGTCGCCAACGTACAAACTCGATCATTTAGGTTATGGGCCGCTGCATAAAGACATTATGCTCTCCCCCCGTATTGCGCCACAGATGATTGGCTTAGGGCTTTTAGAGGCAATACCCGAGAGGGATATTCTGGCGAATGCCGAGCGGCAGCGCGCTGAAGGGCGTGGTATCGCAGGCACGCCCAATTATGTGCCCGATGCCTTTGCCGGCAAGGACATGCTCGGGCGCTTTGGCTGGAAGGCCAATGTGGCCACAATTGCGCATCAAAGCGCGGGGGCGTTTCTGGGCGATATGGGGATTACCTCGCGGGTAAATCCGCATGAGGAATGCACCGCCAAGCAGAAAGACTGCTTAAAAGCTCCGTCGGGCGGCAAGCCGGAAATCTCCGATAAAAATCTGGAGCAGGTGATTTTCTATTCCCGTACGCTGGCCGTGCCGACCCGCCGCGATGCCGACTCGGCCAATGTACTGCGCGGTAAGCAGCTATTTAAAGACGCCAATTGCGTCAGTTGCCACACGCCGAGCTATAAAACCGGCGAATTTGCACCTGTGCCGCAATTGGCCAATCAAACCATTTATCCTTATACCGATTTGCTGCTGCATGATATGGGCGAAGGTCTGGCCGACGGTCGCCCAGATGGTCGCGCCAATGGTCGCCAGTGGAAAACGCCGCCGCTATGGGGCTTGGGGCTGGTGCCGACGGTCAATGGCCACAGCCGCTATCTGCACGATGGCCGCGCGCGTAGCCTGATGGAGGCAGTGTTGTGGCATGGCGGCGAGGCTGAGGCGAGCAAGCAGGCGGTGCTCAAGCTCAACGCCAGCGATCGCGCGAATCTGGAACAATTTTTGAAATCCCTGTAAGGCAGAAATGATGCGTCAATTTGCATTAAGTGCCGTTTTCTCGGCTTTGCTCGCTGTGCCGGCTTTGGCCGCAGACCCGGTCGAGATCAGCAAAGCGCCCGTGCCCGATGTGGCTTGGGCGCAATCTTGGCTTAAAGACGGTTATCTGAGCCGTTATACCGCACTGAATCACGCTGCAGACGAGTTGGCGCTGGCGAGTAAAAACCTGTGCCAAAAACTCGATGCTGCCGAGTTGAAAAATGCGCGTGCAGCGTGGCTGAGTGCGAGTCAGGCATGGCGCGCGATGGATGGCGCACCCGCAGGGCCGATGGTGCTGGCACGTTTGGGGCGCAATATTGATTTTCGCCCTGTGCGTGTGGCGGATGTCGAGGCCGCGATCGCAGGGGGCGAGGGCAATGTCGCCGCGCGTGGCTTGCCCACGATCGAGTATTTACTCTGGGGCGATGCGCAGCCTGCGGGTGTGTTGGCAAGCTTGAAAGCGCCGCCGCGTTGCGATTATCTGGTCAAAATCAGTCAATGGGTCGCGCAGGAAACACACGCGCTGGACGAAGGTTGGCGGGTGTATAACACCGAGTTGGGCGCTGAAAACCCGTTTTTCCGCCAGAACTTGTTCTCTGAACATGTGAACTTGATGATCGCCAGCCTGACTAGCCTGATCAAACGGATTCCAACGGGCACGGGGATCAAGCCCGAGCAATATATCGAGTGGCGCAGTGGCAGCAGCAAGGCGCAGATTCTGGCGCAATACGCCGGTTTTAGCCGCGCGATGGGCGGCTTAAATCAATGGTTGAGCAAAGACGGTCACGCCGAGCTGGCCGCCGCGATGAAAGCCGACATGCTGGCGGCGCAAAAGACTTGCCAGCTTTTGCCCGACGATCTGAGCCAAAGTAGCGCCAAGGCGCGACAAGATTGCAGCAAGGCGCTCACGCAAGTGAAGCATCGCTTGCAAAACGACATCGCCGAGCAATGGGATCTGACCTTGGGCTTTACCGAAGGCGACGGCGACTGATGATCAATCGGCGTCATTTTCTGCAGCTCAGTGCCTTGGCGACGTGGCCGCGGCATGCGGTGGCGGGCAAGGCGGGGACTACATCTGATCAGGCTGTGCCGACTTTGCTTAGCGCCAGTTGGTCGGACGAGGTGATGTCGGCGGGCATGATCTCGGGCGAGACGTATCAGCCGATTGCTTTGCCAGGGCGTGGGCATGGCATTGTTGCCTTGCCTGCGAGTGGCGAAGCCATCGTCGTGAGCCGCCGTCTGGGCTCGTGGCTGGCGAAAATCAATTGGCAACGTGGTGAGGTGGTGCAATTGCGCGAGGCCGAATTCGATCGCCATTACTTCGGCCACGCGATATTAACGCCCGATGGCAAAACGCTAATCACGACCGAAAACAACGACGACAGCAGCCAAGGCTTGCTCGGCATCTATGATGTGGCCAATCTCAAGCGTATTGCCGAATTACCCACTTGGGGTATTGGTCCGCATGAAATGATCTGGCTAGTTCCTGGCAAGATACTGGCCATTGCTAATGGTGGGGTTTTGACCTTGCCCGAAACGGGTCGCGCCAAAATCAATCGCGGGCAAATGAATCCCTCGCTGGTGCTGCTGGAATGGCCCAGCGGGAAGAAATTGGCCGAATACGTATTGGAAGACAAAGCGCTCAGCATTCGGCACCTGGCGCGCAGTCACGATGGCACGATCGGCATCGCGCTGCAGGCCGAATACGCCAAGGCTGAGCAGCATCTCAACGCCCCCTTGCTGGCCCTGCTCAAACCCAATGCCGATCAATTACAGCTCGCCGCGCAAGCTCCTGCGCTGCAAGGGTATGGTGCCAGTATTGCCGCCGTGCACGATGCGCAATTGGGCTCGCAATTTTTGATCAGCGCTTTGCGCGGCAATCAGCTGGCGCGCTGGCAAAGCGACGGTACACCGTTGGCTAGCCTCAATCTGCTCCGCCCAGCAGGGATCGCCAGCGATGGTAAGCAGGCGTGGATCAGCAGCGAAACTGGTGTGTTGGCGCATTATCAAATGGGGGGCGATACCCTCACAATGTGCCCCATGCAGGGCACGCCGCGCTGGGATAATCACCTGGTACTCGTAAAAAATTAAAAAAATGCGTTTAGGGGCTTGCGCAAATTAAAAGCTCTGGTAGAATGCGCAGCTCTTAGCCGATGTAGCTCAGTTGGTAGAGCACCTGACTTGTAATCAGGGGGTCGCGAGTTCGATTCCTGCCGTCGGCACCAAGAAAATCAAGGGTTCAGCAAGCAATTGCTGGACCCTTTCGCATTTTAAATCATTATTTGCTGCAGTTTTGCTGCACTCAGATAGTGATGGCTCGATGTCTATTTATTTTGCATCGAGATGCAATCATGCCAATGCGTCAACGCTATACCTCTGCTCCAAGGCACATTTTTAGTGCCGCGACCTATCCTAGGAGCAAGTAATCATGGCAACCATCCAAAAACGTGGACCCTACCAATATCAAGTCATTGTGCGTCGAGTGGGCTATCCCAGTCAGACTGCGACGTTTGAAACGCGCGCCGAAGCTGAGGGTTGGGCGAGTGTCGTTGAGTCTGAAATGATTCGTGGCATTTTCGTTGACCGGCGAGAAGCTGAGACGACAACGCTGGGTCAGGCATTGACCCGCTACGGTAAAGAAATCTCCCCCAGTAAAAAGAGTGCGGCCAATGAGCTTTTGATGATTGCCCGCTTGCAAAAGCACCCCTTGGCTTTGCGCGGTTTAGCGAGTCTGCGCAATGTTGATTTTGCACGCTATCGTGATGAGCGCTTGGCAGAAGTCGGTGCAAATACAGTTCGTCTTGAACTGGCACTGTTTTCACATCTGTTTAACTGCGCTAAAACCGAGTGGAGCATCCCAGTTCAAAATCCGATTGAAGGCATTCGTAAGCCAAAGTTACCGGAAGGTCGCGACCGTCGTTTAGTGGGCGATGAAGAAGACCGTCTCATTGCTGCCGCTAAATTGTGCGTGAGCGGTAACAGGGGGCTTGTCGTTGCGATTCGCCTCGCGATTGAAACCGGCATGCGGGCCGGTGAAATTGCCAGTTTGAAGTGGCACCAGGTCGATTTTGATGCTGAAATCATTCGCTTAGGGGTAACTAAAAATGGCTGCAAGCGAGTGGTGCCACTGACAAAAGCGGCGGAAGAGATTCTCTGGAGTCTGCCTGAGCCAGCCAGCCTCAACGAGCGAGTAAACTCGTTTCATGACACTCGGGGCTTAAGCAAAGCATTTCGTCTCGCGTGTAAGAAAGCCAACATCTCTGGCTTGTGTTTTCATGACCTGCGTCACGAAGCTGCTTCAAGGCTAGCCCCAAAAATGGAAGCACCGACGTTAGCAAAGGTAATGGGTTGGAAAACGCTGCAGATGTCCATGCGCTACTACAATCCAACGCATGCTGAACTTGTTGCAGCAGTTCGTGCCCATTAAGACATCGCTGATGTCGTTAAAACCCCAGTCACAACTGGGGTTTTATGTTGGTAGTTCTTAAAATGGCAGTGCTTCGAGGCTTATGTCGGTGTGATTGAGCCGTGAAATCTTAATAAATTGCTCCTTGAGTAATTGCTGATTTAGCTGTTGCTGTTCTGGACTAAACGCGCCCAACCCATCCACTAGATAGGCCTTTAGGCGTGTGCTAAATCGTTCGGCTGCGGTACTGGCGATAATGCAATGTACGTTTGAAATTTGCCTATCTTTTGCAAATCGCATTGCTCGCATGGCCAGAATGAGTTTTTCGAAGTCTGCTTCGCTGCGACTGCAATTCTCGACTTCAATCCATTCGAATCCTGTCGTTGATTCTGCGATGACATCTGGAATCTTGCAGTGAACTTCTTTGAGGACAAAGGCGTTTTCCTGTTTTTCGTATGTTTGCTGAAAAATAGGGGAGGCGCGTGCACCGATTTCTAGCTCACTCCAAACTCCGGGACTGTCATAGTTACCTGTGTAAAAGCAGGCATGCACGCTATTGCACGCGGTTCGATGAGGGTACGCATTGCGAAGCCAATCCCGAGCGTGCTTCCAATGATCGGGAAGCGTGAAGTCACGCTCGGTCAGCCATCTAACAGCTTTTTTTGTTAGCGTCACCAGCAGCTCTGACTTAATCGTGTCGCGACGAGTGACGATGTATTTTTCTTCCGTTAGCCATTTAAGTGTCCGGCCCGTCATTACTAAAGCACTGGCATCTGTGCGTTGCCAGATAGCGCGTGCAATTTGCTTGAGACTCGCATAGCCCACTTTCGAAACATAAAGTAATACGCGAAGGCGATTGATTTCACCTTGATGCTGTTTGTTGATTGCCATAGTGATTTTCCGCTGGGAGTGATACGTCGTATAGCTCAGGAGGGTTAGCATGATTCGATGTTTGTGCCGATGTTTGCAGTGTGCAAACATCAAAAACATCTAGCCCCCGAAAGCGTTCCGACCTTTCACTTCGCAGGCCTGCGGCCTGCTGCGCGGGGATAAATCCCCTTGCTTATGAGGACATTTTGGCTAACGGGCTGGACGCCCTACCCAAAATTCTGCCGCTAGGGCGGCAGCCTCACCGGTCCCCCCTCACAAGTTCGGGAAACCGCCTTGCTGCGGCACTCCCGCTGGTCGTGGTCCTGTCGGACTCGTTGCTCACCCTGCCATTTGCTGCGCAACTGCCCGGGGCCCTGCAACGCCCGCGCAACGCGGTTTCCCGACCTTGGTCGGGGGGATGGCTCCGCCCCCACCAACGGTCGTCCACTGGGGTGGACTCAAAAGCAGCTGGACGCTGCTTTTGTCCCTTGGCGGCTCCCCCACACCGTCCCCGCTGGGGCGTGGCCGGCTGCTACGGGCTGAACGCCCTGCGCGCTCCTTCGGAGTGTTAACTGCCTATCCTCGCGACGCTGTTTTGTCATGTATGCAGGCTTGGTGATGTTTGTTTTATCTTCGGCTGGCATCGACCTACGGCAAGCAACAACGTGCGTACTTGGCGATAACTAATAGATTTGCTTCTATCGCCACATGGACCGACTAAGTTTTGCGTCAGCTTATTTGAGCGGGGATAATAAGGTGTCGGTTAGTTGTAGAACTAAGCGCTAAGATGGTTGGCTTACCCAATGAATACCAATCAAAGATGTTCGAAAGGTTGCTATTCTAAGATGTAGGTTGGTTTTCTTAAAATGTGTAATCTGAAACCGCTTCGTGAGCTCTTGCATCAAACTATCTTTGTTCAGTAAACAGGATAACCATGGAAATAGTTATTGCCATATATCTTTTAGTTGGTTTTTATAAAACCATGAAAATATTTAACAGCAGAAACATTGCGAAAAAAAGAAGCTGGATGCTTAGGCCGCAAACAGGGTTATCTTTTATATTTTTCTTGTTTATCAGCACGATTTTCTGGCCATTCATGGCAACGTAAATTTGTTAAGCTGGAACAGCAACTATAGCGAGTACCAAAATGGGTATTTTTGATGGGATTAAAAAGGCGGCGTTTGCTGTTGATGAAGTGTCTAGCGGAAACAGACTACTCAATCAATACAAAGAATCGAAAGATGTACTATCTAAAATTCCAGAAGATATGCTCTCAAAGATAGTTGCTAATTATGTAACTATGAGAATTGATTTAGAGGGTAAAATAAGGAATTGGGGAAGGGAAGGTTTTATTGAGGCGGCTAATGGCTTTTATCTCGAGTCAAAAAAACATAGAAATTTTGACCAGATTAGCTGTTTTTCTCTACTGCTTGTTGGTCTGTGGCTTGAGAGTTTAATAAGGGTGACTGATGAAGCTGCGTATGTAAGAAATGAATTAGATAAACTTGCAAATTTGCTAATAAATGAAGCAGAACAGATTGCAAAAGAGGAGTCGCTGAAGCTACAGATAGGTAATAGTCATTACAACTCTTTAGTTCATCAGGTAAATAGCAAATCAATTCAACTAAATAATGCACTTTTTGAAGGTGATAGGTCAGCATCGGTATCAGTGCACATCGAAAAATATTATTTGCAAGAGTCAATTGCTCTATTTTGCAAAGGAAAGCCTATGCAGGCATCTCAATATATTAATACATTGAATATGCTGTACGGGGAGTATACTGACTGCCTTTTTGACGGAAATAGACAGTCCTCCGATAAATGGCTTTCAAGAATAGATTCTCATTTTTTTGGGAGTTTCGGAAATGGCGAGCAAGATTTTATAAGAAATGTCTCGTATAATGAACTAAGTGAAGAGCACAATATATTAATAAATGAATATTATTTGAACTCATTGTTTGAAGGGGATAGGGAAAGGACTGTCATTATTTATCCAAAACTGATTTCTATTGAAACAGCCCGCCTACTTAAACGCATAAGTAACCAATACTAAACGTGGCTTCTCTCGCTGTTTTTCAGCTTTGCGTCTAAAGCGTGGCGGGGACCTTTCAGTCACACCTGCAATTTGTAGGGTGTTACACAGCTAGGGTCGGGTAAAGCCTTCGCTGATAACCAATCCCTAAAAGTATGTATTTTTTGGATAGGGGGAGCGGTGCTCTAACCTTCGGCGGCACTCCCTGGCTGCGGCTTTTCACATATGCTGTCAGAGCAACTCAGAGTCTTTGTGTTGCTGGTACGGCACTTGCGAAAGTTTAGAAGGACGGCCCCGCCGCCTTTTCGGTGGAGCTGTGTGAAGTGGCTTTGGTTCTATTGCCGGCTGTTTACTGGCTATCCAGGCCGCAACGTCGCTTTCACGCCAGCGCAAACTGCGTCCCAATTTAATTGCTGGCGGTAAATCGCCACCCTTGTTGAATCTGTTGTAGATAGTCTGCTCTGCCAAGCTGATTGTTTCGCTCAGCTCTTTGATGTCGATGAGGCGGTCCATATCTGGATAAGTCATGTTTGCAGTCACATGACTGCCTAGAGTATAGCGCTATGTTCCT
Organism: Chitinibacter bivalviorum; assembly: GCF_013403565.1. Taxonomy (NCBI): domain Bacteria; kingdom Pseudomonadati; phylum Pseudomonadota; class Betaproteobacteria; order Neisseriales; family Chitinibacteraceae; genus Chitinibacter; species Chitinibacter bivalviorum. Next base: position 2,555,936 of record NZ_CP058627.1, on the reverse strand, counting down.
TGCTGTTACCCCAAGTTTGGCCAATATTTCTTTGCTGCATTTTTGCTGCAGCAATTTGGTGAAATTAGGGTAAGATGAGGTAAAGCAGGGTATGGCAAACCGTTGAATTTATTGGTTTTGTCGCGTGATTTCAGGTCTGGATTTTGGACTTGTAATCAGGGGGTCGCGAGTTCGATTCCTGCCGTCGGCACCAAGAATATAAGGGTTCCAGCTTTTTAGCTGGAACCCTTTTTTCGTTTCTATCGCACATCTCTCGTAGTACCATCTCTGGTATGACTCCGAATATTGATTCCCTGTTACCGCTGTTATTCCCATTGCTACAGGCTTTTCCAGTCGCAGAGCGGGAAAAGCTATTGGCTGTTGGTCATGAACATGACGCAACGGCAGGCACGGTACTTTGGGAGGAAGGTCAGCGTATCGACGATATATTGTTTATCTCCTCTGGCATTGTGGTCGCGACTTCCAATACGCAGGCGGCAGGGCGTTTCTTTTTATATGGGCATATGGCGGCTGGCTCCGTGGCGGGGCTGCATGCATTGCAGATGCCTAATGCCGCCCAAGTTCAATTAACGGTGCAAGAAGACGCCCATTATCTGCAATTGCCTTTATCGGCCTTATCCGAAGCGCTGGCAGCCTATCCCGCGGCATGGGAAGCCGTCGCTCGCGAGCTGGCGCAAGGCGTCTTTCATTTAGTCAATACGATCAATTTATTGGCGCAATCAAATGGTTATCACCGCTTGCGGCGTTTGCTGATTCAGCTCGATCGTCGTGCCCGAAATGAGCATCAACAAAGTGGCTTGGCCCTGAGCCAGCAAGAGCTTGCTGCGCGCATTGGTTTATCGCGCGAGATGGTCAATCGGATGCTGGCTCAACTGCGCAGTGGCGGTTATCTGGAGCAAGATGAACGCGGTATTTTTAAGATCTTGCAGCCTTTGCCACGCGAATTTTGAGCCCCTCAAAGCGCTTGTGCGAAAACGCACAAGCGATTCAATCCTTACGTTTCCTTCCTTATGATGGCCTCCATTGCCTTTTGGCTCGGTAATTGAGGAGTTCATTATGTCTCGACTATTGATCGGATTGATCGCAGGCATTTTCAGTATCGCAACCGTTACATCTCAGGCAAGCGTGCACGACGCTTATCGCGATGGTATCCGTGAAGTGAGCAAGGCCAAAATTGACGGTGCGCGTGAAGTGGCGGCAGAGCGCCGCGAAGCCGCGCGCGATTATTACTCGGCGGATAACCCATGGGAGCGTCGCCAGGCGATTCGTGAAGGTGCGCGTGAAGTGCGTGCTGCCAAGCGTAAGGCCGAACGTGAGGTTCGTAGCGAACGGCGTGAAGCACGACGTGAGATTCGTCGTGAGATACGCAAAGATCGCTGGAACTAATCAATTCGGAGTAACGCTATGAAATGGATTAACGCTATGAAATGGATTAACGCTATGAAATGGATTCAAATCACCGTCTTTGCGCTGACCGCCTTGATGTTAATGGCGAGCCCGACCTGGGCAGATAGCCGTCAAGATGCGCATCGCATCGGCGCCTTTGCGGGGGCCATGAAATACTGCGCGGAGCACGATGATGGTCGTGAAGGCCGTTATAAAATGGCGCGTTTGCGGGCCTTTAAGGAAGTCGACGACATGTCATCACGCCGCAAGCTAGATGCCATTGCGGCACGAAATTTGGCGTATGAACGTGGCCGTTATCTAGGCCGTCGACTGGACCGCAATCACTGTCGACAACTGGTGAAAGCCTCCGAGTGGCGCCGATTTTTTAATTAAGCGTTCGCGCTGCGGCGCTTGCCCCGTGCAATCAAAAGCCTGAGCCGGGCTGCTGTAAAAACGCCAGCTCTTCCGGTGTTGAGGAGCGGCCCAAAATCGCGTTGCGATGTGGATAGCGATTAAATTGCTCGATAATGGCTTTGTGTTTGAGCTCAAAATTCAAATTACTTTCGATGCCATTTTCGAGATACAGCCCGACGGCGATTTCATGGATCAGTAGCGACTCGCTGTGCATAAACGGCAGGTATAAAAAGCTGCGCTCCACCGGGCTCAGCAAATCGCCAGCGCCAGCACTGATGGCTTCCTGGGCTAAGGCCAGTGCCAATGCATCGTAGGCAAAGGACTCGGCTGTGTCGCGAAACATATTGCGAGAGAATTGGTCGAGCACAATGATTTCGGCTAATCGCCCATGCGCGGATTCGCGCCATTCAAATAATTCGCAGCGAATCGCGCTGGCGTGGGTTTGGGCAAAGCGTTCGACGATCAGTTGATCAAATTGCGGATCTTTTACCCACCATTTGGCGGGCTCAATTTCTTCAAACCAAAAATTTAGAACGGTCTCGTAGGCGGGCATGGCAAAGCTCTTTGTGCGGGATAGATTGATTCATTTAAGCTCAGAAAGTGACTGGGCGTACGCATAAACTGCCAGCCGCCAGTGCATGGATGGCTGCGGGTGACAATCGGCTCATCTGGTCTTGAGTTGGGCGTGTGTTTGCGGACTATGGGTCGCGCGTTGCTCTTGAGTCGGGTGCGCCTGCTGACCGTAGTTATTGTGCATTGATGGGTATATTCTTATAATTGTTCATTGGTAATGCTCTTGGCCTTATACCCAGTAATGTATTTGCGCTCGCTCGATTGCACTGCCGCTGGCCAAATGCTGTTGGGCATGTTGCAAGTCTGAGCCCCCAGCGAATATGCCGCGGTGTTTTTCAGCTGGGTAGTGTTTTTTCATGCGCAATCTACGCCCTGCGCTGGCGCTGAAAGTCGATGCTAGTCGGAATGCAGGTGCAGCTTTGCTGTCTAGACCGTATAATCCTTGCTGATTTCCCCTATTTTTTCAGGAAGCTTTGCAATGTCTGATTCCGCAACACCAAGCAATAAAGCTTGGTCGGGCCGTTTTAATGAACCAGTTTCCGAGCTGGTTAAACGTTATACCGCTTCGGTGTTTTTTGATAACCGCATGGCGGAAGTAGACATTCAGGGCTCGCTGGCGCACGCCGGCATGCTGAACCAAGTGGGCGTCTTGTCGGATGAAGACTTGCGCGCCATCCAAGGCGGCATGGCTGACATTCTCGATGATATTCGCGCGGGTCGTTTCGAGTGGAGTCTGGATCTCGAAGACGTACACATGAACATCGAACGTCGCCTGACCGATAAAATCGGCGATGCGGGCAAACGTCTGCACACCGGCCGTTCACGCAATGACCAAGTGGCAACTGATATTCGCCTGTATTTGCGGGGCGCGATTGATGTCTTGCTTGGTTTGGTGCGCGATTTGCAGCATTCACTGGTAGATTTGGCTGAAAAAAATGCCAGCACTGTGATGCCCGGCTTTACGCATTTGCAAGTGGCGCAGCCAGTGACCTTTGGCCACCATATGCTGGCCTACGTCGAAATGTTGGGCCGTGATGCCGAGCGTTTGGCCGATACCCGCAAACGGGTGAACCGCATGCCTTTGGGCTCGGCAGCGCTGGCGGGGACGACTTTCCCGATTGATCGCACCATCACTGCCAAATTGCTTGGTTTTGAAGCGATTTGCGAAAACTCGCTCGATGCAGTGTCTGATCGCGACTTCGCGATTGAATTTACTGCTGCTGGCTCGCTGATCATGACGCATTTGTCGCGTTTGTCAGAAGAGCTGATCCTATGGATGAGTCCACGTTACGGCTTTATTGATATTGCCGATCGTTTCTGTACCGGCTCTTCCATCATGCCGCAAAAGAAAAACCCAGACGTGCCAGAATTGGTGCGCGGTAAAACCGGTCGCGTGAATGGCCATCTGGTGGCTTTGCTCACGCTGATGAAGGGCCAGCCGCTGGCCTACAACAAAGACAATCAGGAAGATAAAGAAGGCCTATTTGACACCGTTGATACCTTGACCGATACGCTGCGTATCTACGCCGACATGATGCGCGGTATTACCGTCAAGCCAGAGGCGATGGAGCGCGCCGCCAAGCAAGGTTTTGCCACTGCGACTGACTTGGCCGATTATTTGGTGAAACGTGGCCTGCCATTCCGCGATGCGCACGAAGCCGTGGCTTTGGCCGTGCGTTATGCGGAAAGCAAGAAAAAAGATCTGGCTGATTTAACGCTGGTTGAGCTCAAATCATTCTCATCATTGATCGAAGATGACGTGCAATCGGTGTTGACGCTGCAAGGCTCGCTCGACGCCCGCAATCACATTGGTGGTACAGCACCTTTCCAAGTGCTGGTGCAAGTGGCGAAATGGCGTGAGCGCATTGGCGGGTAAGTATCACTCGTCACCCGCCAACAACCCCGACCGCGTGCCGGGGTTTTTTATTGCCATTTGAATTTAAGTCTCTGATGTGAAAGTGGATTGCGGCAGCTATATTGCTAGGGAATGTTGGGTTCAGGAGAATCTGAATGGACTGGATCGATGGCAATACAACGCAAAATACCAAGCTGCAATTACGCCGTTTGCGGCGGCATTTTCTGTTATTTCTGGTTGCGGTCGTGGTGCCCGTGTTGGCCGCATTGTGGATGTATAAAAGCCATGTAGAGGCGGTCGAGGAGTCGCGTTTACTCGCATCGGTCGAGTCGCATGCGCTGCAGCAACAATTGGCGTTTGAACAAGTCATTAATGTGGCGACCAGTCATTTACAACGCCTTAGTTTGCAATTGAGCGACACCATGATGCGACCGGAATTGGGCTTGGATGAGGGCACGTGGAAACATCTAGCGCAGTATGGCGTGCGCCGGACTGGCTCAGGGGGATTGCTGGGCTCGCAACTTGATCCATGGTGGCGCGAGCGTTTTGGTGAGTTGTTTGTCGCCTCATCAGCACTGACGCAGCCTCATCTGGGGAAAGAAATCGCCGCCGCTATGGCGCTGTTTCCTGCGATGCATGCCGCTCATCAGGCTCACCCTTATTTCCAATGGTCGTATTTCTATTCGCCTCGTGAAGATTTCTCCAGCATTTACCCGTTTATTGCCGAAAAAGAGCTGCAACAAGCGACGGGCACGCAATCGGTCGATGCCATGTTGAAAGTAGTCTTTGATGCGGGCGGTACACGGCCAGTGCAAATGATGTCGCCCAATCGAAATCCGCAGCGCGAAAATCGCTGGACGACACCCTATTACGATGCGGGTGGCAAAGGCGCAATGGTGAGTTTATTGCGCCCACAATATGTGCAGGATGAATTCGTCGGGGTGCTGGGAACAGATGTTACGCTGCGAATGTTTGCCGAAACGCTGAAGGTGGATATGAATTACCTTGGCCATGCTTTGGTTGTTGATTCGCTCGGGCATGTGTTGGCCGACGATGCGGGGCAGGTGATCGAAAGTAAGGATATCCTGAAAAGCAGTAATGTACTGCCCGCGCAACTGACGCAAATCCCGTTGGCCAGTATGCTGGCGAAGAAAAAATCGCTACAAACCAATGGGCAATGGCATTGGCTGGTCTTGCCACTGCAAGGCAGTCAGTGGCATTTGCTGGTGTACTTTTCCGAGCTGGAGCTTGAGCAGGCTAAAGCGAAGCAAGTGGCGGGGACGCCTTTTGTGTTGCTGGGTTTGCTGATGTTGCTGATCGCGGCAGCTTGGGCGATTTCCTACTTCTTTGCTTTACCCGCACTGCGTCTGGTCGATTTTCTGCACCGTTTGCAGGGCGACCCGCAGGCAAAAACGCCAAAAGTGCCCAAAGCTTGGCAGCCATCCTTTAGCCAAGTCGCTGAAACTGCACAAGAACGGGCTACGTATTTAACTGAGGTGGAAGGGCATTCCGAGCATCTGGAGCAAACCGTCGCCCAACGCACCCGCGAGCTGGTTGAAGCAAATGATGTTTTGCAACAAACCATTATGCAGTTGAAAACCACGCAAAAAATGCTGGTCGAGTCTGAAAAAATGGCCGCCTTGGGCTCTTTGGTGGCAGGGGTGGCGCATGAGCTCAATACGCCTATTGGCGTGAGCGTGACGATGGGCTCAACCTTGCAGGAGAAAAACCGCGAATTGGCTGAGCAAATTACCGCCCAGACGCTACGCAAAACCGTGTTGGCCGATTATGTGAATGTCACCGAGCAAGGCTTGCAGATTTTGATGCGCAATCTTGAGCAGGCGGCTCAATTGGTCAGCAGCTTTAAGCAGGTCGCGGTCGATCAAACCAGCGATCTGCGCCGCGAGTTTGATCTGGCTGAATTGGTGTTGCAAGTCATGCAAACCATGGGCGTGTTGTATGGGGCTAATCGCTTGCAATCGGATATCCCGCAAGGATTGAAACTCGATAGCTTTCCCGGCGCCTTGGTGCAGGTGTTAAATAACTTGATTGCCAATGCTGAAACACATGCGTTTGCCGAAAAAAACGCGGGCTTGGTGATGATTACTGCGCGTTTAATCGATGAGCAGACGCTAAGGCTTATAGTCAGTGACAATGGTGTAGGCATCCGCCCCGAGCATCTGGATCATATCTTTGAGCCGTTTTTTACCACCAAATTGGGTCAGGGTGGATCAGGCTTGGGGCTCAATATTGTCTACAACATCGTCCACTCGGTCTTGGGCGGACGTATCGAAGTGCAGAGTCAGGTCGGGCGGGGGTCTGAATTTACGCTGACTTTACCGCTGTGCGCGCCAGAGCGGGTCAGCAGCCCTGCCGAGAAATGAGCCGGTACGCGAGTAAAGCGTATCGCCAACGCAGATCAGCGGTAAAATGGTGCTTATTCCTGTCGATGGTTTGAGTTGAGTTTATGCATATTCAGTGGCGTTGGTATCACTTTGGCGATTTTGATTCTCTAACGCTATTTAAGTATTTGCGCTTACGACAGGAGGTTTTTGTGGTGGAGCAAGCCTGCGCCTACCCAGATATTGATGATCTTGATCTGGTTTCTACCCATTTACTGGGTTGGCATGATGAGCAGATTGTCGCCTGTTTGCGCTTGGTGCCACCGGGGCTTAAATTTGCCGAGCCGTCGCTGGGACGCGTAATTAGTGCGCCTAGTGCCCGAGGTACCGGGGTGGGGCATATCTTGATGGAGCAAGCATTGATTGGTTTTGAAGAGCAATACCCTAAGATGGCCAATCGGATCGGCGCGCAAGCGCATTTGCAGCGCTTTTATGCCCAGCATGGCTTTGTCACCGTTTCCGCCGAATACGATGAAGATGGTATTGCTCATGTCGATATGCTGCGCACGGCGAACCCATAATGTTTGAACAGCGGGATCAAATTCGTTATTTTCGTTCGCGCATCCCCAGCTTTGCTTGCGTCGAAGGTTGTCATGATTGCTGTGGGCCGGTATTAACCTCAAGCGAAGAAATCTCGCGCTTACCGAGCAAAACCAAGGCCGAGCGCGCGGCAGCACTGGCTGAGTATCTGTGCCCTCATCTTGGAGCAAAAGGCTGCACGGTTTATGCCGAGCGCCCGATTATTTGCCGCCTTTTTGGCACGACGCCCCGCTTGCCTTGTCCGCACGGCCGTGCACCGGAGGTCATGATTGATCCTCGAATTGACGCCCAGATTCAAAAATTCTTTATTGAAGTGCGGCAGGTGCTGGTTTAACAATGACAATTGAATAATTTGCGGTGCGGTGGTTTTTCTTTCAATACACTGTCTGATGTTTTTGTTTGAAACAAGCTTAATTATTAATCGCTGTAATATTAAATTAATGAATTGCAATTAATTCAGTTTATTCCATGGTTTGCTCAATAAACACGCGGTTTCATTCCCTATCGAGAAAATACTGTACTGACACTGAATTAAAAAACAGTTATAAATTCGTCTCAAATGCAATCAGGGAATAAATCAGTGGATCAATTGTTACGGGTGGGATTAATTGCATACGGCTATGCGGCTAAAACCTTGCATGCACCATTAATTGATGCAACCCAAGGCCTGCAACTCACCGCCATTGCCAGCTCACGTCCGGCCGATGTGATTGCCGATTGGCCGGATATTGTGGTGAAGACCGAGCCTGATCGCCTGATTACCCATCCCGGCCTTGATTTGGTCGTGATTGCTACCCCCAACGATACCCACTATCCATTGGCGCGTGCCGCACTGGCAGCGGGCAAGCATGTGGTGATCGATAAACCATTTACGCTTGATCTACGCGAAGCGGATGATCTGGTGCAACGCGCCGAAGAAGCGGGCAAGCTCTTGTCGGTATTTCACAATCGCCGCTGGGATAGCGACTTTTTGCATTTATCGCAAACCATTGCCGCGGGCACACTGGGTCGTGTCGTTGAATTTACTTCGCGTTTTGATCGTTTCCGCCCCGATGTGCGCCAGCGCTGGCGCGAGGATGATGTTGTTGGGGCGGGGCTATGGTACGACCTTGGTCCGCATTTAATTGATCAGGCATTGCAACTATTTGGCATGCCTGAGGCGGTGAGCGCTGATTTAGTGCTGCGCCGTGATGGCGCCAAAGCCGTTGATGATTTCAATGTCATCTTGCATTACAAAACCATGCGCGCCGTCTTGGCGGCCAGTACGCTGGTACATGGCGGAACACCGCGTTTTCTGGCGCAAGGTACGCAAGCGGCCTACAGTGTTTCGGGGCTGGATTTGCAAGAGGGCTGGTTAAAAGCGGGTTTACGACCAGATCGTGCACAATGGGGCGTGGATCAGCGCGAAGCGACCGTGTATCACTCGTTCAATGATGCAATCAGCAGCGAGTCATTGCCTTTGGGGCAAGGTGATTATGCGGGCTATTACGCCAAAATCCGCGATGCCATTTTGGGGTTGGGGCCGAATCCAGTGCCCGCGAGTGAGGCCTGCAATGTCATGCGCATTCTCGATCTTGCCCGCCAAAGTGCCGCAGAAGGCCGCAAGATCGCAGTGATCTAATGCCAGAAGTTTGGCGCATTGAGCGCCGAGATCCTGACATCGTGATGTGTTAAAAGCCACTCGGAATGCTAGGTGGAGTGGCTTTTTTCTCACTTAAACCTGGGTTTGAACGACATTGCCCTTGCTGCCCATCTCGGGCAATTTACTGGCTAACTTAGTCAAAAAGTCGCTCAGCGTCGTTTTGCTGCTATCGCCGCCCAAGCTCGTCACCAATTGCTTAAAACTACTTTCCAAATCGGATATAGCGCTGCTGGAGTCGCTACTGCTGCTGGAGTCGGTGCTGGCGTTGGACGAGTTGCTCAGTTTTTGTAGCAGGCTTTGCAAATCCGCGGCGATATTGGGCCGACCTTTGCCCGGGCCTTGGCTGGCGCCAGTGGCAGCGGGGCCGTCGTCTTGGTCGCGATCATTGCGAGCGCTTTGGGTCTCGCTACTTTGTGAGCGCAGCGCGCCCATCAGGTTTTGCATCAATGAGCTTAAGGCCTGACTGGTATCGCTGCTCGTGGTGTCGGTGCTCGTTGTGCTGCTCGTTTCGCTGCTGGATGTCGTGGTTAATCCGAGTTCGCTGAGGGTACTGCTGATGGCAGACATTAATTTGCCGCCGCCATGATGCCCACCGGGTGGCGGCGCAGGCGGTCGGTTGGCGCTGACCGAGTTGGTCGTACTGCTCGTTGCGCTGGTTTGGCTCAATTGGCTAAGCCAGCTCGTGCTCGATACACTGCTGATCGACATGATTAATACTCCTCGTGATGGATTAAATTGGGGTGAAATCCAGTGCAAATCGATATGAAATGATTGAACACCGCAATTTCAATCCGCACTTAGCAAAACATCGGCCAACTGGCGGGCAATTTATCCCTGCTAGATGTAAAGACAGGTAAATCTAAGTAAAGCGATTGAGATTGGCCTGCTTGTCATTTGGATTTTTGCGGCTATTTAGCGGCTTGAGGCTAGCCTGCGCGATTAAAAACACCCCGCGTGGCAAAGATTGCCGCGCGATTTGCAGCGCCAGATTGACGCTTTATCAGCGTTAAAAAACTGATCGTAAAAAAAGGGCGGCAAATTTCGCCGCCCAAAACCACGCGAGAATAGAAATCGATCGTTGCTGCGCCAACTTAATCGGGGTGGCGTGGCCCGTGCGGCATTTTGCTGAGGTTTTGTTTCGCCTGCTCTTGCTGTGCCGGGGTCAGCAGAGCATAGATTTTTTGCTCCATCGCCAGATGTGCCAGCATGTGTTCGCTCATTTGCTGGTGCTGCGCGTTGATCAGGCTTTCGGCTTTGGCCTTATCAAACTGCGGCGCGGTCACTAACTGCATCAGCGCGCTCTGTTGCGTGGCCATGTGACTGGCTTCGGGGCGTGGGTTTTGTGCTTGCAGTGCTTTGATTTGTGCTTGTTGGGCATCGCTCAAGTCTATGCCGCGCAGCATCGGTGATCGGCCATGCTGACGCATGCCATCTTGCTGGGTATGTCGATTGCAGCCATTATCCATTTGTTCTTGCGCAGCATACCCTGCGCTAGCAATGCCAAGGGCTAAGGCCAGTGCGATCCATGCTTTACGATGATTGGTGATAAGTCGGGTCATGATTTTTCTCCATCAAAAACGCGGCGAAGGCCGTGTTGTCTGGAAATCATTGTGCGACTTACCCGCGTAAAGCGGCGTTAAGTAGATGTAAATTTGGGTAAATCCACTCTATGCTGGGGCTGAGTTCCCTTATTCTTGCGTTGAACAAATCTAAAAGAAGTACTACCCATGCCGCGTGTCTTACTCGTTGATGATGATGTCGAATTACTGGAGTTGCTGAGCGAATATTTGCAGCAAGAAGGCTTTAGCGTCGAGCTGGCCCACGATGGCTTAAGCGGCGCGCAGGCGGCGCTGGGTGGGCAATTTGATATTGCGGTGATTGATGTGATGATGCCGCAAATGAATGGCATCGAGGCGCTGCGCAAGATTCGTACCCTGAGCAATTTGCCGGTGATTTTGCTCACTGCGATGGGCGATGATGCCGACCGTATTATTGGTCTGGAGCTGGGCGCGGATGATTATGTCCCTAAACCCAGCTCGGCTCGAGAAATCACCGCGCGTATTCGCGCCATTTTGCGTCGTAGCCAAGGTCTGGCCAATGACACGCTCAGTGGGATCAAGGTGGGCGAGCTTGAATTGTGGCCTACCCAGCGCCGTGCGCAATGGGCGGGCAAGCCATTGGAGCTGACCAGTACCGAATACAGCTTGCTGGAGGTCTTGGCGCAATTTGCCGGGCGTCCGGTGAGTAAAGACCAGCTCTCGCAGCAGGCGCTAGGGCGGCCGTTGGCCAAGTTTGATCGCAGTATTGATGTGCATCTGAGTAGCATTCGACACAAATTGGGCACGCTACCCGATGGCCGCTCGTGCATCCAAACGGTGTTTCGTCAGGGCTATCAATTGATTCGGGATCTGTAATGGGGCGCTTATTCTGGAAGTTTTTCCTGTTTATTTTTGTCGCGCAACTGCTGACGATCCTTGCTGTGGGGAGCTCCATTTGGCTGCGAACGCGTGCGCCTGCCGAGCCACCAAGCAGCGAAGCACCACCGCCTTGGCCGCCGAATGCGGCACATCCGCCCTCGGTCGGCCACAAACCCCCGCCGCCGCCACACCAACGGCACCATTTCCCTATTGAGCCAATGCTGGGCGGTGCTTTGGCGAGCCTGATCTCCGCCGCCTTGCTGGCCGCGTACGTCACCAAGCCGATCCGTCATTTACGCCGCGCTGTGCAGGCGGCGGCCAAAGGGGATTTATCGCAGCGAGTGAGCCCATTGTTGAGTCGCCGCAACGATGAGTTAGCCGATTTGGGGCGCGATTACGATGATATGGCCGAGCAATTGCGCACCTTGCTCGAAGGGCAGCGGCGCTTATTACATGATGTGTCGCACGAGCTGCGCTCGCCGCTGGCAAGGTTGCAACTGGCTATTGGCTTGGCGCAACAACAGCCTGAGCAGCAGGCGAGGCTGCTGGCACGGATCGAGCGCGAATCGAATCGCATCAATCAACTGATCGGCGAGCTGCTGACGCTGTCGCGGATCGAAGCCAACTCCGCGCAGCAAACCGATCTAATTGATGCAACGACTTTATTGAGTGAGCTCATCGAAGACGCGACTTTTGAAGCTGCGGCAGAGCAAAAATTGATTGCTTGGACGCCGCCCGTCGAGGAAATCTGGCTGCGGGGTAATGCTGAGTTATTGCGGCGGGCATTTGAAAATATCATTCGCAATGCCTTGCGCTTTAGCCCCGCTGGCGCTGAAGTACTGCTCACGATCAGCGGGCAAGCCGAATATTGGCATTTCGAGATTTTGGATCTGGGCCCCGGTGTGCCTGCGGGCGATTTGGCGCAGATATTTGAGCCATTTTATCGCGGGCCTCAGGCTGCTGCCCCCGCGGGCTATGGTTTGGGTTTGGCCATTGCGCGACGTGTGGTCGAGGCGCATGGAGGCCGAATCGGGGCAGCAAATCGCACTGAGGCTGGTTTACGCGTGTGGCTAGAATTGCCTAAAGCAAAAGAGGATGATTAACTGGTGATGGTTTTGTGGGTATGTCTATCAAGGTCAATATTTAATTGATCTTCAATAAAATACCCCGCCGAAGCGGGGTGTTTTATTTGAGGCTGGCAATGCGGCCTTCGATAAACAAGCGTCCTTGCTTTTCACCATCGGCCATCAGGCGTGAGATGTTTTTCTTGCTGCGATCGAGTTTGCTTTCGTAATCGAGCGTGAGCTGCATTTCTTCCGACATTTCAATAAATGGAATGTGATAGGGGCGTGTTTCATCTACGCTGAGGCATTTGGGCAGTAGAACCGGCGCTTTAATCCCACGAGAGGCTAGAAACTCAGGCCTGAAAGCGTCTTTGAGCAGTAATTCGTTCAATGTTCTGATGCTGGTGAGTTGTTGAAATAAGGACATATTGCCGATCATTTCATTGCGACGGTCTGAGATCGCTTCTGGCGATTTGGGTACTTCGCGGCTGCCATTGGGGTTGATCTTAATCACCCAAATTTCCTCGGGCAGATTTTCCATGCCGACTAATTCAGGTTTGATCACTTCATCGATGGGCGGATTATCGGAAAATAGGCCATCCCAATATGCTTTGCCGTCAAACTCGACCGCTTCAAAAATATTCGGCACCGCACAAGACGCCAAAATGTGTTCGACGCGAATAGCCTCGTGACGCGAATTAAATTTGGCCAGCTGTCCCGTTAACACTTCAGCCGCACCTAAAATGAGCGCAGGCATATTGGCTTGTGGGCCAAGCTGCGCCAGCTCGGCAAAGTCGATGTGCGCTTCGAGTAGGCCGCGAAAATCGGTGAAGTTTTTGCGTAAATTCGACGTGCTCATACTCGACATCATTTGCATCAGTGGCGAGTAGGGGCTGAGGTTGAATTGCGGCACTTGACCGCGATTAACGGCGCGGATGGACTCTACCACATAGTGGTTAAATTGCTCCTCTGCTGTCGATTGCGCCGTATTGTCCGCCCAAAGATCGAGCATGCGCTGAGGCAGGTAAGCATCTTTTTTAAGCATGGCATACCACACCAAAGTAGCGCACAGGGCGCCACCCGAGGTGCCGGTAATGCTCACCAGCTCGTAATGCTCGCTAAACCCCGCATCATAAAGCGCTTTTAATGCACCGGCAGTGAATGCTGTTTGGCTGCCGCCGCCTTGGCAGGTGATCGCGATTTTTTTCTTCTTGGCCATGTTATTTCCTTCCCATTGTTGGCTTAAATCGATCAGGCCGATCTGGCGGCCTTACTAAGTAATGGCTTAATGTGCGGTCCAGCCGCCATCTACGGGCAATGCAACGCCAGTCATCGAACGGGCCCCATCGGAACATAAAAAGACCGCCAAACTGCCCAGCTCTTCCACTTCAACGAATTTTTTGGTCGATTGGGCGTACAGCAACACATCGCGAATGACTTCTTCTTCGCTGATGCCACGCGCTTTGGCGGTGTCTGGAATTTGTTTTTCCACCAACGGAGTCATGACATAGCCAGGGCAAATGGCATTGACGGTGATGCCATGCTCGGCCACTTCGAGGGCAACGGTTTTGGTGAGTCCAAGAATGGCGTGTTTGGAGGCGACATACGCCGATTTGAAGGGCGACGCGACCAAGGCATGAGCCGAAGCGATATTGATAATTCGTCCCCAGTTGCGCTGCTTCATGCCCGGTACGGCGAGACGGATGGCGTGAAACGCCGCAGATAGATTCAGTGCAATAATCAAATCGTATTTTTCGGGTGGGAAATCTTCGATGGGGCTGACGTGTTGCATGCCTGCATTGTTGACCAGAATATCAAGCTGACCGCAGGTCGATTCGACTTCCTGAATCATGGCCGCAACCGCCGCGGCTTGGGTAAGGTCTGCGCCAATAAAATAGGTTTTCACGCCAAACTCCGCCGCGAGTGCGGCACGAGTTTGCTCGATAGCGGCAGGGTCGCCCAATCCATTCAGGACAATGGTGGCTCCTTCTTTGGCCAGTGCGCGGGCAATGCCCAGACCGATGCCGCTGGTCGAGCCAGTGATCAATGCAACTTTATTTTTCAGTGACATAACGTTCCCTTAGAGCTTTTGCAGTGAGCATGCAGGAACGACTAATGTAAACTAACTACATTAAAATTAGTAAGTCATTAAGTTGATTGGTGTAATTTATTGCACAGCAGCTTGGGCGTTCAGCAGAATATCTCGTACCAATTTGGCATCCGTTTCGACGATACTGTACTCATCCTGCCCCGGAGCCCCCATTTTCACATTCGGATTGCGATACAGCATGCCGCTAGGGAAGGGCGCGCGACCTGAGCTGTGAAACTCGCGGCAGCCTGTTTGTTGCACCAATTCGGCGATATTGTGCGCGCGCACGCCTGCGCCGGGCATCACGGTGAGGCGCTGACCCGCTTGTTCTTGCAGCTGTTTGAGCAAGGCCGCACCTTCAAGTGCCGTCGCAGCTTGACCGCTCGACAGTAGGCGATTGCAGCCTGTGCTGATAATGTCTTCGAGCGCTTGTTGTGGATTACAGGCGACATCAAAAGCGCGATGGAAGGTGACGGGCATGGTGCCGGCCAATTCAACGAGACGTTTTGTGCGGGGTATATCGATGCGGCCCTCGCTAGTTAAGATGCCGATGACAATACCATCTACCCCTATCTTCTTGCACGCCAGCACATCGCGCTCCATCACTTCAAACTCAAGGTCCGAGTACAGAAAATCACCACCGCGCGGGCGGATAATCACATTCAGGCCAATCCAGAGCCGATCGCGCGCTGCGGCCAGCTGGCCGTACGAGGGCGTCGTTCCGCCTTCGAGAAGGTTGTCGCAAAACTCAACCCGTTGTGCGCCACCTTCTTGCGCTGCGAGGCAGGAAGTCACTGAACCGGCGCAAATCTCTAATAAAATACTCATGCTGAATGCTCTCGCTCGAATGGGATGGTGCTTGATTATGGCGCTGCATTTTGAGCTGCGGCAAGTAAGTAATCCCGCTGCCACAGCGATCGTTGGCAATAAAAAACGCCGCGATTGGACGCGGCGTTTTGGTGAATGCTAAGGCTAGTCTTAGGCTGCGCGCTGTGCCGATTGCATTTCGGCGTGCAGTGCGCCGTACACCGTACGCAGATTGCTGTTGAGCTCGGCGATTTGCTCGGCCAATTGGCGATTGATTTCTTCCAGCTCTTGGATACGATCTTCCAGCGTATCAGTCGCTTTGTGAATGCGTTTGATCGATTCAAGACGGCGACGCAATTGCAATTGATGCTCGCGCACTTGCGTTTCCATCGGCGCCATCACCGCTTTCAACCAGTTTTCAACGTCACGGTTGGCCACTTCAAAGACATACACCACACGGCTGGCGACGGTTTCAAAGAATTTGTGCGTCAAACGGCCGCGGCTAGTGGTGAGTAAATTGCCGACGGTGTTGAAATGCTCGCGGAATGATTTTTCCAGTCGCGCCAACTCTTTGTGATATTTCAGCGTTGAGAACGGTGGTGGCGTTGCCGTGCCAAGACCGTGCTCTTCACTGAATTTTTTGTACATCGCCGCCATCATGGCTTGAATCTCGGCGACTTGTTCGGCGGATTTAGAGATCGAGCCGTTGACATCGACAAAGAATTTATCCATCGTGGCAGATAGGCCGCCGTCGCCGAATGAGAACAGACTGCGTTCCATTTGATCGCGAATACGGTCAATTTCGGCTTTCAATGCATCTTTGCCGAGCAATGAGAATAATTTATTGGTTTGCTGGGTAAAGACTGAGCGCAAAGCTTGGAAGCGAACCAGACCTTGTTCAAATTGCTTTTTATCGCCCTGAACTTTGTCCATCATCTGGGCAATCACGTCTTGGTTTTTGCCGCGCAAACCGGTGAGTTCGGTTAATTGCTCTTTCACGCCATCTTGGCGTGCTTGCAAAATAGCGCGTACCGCCGAAACAACGTCTTCGACTTCACTTTGCGTCGCATCGCGTACGATGTCTTGCTTGCCGGGGAGCAAGTCATCAGAAAGCGCTTTTTCCAGCGACATCAAGCGCGATTTATCAAGCAGCTTTTCGTCGTTCTGTACTTTGGCAACCAATGCTTTTTGTGCCGAAACAGGGTAAACCTGCGACGATGGCATCGCCAGCAATTCGGCGGTAGTTTTGACCTGTTTCACAATCTCGGCTTCGATTTCAGCGTCTGATTTAAGGTCGTCCCACAAGCCGTCGATCTTGTTGAGTACCACCAAACGGCCACGTTTGCCACTTTGGTTGCGCACAATATGATTACGCCACACTTCGATGTCTGATTTGGTTACGCCGGTGTCGGCAGCCAAAATAAACAGAATCGCGTGTGCGTTGGGCAAGAGATTGAGCGTCAACTCAGGCTCAGTACCGATGGCGTTCAAACCCGGGGTGTCGAGAATGACCAAGCCTTGTTCCAGCAAGGGGTGCGGGAAGTTGATGATGGCGTGGCGCCAGCAAGGGATTTCTACTTCGCCATTTGCATCCAGTGCGACGACTTGATCGGGGTCACTTTCGTCGAACAGGCCAAATTTCTTGGCAGTTTCAACTTTTACGCGTTGCGTGCGACCGATTTCTTTGAAAGCTTCCTGCATCGAATCAGCGTCGTCGATGTCGAGCGCAATGGTGTGCCATTCGTCTTGGTAGCGGCGATATTCAATCGTCGTGACATTGTCGGCGCGGGTTTCAATCGGCAGTAATTGCAAGCATGGCGCTTTACTGCCGTCGTGCAAGAGCTCGGTCGGGCACATTGTGGTGCGGCCGGCGCTCGATGGCAGAATGCGTTTGCCGTAGTGGGCAAAGAAAATAGCGTTGATTAATTCAGATTTACCGCGTGAAAATTCGGCGACAAAGGCGATATTCAGTTTGTCTTCTTTCAGACGGTCAATCATGCCTTGAATGCGCAAAGTGGTTTGCGAGTCGTTCAAGTCCTGATCGGATAGCCAGCGAGAAAGCTGAGCAATCGAATGGGTCAGGTTGCCACGCCAAGCGCTGTAGGCCTGGAAGTTTGCTACCAAGTGGTCGTTTGCTGCGACCTCTTGTTGATGCAGGTATTCGGTACTCATCTTGTCCCCTTACGCGGTGCGCGTCGTTTGGCTCTGGGCAAGCCTATTGGTATTCTGATTTATGCCGCTTGCGTGGCCGCTTGTCAATGTTGGCATTGCGGGCAATAGAAAGTTGCACGCTGGCCTTGGCGAATTGTATTGATCGGTGTGCTGCAAATGCGACAGGCTTGGCCGGTGCGGCCATACACGTAGCTATTGATCATAAAGTAGCCCGCTTTGCCGTCGCTATCCACGTAATCCCGTAAAGTACTTCCACCAGCGGCAATAGCCTCGCTTAAAGTGAGCTTGATTTGCTCGACCAAGTTGCTAATGTCGCTTGAATCTAATGAATGGCCGCTGCGCTGTGGGTCAATGCGCGCCCGAAATAAAGATTCAGAAGCATAAATATTGCCCACGCCAACGACGATGTGATTATCCATGATGAGTTGCTTGATGGCAGTGTGCTTGTTCACTAGCTTGCTGGCCAGATAGGCCGGACTAAATTGTTCACCTAAAGGCTCAGGGCCTAGGCTAGCTAGATGGGGGTGCAGCAGCGGATTGCCAGTTAACCACAGCCAAGCGCCAAAACGGCGAGGGTCGCGGTAGCGCAATCGCGTGCCATTGCTGAGCACTAGATCTACATGATCATGTTTTTCGGCTGGATAGGCCTCGGTCAGGACGCGTAGGCTGCCTGACATGCCCAGATGGATCAGGATCGTGCCGTTGGCGAGCTCAATAAGTAAATACTTGGCTCGTCGTCGGATGGATAATATGACTTGATTTGCCGCGAGTTCGGACAAATCTACAGGGATAGGCCAGCGTAGGCGCGGGTTTCTAACGATTATTTCTTTGATCGTGGCATTGATTAAATGCGTCTCAATGCCGCGACGTGTGGTTTCAACTTCGGGTAGCTCTGGCATATTGGCTGCTTGGGGTTGGACTTTAGTAGCTAGTTTACCTAATATCGTCCTTCTATTTGCTTTACCCTCTAATTGGATCAATCTATGACCCTGCGCATCTCGGCTTTGTTGGCCTCGCTTTTACTTGGCGTGACTGGTTGTGCAACTCAACAGGTGCCACAAGTCGTTGCCGCTTCTGCGGTGGCTGCGGCGACGCCTGAGCCTAGCGATGCGCCTGAATACGATCTGGCGAGTCTGCCCAAGCAGCAGCTTGATGATGAAATGGTCATGCGCTTTTTGGTGGGGGATGTCGCAGCGCAGCGCGGCAATACGGCGCTGGCGGCTCAAGCTTGGGTTGATCTGGCGCGCCGCAGTAAAGACCCTCGTGTCGCACAGCGCGCCGCCCAGCTTGCCGTGGCATCAGGGCAATTGGCTTTGGCCTTGGAGGCGACCACTATCTGGGTTGCCGCCGCACCGCAGTCTATCCCTGCGCGGCAATTGATGGTGAGCTTGCTGCTCAAGGGCAATCGCGTTGCCGAGGCCGAAGTACATATCCAAGCTATTTTGGCCGCTAAGCCGCAAGAAGTGGCGCCCTTTTTTGTTCAGATGCATCAGCTGTGGGATAAAGACACAGATCGCAAAGCCGTGTTGCAACTCACTTTGCGCCTGACCGAACCCTATTTGACGATGCCGGAGGCGCACTACGCGCGAGCCGTCGCCTATGGCAGCCTTCTGCAAAGCACACAGGCGCAGCAAGAGCTTGATGCCGCACTCAAATTGCGCCCGCAATGGGATGTCGCGGTGCTGTATAAAGTGCAGTTGCTGGAAGGCAAGGACGCCGTCGCGTCACAGCAGATCTTAAATGACGCGATCAAAGCGAATCCGATGTCGAGCAATTTGGTGCTAATGCAGGCCAGAATGGCGGCGGATGCTGGGCAATACGAGCAGGCAGGGCAATATTACGATGCTGTTTTGTTGCGCGATCCGAATCAGGTTGAGGCCTTGATTGGCTCGGGGCTGATTGCAATGCAGATGAACGACATTGCCAAAGCGCAAAAAAACCTCAGCCGTGCAGTGACCCTTAATCCAAAGGGCGCAACTTATCTGGCGCAATATTTGGGGCAATTGGCTGAGCAGCAATATCAATACCAATTGGCGCTCGATTGGTATGCCAAAGTCACTGGCGAAAAACAAGCCGCAGTGGCTTTGCGCGTGCCGCGATTGCACGCCAAGTTAGGTCAGCAAGCGCAGGCCGATAAGGCGCTGGCCGCGCTGCCGCAAACCAGCGTGCAGGAGCAAGTCGATAAAGCGCAGGTTGAAGCCCAAGTTTGGCGGGAACGAAAAGAGATTAAACGGGCCGTTGAGGCGCTGACCAAAGCGATTGCCAAGCATCCTGATCAAGCCGAGCTCTATTACGATCGTTCTTTGTATCTAGATTTATCCGGCGATGTGCCTGCTGCCGAGGCGGATTTGCGTCACTATTTGACCTTGGCGCCAAATAGCGTTAATGGTCTGAATGCTTTGGGGTATATCCTTGCGAATCGTACCGATCGCTATGCTGAGGCCGATACCCTTTTAAGTCAGGCCGTGGCGCAGCAGCCTGATAATCCGGTGTTGATCGACTCAATGGGTTGGTTACGCTTTAAACAAGGGCGGCTTAATGATGCGGCTGCTTTGCTGGAGCGCGCCTACAAAATGATGCCTGATGCCGAAGTGGCTGCGCATTTGGCTGAAGTCTGGTGGCAGCAGGGGCAGCAGGAAAAAGCCAAGCAGCTATTGGATAATGCGCTCAAAATTCAGCCTGATGATGAAGTGGCTTTGGAACTCAAGCTACGCATGGGTTGGTAAATGAAATTACTGCGTTGCTTGAGTATGCTCCGAGTTTGGCTGGCCAGTGCCGTTATGCTGCTGGCGGCCTGTGCTCAAACGCCTTTGGCTGTTCCGCCTGCCGGTTTTGCCGCGACGGGAAAGATCAATATCCGTCAGGCGAATCAATCGGATACGGCGCAATTTAGCTGGGTGGCCGCTAAGCAGCAGGATCAGCTCATTTTATCTTCGCCATTCGGCACGACGTTGGCCGAGCTGGTGCTGCAATATCAGGGTGACCGGGTTAGCAGCGCGGTACTCAATCGCGGCGAGCAGCTCGATCAGGCGGATGATCCCGAACAATTGCTGCAGCAATTAACTGGCTTGACTTTGCCAGTATCGGGGATGCGTTGGTGGTTGCGTGGTTTGCCATCGCCGAATGAGCCTTTTGCGCGCGAGGGCGAAGTTCTGTTGCAAAATGGCTGGCGCATTACGCCCAGCGATTACCGCAATACGCCCTTACCGTACCGCATCGAGTTGCTACGCGATGATTTAAAGGTACGTATCTTGATTAATGAATGGAATTCTGCCGCGCCATGAGCTATACCCCCCTAGTTGATGCCGAAGGCTTTGCCGCTTTCCCGGCGCCAGCCAAACTCAACTTATTTTTGCATATCGTCGGTCGTCGGGCGGATGGGTATCACTTGTTGGAATCTATCTTTCAACTGGTGGACGCGCATGACACGGTCTGGTTGCGGGTGCGAGATGACGGCCAGATTGTGCACCATAACCCCATGCCCAATGTGCCTGCAGAAACCGATTTGACAGTACGGGCAGCGAAGCTGCTGCAAACCGCAACGGGCGTTTCCTATGGCGTCGATATTCGCGTTGATAAGCGTCTGCCGATGGGCGGTGGCATGGGCGGCGGTAGCTCGGATGCTGCTACCGTGCTGTTGGCACTCAATCGACTCTGGCACGTTAATTGGCAGCGTCAGGCATTGATGGACTTGGGGCTGCAACTGGGTGCTGATGTGCCGTTTTTTATTTTT
This sequence comes from Chitinibacter bivalviorum, assembly GCF_013403565.1. Classification (NCBI taxonomy): domain Bacteria; kingdom Pseudomonadati; phylum Pseudomonadota; class Betaproteobacteria; order Neisseriales; family Chitinibacteraceae; genus Chitinibacter; species Chitinibacter bivalviorum. The sequence continues at coordinate 2,534,842 of NZ_CP058627.1, read as the reverse complement.
GGCCGCAATGCGCTGGTTGAAGGCATTGGCGAAATCATGACGCCGATCGAGACTGAGGCGACGGATTTTGTGGTTTTGCATCCACCTGTTCATGTGCCAACCCCCGCGATTTTTGGCGATCCAGAGTTGACAAGGAATACGCCATCCCTTAAAGTTTCGCTCCTCGAAGGCACGGCCGACTGGCGCGTTTTACGAAACGATCTGGAAAGCGTGGCGGTTCGGAAATATCCTCAAATTGCTCAGCATATCCAATGGCTTAGCCAATATGCGCCAGCGAGGATGACCGGATCAGGAAGTTGCGTATTTGCCGCTTTTGTTGCGAAAGATGTTGAAAAAAACACTTCACAAAATCAAGCAAATGCCGTAATATTCGGCCTTCCTAAAGAGATGTCAGGTTTTGTTACGTCATCTCTGCAAGAACACCAGTTACTCGGTTTTGCATCGGATTAGTTTTGATGCAGTATCGTTAGGGGAGTCGCCAAGTTGGTTAAGGCATCGGATTTTGATTCCGACATGCGAAGGTTCGAATCCTTCTTCCCCTGCCACCTATAAAAAGAAAAGCGTGTAATCACAAGTTACACGCTTTTCGTTTTTTCAGGAATCGGAAATGGCTTACGACAGCCTCATGGTATTTACCGGCAACGCTAACCCACGCCTTGCTGAACGTGTAGTTAATCATCTCGACATCTCTTTGGGGCGCGCCACCGTTGGCCGTTTTTCAGATGGTGAGGTTACGGTTGAATTGCTCGAAAATGTTCGCGGTCGCGACGTGTTCGTATTGCAATCAACGTGTGTGCCAACCAACGACAACATTATGGAAATGATGTTGATGGTCGATGCATTGAAACGTGCCTCTGCTGGCCGTATTACTGCTGCGATTCCGTACTTTGGTTATGCGCGTCAAGATCGCCGTCCACGTTCTGCTCGTGTGCCGATTTCTGCGAAAATCGTTGCCAACATGCTGCAGGTTGCAGGTGTTGATCGCGTTTTGACTGTGGATGTTCACGCGGATCAGATCCAAGGCTTCTTCGATATTCCGGTCGATAACATCTACTCAACGCCCGTTTTGCTGGCTGATATTCGTGCGAAAAACCACGAAGACCTGATGATTGTTTCTCCCGACGTTGGCGGCGTATTACGTGCCCGTGCCATGGCGAAACAGCTTGGTGTGGATATGGCGATCATCGACAAGCGTCGTCCGAAAGCCAATGTGGCCGAAGTCATGCACATCATCGGTGACGTGAAAGATCGTACCTGTATCATCATCGACGATATGATCGATACCGCCAATACCTTGTGTAAAGCGGCGGAAGCTCTGAAGAAATTTGGCGCGAAGAAAGTAATGGCTTACGCCACTCACCCTGTTTTCTCGGGCGCAGCGGTTGAGCGTATCTTGCAATCAGCTTTGGATGAAGTTGTTGTTACCGATACGATCCCGGTGTCTGAAGAAGCGCAAGCGAGTGGTCGAGTGCGTGTGGTTTCAATCGCTGGCTTGCTGGCCGAAACGATGCGTCGCATTAACAACGAAGAATCGGTTTCAAGTCTTTTCGTTGATTAATCGTTACAGGCCTGCGGGTATATCCTCGCAGGCTTTGTTGTAAAAGAATTCTGGGGTTATACCCCGAATCGTGCGCTTCTCTGGTCGCGGGGGGCGCATGTTTATTTCCAAACTGGAGTTTCAAAATGACTTTCGAATTAAATGCTACAAGCCGCGCAAAGCAGGGCACTGGTGCGAGCCGCCGCCTGCGTAAAGCCGGTCAATTGCCAGGTATCGTTTACGGTGGCTCTGTTGCCCCAACAGCGATCAACTTGGATCACAACAGCATGTACTACACGCTGCAAGACGAAAAATTCCACACTGCATTGATCAACTTGTCGATCGATGGCGGCGCTGCTGAACAAGTTTTGGTACGTGCAGTTCAATACCACCCATTCAAACAACAAGTACAACACATTGACTTCCAACGTGTTGCTGCTGACACTGTGATCGAATTGAAAGTGCCATTGCACTTCGTTAACGCTGACACATGTCTGGGTGTTAAATTGCAAGGTGGCGCGATCAGCAACATCTTGAACGAAGTAATGGTTCGTTGCGTTGCTTCTAAATTGCCAGAATTCATCACTGTTGACCAAGCTAACTTGGCAGTGGGCAATCTGTCAGTTCACTTGTCTGATCTGGCATTGCCAGAAGGCGTGCAATTGGTTTCTCTGTTGCGCGGCGCAGACTTGGCTGTATCTATGCTCAACGGCGCAAAAGGCTAATCCCTTTTGTCTGTTTGAAAAAACCCGCTGCGGCGGGTTTTTTTACGTCTGTAGAGCGGCGAAGTGAATAAATAGCAATATTCGACAAGTCGCAGTTTGGATGTGCATGGTAAGGTAGTGGCATCAATTGAGGGTTGGATCATGCATTGGAATGAAGAAGAGCGCGATAGTACGGCCATGCGTACCTATAGCAGTAGCCCCTTGGATTTGTTGGCTAATTTGCCGGTCATGCCGCCGCGCTGGCGCCCGTATTTCTGGGGTGCAATCTGGGCTAGCTTGTTTTTGATGGCCATTTATTGGTTTATGCCCCGCTGGGGAATGTCGCCCTTTCATGTGCGCCAAGATGGAATGGATTATTTCCCATTTCGTACCGAATTAAGCAGCTTGCCCTTGGGGATAGACATCCCCGCTACGCCGCCCGATCAGCAAATTGACGTTAATCTGCTTGGCGCTTGGCCGGGTTGGCGTTTGGCGCATTATGCGGCGGATGGACGAAATATCTTGGTGCTGCGCGATAGTGAAGGGCAAATTATCAATGTGCAGCGTGCGCAAAATGATCAGTGGCTGGGCGAGATGCAGCTCAAAGACGCGCATTGGGAATGGCATGGCGGTTGGCGGGTGGATTTTGCTTCGCCCAAGATTGTTGCGGGGCAATTGTATTTGTCGCCCATGGGCGAGTTTCGTTTGATCCGGCATGAGCCCAATGCAGCAGGGTTGGCCTATATCCGAAATGTAGATAAAGCAGGGCAGGAGCGCAGTGAAAAAGGGATTATTCTTGCACCTTCTTCTGGTGCAGGGCCGGCCAATTAAGTTGTAAGCTGGCGTGGATTGAGTGCTAGAATAGAGGCAGTTCAGAATCGAATAATTACAGTCAAGCAGCATAGTGTAGCGGTACCTGAGAGTACCTTGTCCTTCCAAACGCGGTATCATTGCGGCCTGTCCTGGTGACAGGCCGTTTGTTTTTTTCGAGCTAAATTATGGCAATAAAACTGATTGTAGGTCTGGGTAATCCGGGGGCTGAGTACGAAGCAACGCGACATAACGCGGGCTTTTGGCTCGTCGATCAACTCGCGCGTGATGGCAAAATCATGCTGCGCCACGATAGTAAATTTCATGGCCAAATCGGGCGAGTGAATATTGCAGGTAACGATGTGTGGTTGCTGCAGCCCCAAACCTTTATGAATCGCAGTGGTTTGGCGGTGGTGGCCTTGGCACAGTTTTATAAAATCCTGCCCGATGAAATCTTGGTCGTGCATGATGAGCTCGATATGCTGCCAGGTTTGGCCAAGCTGAAACAGGGTGGCGGCCACGGTGGGCATAATGGCTTGCGGGATATTCAATCGCATCTTGGAACGCCAAACTACTGGCGTTTGCGCATTGGGGTGGGGCATCCGGGCAATAAGGCCGAGGTGGCCAATTATGTACTGAAGCCGCCGCGCAAAGAGGAGCAAGCTTTGATTGATGATGCATTGATCAAATCGCTCACCGTATTGCCAAAATTGATTGTGGGCCAATCGGGTGCCGCCATGAGTTTGCTGCATACCGATGAAAGCAAAAAGCGCGAGCACAAACCCGCGCCGAAGGCGGCTGAGTAATGATGAGTGAGCCAAAAAAAGCCCCGATTCCCGTCAATATTGTCACCGGTTTTTTGGGGGTGGGTAAAACAACTGCCTTGATGCACTTGCTGGCCCATAAGCCCGCAAATGAATATTGGGCGATTGTCGTCAATGAATTTGGCGAGGTCGGCATTGATGGTGCTAGCCTTTCGGCGGCAGGGGAAGGTCTGCAAGTGGCCGAAGTGCCGGGTGGCTGCATCTGCTGTACGACCAGCCCACAATTGCGCGTTACTTTAACCAAGTTGGCAAGGGGTATACGGCCAGACAGATTGCTGATTGAGCCTTCCGGCTTGGGACACCCTGCGGGTATTGTCGATTTATTGCGTGATCCAATGTTGGCGAGTGCGTTTGAATTGCGGGCGATCATTACTTTGCTCGATCCGCGGCATCTGGGCGATAGCCGTTATACCACGCATGAAACGTGGCGTGATCAATTGCAATTGGCCGATGTGCTGGTGCTCAATAAATGCGATCTAGCCGATGAAGAACAAATCGCAGCCGCAGAAAAAATGGCCGCAGCGCAATTTCCACCCAAGTTGGCGGTGCAGCGTGCTCATCAAGGGGTTTTTGCTGCGCAATTACTGGATTTGGAATTGCACCCCGAGCGTTGGCCCGAAGCGCAAACCACTGGGCAGGCTCAATCGCATCGCTTAATGCCGCGTAAAAAAGCCGTTGATCCCGACTTTGCATCCACGCCCGAGGTGTGGCCGGTCAAAAAAATGCATTCCAGCTTAGGTTCGCACAGTTGTGGGTGGATTTTTTCACCTGAAACCCTGTTTTCAAGCGCCAAAGTAGCGGCTCTGTTTGAACAAATTGGCAGCCCTGATGCGTTGGCGCTGCACGGTTTGAGCCGCGCCAAGGGCGTATTCCAGACCGAGCGCGACTGGTATCGCTTTGATTGGGTGGAAGGTATGGTGGGTGCGGCACCGAGTGCTTATCGTCGCGATAGCCGTTTTGAAGTGATTGTAGAAAGTGAAACAGCGCCCGATTGGACGCTGCTTGAGGCGCAATTACTGGCGACTTTGATGACGCCAGTCTAAGGCGAATTAATCACTGAGCGCGCTACGTACCTGCCACATATAGGCGTCGGCCATTTCATGAAAGCCCGCTTCGCGCAAAGTCTTTTGCCAGCGGTCGATGCAAAATTGCAATTCATCGGCCGTTTGCATCACATCAAACACATCTACCAGCATGTATTCCAATTTATTAGCCAGATAAGTCTGGTCCGTCATGCTAATAATACGTCGTACATTCTGCAGGGCTTTGGTCGACGGTAGTTGCTTGGTTTTGGTTCTGACGGGCTCAACAGGCTGAATGGTGGCGTCAAAAATAGTGGGGAGCGGAGTGCGCTCAATCGCGTGGGTTTGAATCAAACCCATTTCCTGTAGCTTGATCAAACGTAACTTGAGGTCTTCGAGATCGGGGCTGAAGGCGGCTAAATCGGCTATTCGTTTTTGGCCGTCGATCAGGAATAGCAACTGACGTTGTTTAATCGGAAAGCCTGGCGTGCGAGCTTGAAGTTCATGGTTTCCTGAATCGGTTCTAAAAAATAGCGTGGTGTTATCCATGATGATGCCCGTGACCTAATTGATTCGTTTGCTACAGATGGCTTATGGTAAAGCAGTGCCATAGCTGATGAATATATCAAAATGTTACTGGCTGGGCGTGAGTCTTGCTTGTGTCGGGTGGATGGGTGGCAAGAGCCTAGGGGGCGCGCGGCTTTGCGCTGGCATGGCGCTCAAATGAACGTTTAATTATGGGAGTGTTAGCTGTTGCTAATAAGTTGCAGACTGGTGGGCGGTATCGGCCGCTAGACCAGTCTGCATCAGGGTTTTTGCTTAGAGCCCGCCGTACGAGTGCAGGCCTGATAGGAACATATTGACGCCAATAAAAGCAAAGCTAGTCACTAATAAGCCAATAATCGCCCACCAAGCGAGCACATCGCCGCGCCAGCCTTTGATCATCCGAACATGCAGCCAAGCTGCGTAGTTGAGCCACACAATTAGCGCCCAAGTCTCTTTCGGATCCCAGCTCCAGTAGCCGCCCCAAGCATCTGCGGCCCACATCGCGCCGAGTACCGTCGCAATAGTAAAAAATAGAAAGCCCACGGCAATGGCTTTGTACATGACTTCGCCCAAGGTGTCGTAGCTTGGCAGGCGGCTGGTCAGCCAGCCTTTCGAAACGACCACTTGCGCTACGCCCAGCATGGCAGAGAGTGCAAAAGCGCCATAGCCAACAAAATTGGCCGGCACATGTATTTTCATCCACCACGATTGCAAAGCAGGAATCAGCGGCTGGATCTCGTGAGCTTGCCGATCAAATGAATACCAGACGATAAATACCACCGCGGCACAGATGACGGGTAAAACAAACGCCCCCATCGCTTTGGCGGCAAATTTGCTTTCGTAATACAGATACATCAACGCCGTCATCAAGCAAAAGAGAATAAATACTTCATACAGATTAGAGACGGGGATATGGCCGATATCAGCCCCGATGAGGTAGCTTTCATACCACCGTACAAGCTTGGAGATCATCGCCGCCGCGGCGGCCGCCCAAGTCAAGCCACTGGCGATGCCCAGTGCAGTGTGTGAGCGTTTCCACATGCCGATCCAGTACATGAACATAGCAAGGAAAAAGAGCACGCACATCCACATCACACTCGATTGGCTGGCTAACACGTATTTCAGCCAGAACGCGCTCTGCCCGCGCGCCAGATCGCCCTGATAGATTCCGATTGCGGCCAGCGCAAAGAGTCCGCACACCGGGAAAAACCAGCGGAGCGGCGACCAAAACCAGCCTAGCCAGATCAGACCTGCGACTGACCCGAGCAAGATGCCTTGTTCGTAATAATCAAGAAAATGGCCGTAGAGATGCCATGTCATTGCGCCCGTCAAAATAATCAAGGCGGCAAAGACAAAGTCAGGCCAGCGTCGCGCTTGCAAAGTGGAGATCATGACAAATTACTCTTGGTTAATGCATTGCTATGCAGGGTGAATTCTTGCTCTAGCTCCGCGGACTTGCGGTTGCTGCTCATGGCAATCAGTGTGCCTTCAGGGCTGATGCGGATCCACAGGCGATTTTCGCGAATATAAAACATGCAGAAAACCCCCATGATCAGCAATAGCGAGCCGAGATAGACCACATTTTTGCCTGGTGAGCGTGTGAGTTGAAAGCCGCTGGCTTTGACTTCATCAAAACCATTGAGTTGCAATAAGGTCGGTGCGCCATAGTCAAAGAGCTGACTGGTGGCCACCAGACTGTCCATCAGGAAGCGATATTGCTGCTCGCTCACGGCAATGGGCGCTTGACCAATTTTGCCTTGGGCGACATCCATGGCGTCAATCATCGCGCCTTGCAGAACTTTCAAGTAAGTTTGCGCCACGGCTTGGCGCTTGTCTTCGGGGACTTTCTCTGCGAGGAATTGATCAATCGCAGGCAGGCCGCCATTGGCAAATTGCGTCAGTACGCCCAAGGTAACATCGGCAAATTGCGCTTGGCTTTCGCTGGAAACACCACCGCCTTGTTGGGCTTTGGCTGCGGTGCGACGGGCAATTTCACCTTGCAATTGAGGATCAAGCAGCGTGCTACGCAGGCGCATGAAAGTATCGATTTTATAATCTTTATCCAGGGGTATACGGACAAAACTAAAAGGTGCAGAGACCTCTCTGCGCATACCTGTCATAAAATAGCTGGCGCCATTTTCAGTGAAGGGAGCCATGTAGTTTTGGTACTCAACGGCCTGCCCAGTATCGTCACGCAGTTTGAATTGAATCATTGGCCCAAGATTGCGCAGATTGTGTTCGCTTTTCACTGCTTGCGCGCTGGCCATGGCTTCTTGAAGCTTATTGACCGCGACTGCAGAGGTGTCGCCTTGAACCTTGCCCAGATTCTCAATGTTGAATGGGCGTAAATCACCGACTTCAAGTTGGTATTTGTTCGCACCCAATTGCAAGGCTTGTGTCGTTTGCGAGCGTGTTTGCAGGGATTGAGTTTTCCCTGTTTTCAAATCCCATTGCACAAAATCAAGCCCAGAGCCACCATCGCCAAAGCTGGCTTGGTAAATGGCGACGCCGTCGACGATGAGCGGGTGATTGACTTTGACGGTGCCGCTTTGGATGAGCTTGCCTGTATGTAGATCAAGCACATCAATGTCGCTGGCAAATAGTTTCGGCATACCAGTTGAGTAATGCTCGATATGGAACTGCTTGAGCTTGATCACAAAGGGGAGCTCTTGCACAAAGTAGCCATTGCCAGCGTTCAAGAAGACGACAGAGGCCGAATTGCCTTCGCTCAAGGTGACATTGCCGCGGAATGAGAGATTATTGCTCTGCAAGCGGCTGCTCGGTGGGATCTGGCTTTGTGGGATGTCGCGTGTTTCCGGCGTTTTTTGTCCGGTCAGCTCGAGCAGTTTAAGCGGCAGATTGCCGTCCATTAATCCGCCAATACAGATCACCACAATCGCTGCATGGGCAAAAAGGTAGCCCAGCTTTTGCCAGCTGCCTTTTTTGGCTGCGATCAGTGTCGCTTCGCCATCTGGACGAATCTTATAGCGATAACCATGCTGTTTGAGGTGTTGCTCAACCATCCCTTGTTCAATCGGTGTGACTGATTCGGCGTGATGTCCCATCAGGCGCAGTGAATTGACGCTGGCTTTTTCTCGATAGCCTTTGATGTCTCTGAGAATGCCGGGGAAGTGCCGCCAAATACACAAGCTGGTTGAGAGCACCAGAAAGGCCAGAATCACCAAGAACCAAGCGGAATGGTAAACATCAAATAGGCCGATGGGTTCAAAGATGCTAAACCAGAAGTCGCCAAACTCGACGCGATAATTGACGTAGGGCTCATTCTGTTTGAGGACGGTGCCAATAATGGAAGCAATTGCCAAGATGGTGAGCAAGCTAATGGCAAAGCGCATGGACGACAATAAATCGAACAGGGCGCGCGAAAACGAGGTGTGGCGAGTATTTTGGGTCATAAATTAAAAAAGGGGCTCAGGTGCATTGACCTTGACCCCTCTTGGTGTGTTGCTGGAGCAAACAGTTCCAGTAACTAGATTATTAAAACAAATTAATGCAGCGACTGAATGTATTCAGCAACGGCTTTGATTTCATTGTCTGAGAGCTTGCCTGCGATTTCCATCATTGGCTGATTGTTTGCACGCTCACCATTACGGAAGGCGGTTAACTGAGCGACGGTGTACGCCCCGTGCTGGCTAGACAAACGCGGGTACTGGCCTGGGATGCCCGCGCCCGCAGGGCCGTGGCAGGCCATACAGGCGGGAACATTCTTGCTCGCTACGCCGGCGCGATAGATTTTCTTGCCCGCTTCGATCAACTCTTTGTTTGACGCACCACGGTCTTTAGGTTTTTGCTGGCTGAAATAGGCCGCAACGTTGGCCATATCTTCATTCGATAATGGCGTGGCCATACCGAGCATCACAGGGTTTTTACGTTTCTGTGCTTTGAATTCGGTCAATTGTTTGACGATATATTCTGGATGTTGGCCGGCTAAGCTAGGATTTGCGCTGACTACGCTATTGCCATCGGCGCCATGACAGGCCGCGCAGACTTGGTCGACAATAATTTTACCCTTAGCAGGGTCAGCCTTGGCACCGGCTGCAAATGCAGCTGGCGTCATCATCAAAAGTGCTGCTAGCTTTACTGCCACAGTCATGCTGCGCATAAATCCGCTCCCGTAATTTTGCGTACGTCGGTCGTTTGTTTATGGGTTTTCACCCTAGTATGCCGACGATGGTCTATCAAATGCTGGTATTCTATAGCAAGACCCCGATACAAACCACTATGGCGCTCTCAGATGTCCCTATTTCAAGGCCTAACTTTTCTTACCACCGTTAACGATCTTAAAGCCCTTCCCGCGGAAGGCGTTGAAGTGGCTTTTGCTGGCCGCTCGAATGCCGGTAAGTCTAGTGCAATTAATACTTTAGCAAATCATACGCGTTTAGCTTATGTCTCAAAAACGCCCGGTCGTACGCAGCATATCAATTACTTTGATTTCGGCAATACGCGCCGTTTGGTTGATTTGCCAGGCTATGGTTATGCAGCAGTGCCTGAGGCAGTGCGTAAACATTGGCAAGGGCTATTGGGCAAGTATTTAGCGAACCGGGCCAACCTGATTGGTTTGGTTTTAATTATGGATAGTCGCCGTCCGCTAACCGACTTGGATCGACTGATGTTGGATTTCTTTTTGCCAACAGGCAAGCCGGTGCATTGTGTGCTGACTAAGTCAGATAAATTAAATAATCAGGAAAAAGTGCAGGCGCTACGCACCGTGAAGGATGAGTTTGCGGGTAATCCGCAAATTACGGTGCAACTTTTCTCAAGCTCTAAAAAGCAGGGTGTGAGTGAGGTGGAGAAGGTGGTTGGCGCTTGGTTTGATGATGTCTTGCAGCAAATGAATGAGATTGAACCGATGGACGGAGAATGATTCTCCTTGCGGATTGAGTCAGGACGACTATCTTTATCACTAGGTGCGCCCCTGCACCTCCCGCTTTTCCTCCCTGAGCGGGGCTCCTGAAGAGGAGCAATCTATATAGCCCCAGTCAAGCCTCTTGGACTGGGGTTTCTTTTTTTCTACGCTTTCCTCATTAGTCTTGTCTAATGCGGGGGCTCAGCATATGATTTTTCCCTTAATAAAAAACTAATTTTGATAACATCCACTTTTGTTTTGGTGTGTTATCGTTGCTGCCAGTGCTAATTATGCGGGTGAGCAGCCGAATTCGGGGGAGTCACATGTCCAATTTAGCGGGTGTTAAGGTGATGGTAATCGATGACAGTAATACCATCCGCCGTAGCGCTGAGATTTTTTTGGGGCAAGCTGGGTGCGAGGTGATTCTGGCTGAAGATGGTTTTGATGCCTTGGCAAAAATCACAGACCATAATCCGAGCGTGATATTTGTCGACGTGATGATGCCGCGCCTAGATGGTTACCAGACTTGTGCTTTGATCAAGAAAAACCCGAGATTTAAGTCGACTCCTGTTGTAATGTTGTCATCAAAAGATGGCTTGTTCGATCGCGCACGGGGTCGGATGGTGGGGTCGGATGAGTATCTGACCAAGCCATTTACGAAAGACAGTTTATTGGCGGCGGTGCGTGCACACGCTGGTGTCGTTTGAAAAATTTAAATTAATGGAAAGTAAAGCATTATGGCGATCAAAAAAATTCTGATTGTTGATGATTCTCCGACCGAGCGTCATTTTTTGGGTGAATTGCTCACAAAAAATGGTTTTCAAATTATGACTTTAGAGTCTGGCGAAGAAGCTGTTTTGAAGACCAAAGAGCTGATGCCTGACTTGATTTTAATGGACGTTGTTATGCCTGGAATGAATGGCTTCCAAGCGACCCGTACGATTAGTCGCGAAGAAGCGACTAAGCACATCCCAATCATCATGTGCACATCGAAAAACCAAGAAACTGATATGGTTTGGGCTAAACGTCAGGGCGCGGTTGAATACGTTGTTAAACCAGTAGATTCGCAAGAGTTGCTGAATAAAATCGCCAATCTGTAATTCAGGTGGGGTTGTAAATGGCTAAACGCATTAGTTTGCGCGAGTACCAGCAAGGGGTGATGGACCGTTTGCAAAGTGCGGCGGCAGTCGCCCAAGTTGATGCGCGGCTTGGCATCATGATTGGCACCGAGAATTGGCTGGTTGATTTGGCGGATGTCGCCGAAGTTATGCCGGTACCTGCTGTGGCGACGGTGCCGCTTGGATTTTCGTGGTTTAAGGGCGTTGCTAATATTCGCGGAAATTTGGTCAGCGTTACCGATTTGCCTGCCTTTTTTAGTCTGAATCATGCTGGATTTACATCCATGTCGCGCTTAGTCTTGCTGCAGCCAAGGCATTTGACGCACGCTGCGGTCTTGGTAAACCGAATGCTAGGTTTAAAGCACTTGGCTGATTTGACCCCTTTGCCAAAAACAGAAAACGCGGCACCTTGGTTAGGGGATGAATACATGGATTCAATTGGACAGCGTTGGAAAACATTGAATATTGCTGAGTTGGTTGTTCAACCAAGCTTTTTGCAAACGGGTATCGCATAAAAATATCGACCACAGCTCAATGTGGTTTGGGAGGTAGCAATGGGATTGATGGAAAAAATAAAAGGGCTCTTTTCGGGTAGCGATCAGGCTGGTAAAGCTGCGCCAAACAAAAAGTCATTTGATCCAGCTAGAACCACATGGATTCTAGATAAAATTCGCCTCCCAGAGGGGAGTGACGGTCAGGCTGCAAAACCATTGCCATTGATTGGGCATTTTCCTGCGCGTCAGCAAATGGCAATTTTGTTGGTGGCGATGATCGCGAGTTTGGTTTTATTTGCTTTGCTAGCCTTCTTATCCTTCCGCGCTGCTGAGCAAAATGCTCGCCATCAGGCCATTGCGACCGAAATGCAGATGCTTTCGCAGCGTATTGCACGTGCTTCCAATCAGGCGGTGCAAGGTAATTCCGAAGCCTTCAAAACACTGGAAGAAGCCTACAATAAATTTGATTTCAGCTTGAACGAGCTGACGGGTGATCAGTCTTCCTGGAGCTTGTTTCAAGTTTCAGGTTCAAAAGAACTGACTAAAATTAATGATACTTGGAATGCCTCTTATCGTCCGAATCCAAGTCGTCCAACCGTTGATACAATCTTAAAACAAAAACCACAGCTGATTACGATTGGTAAAAGCGTCGATGGTATCAATGCCAATGATGCCAAATTGCTAGAACAAACCCAGCAATTAACATCCCTGCTTGCTGAATCGGGTGCGAATGCGCGCGAATTGGATTATGCAAATCAGCTTTCAATGCTGTCACAGCGGATGTCGAAGAATGCCAATGCAATGTTGGCATCGGAATTGATTAACCCCGAAGTTGTATTCTTGTTGGGTAAAGACGTTTCAACCTTCCATGAGATTGTGAAAGGCTTTTCTGAAGGTAGTTCGGAGTTGCAATTGCGAGCTGTGGAAACATCGGCTCTGGCAGAGAAGCTTGAACAGATCAATGTGCTGTTTAAGGACTTTGAGGTGGTTGTTGCTTCGTTCTCAAAAAACATGCAGCCATTGGTAAATACTCGATTGGCCAATCAGGCGATTGTTCGTGATTCAGATAAATTGTTGGCGGACTCTGCTGAGTTGGCTGGTGAATACCAAAACACGGTTGGCGGTTTTGTTATTGGTATTTTGGAATTTATCTTGATCGTAGCATCTCTCGCGGCCCTACTTTTGCTGGTGCGTGTCTTTAACCAAGAGTCGGTAAAACGTCGCTTGGCCTCTGAGGCTGAAAACCGTAAAAACCAAGACGCTATTTTGCGCTTACTGAATGAAATGGGCGACCTTGCTGATGGTGACTTGACGATTCGAGCTTCGGTAACTGAAGACTTGACAGGGGCGATTGCTGACTCTATTAACTTCACGATTGAAGAGTTGCGCTCGCTGATTACGGGTATTAACCGCGCAACGGATCAGGTAAATTCTGCAACCGCAGAAGCTCAAGGTATTTCGGATCAATTGCTCGTGGCAGCGCAACGCCAATCTGAAGAGATTGAGACAACAAATATTACGGTTGAGCAAATCGTATATTCTATTCAAGGTGTATCAAGCACCGCAGCTGAATCCGCGCAGGTAGCCCAGACATCACTGGCCGCTGCGGAGCAAGGCGCTGAAGCGGTAAATAACCAGATTAAAGGTATGGGCGAGATTCGGGAGCAGATTCAAGAAACTGCGAAGCGAATTAAACGACTCGGTGAATCATCACAAGAGATTGGCGAGATCGTAGAGTTGATTTCTGACATTACTGAGCAGACGAACGTTTTGGCTCTGAATGCTGCGATTCAAGCTGCGGCCGCTGGTGAAGCTGGTCGAGGTTTCTCGGTCGTTGCTGAAGAGGTGCAGCGACTTGCAGAACGTTCTGGTGAAGCAACGAAACAAATCGGTGCGATTGTAAAAACGATTCAGGCTGATACGCATGATGCGGTAGCTGCGATGGAGCTCTCTACGCAGGGTGTAGTTGAAGGGGCGAAATTGTCTGATGCTGCTGGTACTGCTCTGTCTGAGATCGGTAAAGTATCTCGTGAACTGGCTCGTTTAAATGAGTCGATCGCGAAGGAAACTGAAGGTCAAACTGCTTTGGCCAGTAAGGTGGCCAGTACAATGCGTGACATTTTGGCAATTACCGAGCAAACCACTCAAGGTACTAAGCAATCTGCGGCCGCTGTGGGCGAGTTGACTGGACTGGCTGCCGAACTGAAATCTTCCGTTTCCGGCTTTAAGCTGTCTTAATTTTTCTATCCTGAGAGTTGGGCGCTCTGCCCAACTCTTCTTTCATGGGATTCTGCCATGAGCATGCACACTGAATTCGATAAGGGCTCTTTGCTTTGGGTTAATGCTGAAATTAACAGCTCCCTTGCAAAGGCAAATGAAGCGTTGGCAGCCTATTTGCAATCTACGGATGCTGCAAATTTAAAGCATGCCGCTAATTTCTTGCATCAAGCATTTGGCGCTCTTGATTTGGTCGAATTGACCGGCGTTGCTCGTTTCTGCGAAGAGGTCGAACAAGTCATTTTTGCGCTTGAACGAGGAGACGTAGACTCTTCATGTACATCCACTGTTCAGCAGGCATTAGCGGAGGTCAGTCAGTACTTAGACCGCTTAATGGCTGGTATGCCCAATGTACCTCTGAGTTTGCTTCCTACCTTCCGCTTGTTGGCGCAGGCTAGAAATGCAAATGCATCAGGTGCCGAATTATTTTATCCACAGCTCATACTTGATTTGCCACAAGGCTTGCCAAGTCAGCCGCTAAGCGGTTCAGAATTGGTGAAATTGATTCGGCAGCAACGCACTCGATATGAGAGCGGCTTATTGCGCTGGCTCAAAGGGCAGAATGAAGTAGCAACTGTGATGGCTGCTGCACTCGCTGATTTAGCGAAAGCTCAGAGCTCAAGCATTCCTCGCACCTTTTGGTGGACTGCTGCTGCGGTTGTAGATGGTTTGGGTAGCAATCGAGCGACATTAGACCTTGAAGCAAGTCAGCTGTTGCTGCGCTTAAATTTGCAAATTCGTCGTTTGGCTGATGGCTCCAATAAAGTTGCTGAACGCTTATTCCGCGACATGTTGTATATCTTGGCTCAAATGGAGTCGGAAAGTGCCTTAGCCAAAGGCTTGGCGGCTCAATTTGAGCTGGATGATTTGCTGCCAAAGACACAAGACATTATTTCTCCTGAAGCTCAGTTAGAGCAGCAATTGGCACGAAGTTTGCGCGATGAGTTGATGCAGACTAAAGAGCTCTGGTCTCGTGTGGCCAGCGGTAGCGCCGAGAAGCTCAATGCGGTTCGTCAGAACTTACAACAATTGGCGAGTAAATCAGCGTCACTCAATATTGTTGGCTTGGATCAGTTATGGGAAGGGCTTTTATTAGGAGCCAATTCGGATAGCGCTAGTGATGAACTCGCGCTTGAAATGGCGACAGGCTTACTGCTGGCCGAAAATGCCTTAGTTATCTACCCAAGCCAATCCGAAGACTACCCAAGCCAAGTTCAGGCCTTATTGGCTCGCTTGAAAGATCCAAGTGCGACTCTGGATTTGCCTCAATTAGACGAAGTAAGTCGTGAGGCCCAAGAGCGTTTGCTGCTCGGTCAATTGTCGAATGAAATTCGCAGCAATTTAGCCAATATCGAAGAAATATTGGATGCTTTTTTCCGCGATCCAAATCAACGTGCCGCGCTGACGCAAATTGAGCCGATGCTGCATCAGGTGCAAGGTGCATTAATGATGTTGGAGCGGCCAATTGCAGTTGAATTGTGCCAAGAGTGTTTGTTGCGCATTACCGAATACGTCGACTCAGAGCATATCCCTGAGCAAAGTAAGCTCGAAGAGCTGGCTGAAGCATTGTCGGGTTTGGGTTTTTACGCCAATGATATGGCCCAAGAGCGCGATGATCAGTCTCAGTTGATGGGACTTTTGCAGCGCCTGACAGGACGGACGCACATCCCTGCACCTGCTTTAGAGGAGGTGCATGAAGTGCCAATGGCTGCATTGGAGGTTGAACCTGATGCGACTGGCGCAGTAGAAGCACCGAAATTAGTAGAAACGACTGAAAACAAACCGCTACCAGTATCAGAAGCGGCAATGGATGCTGAATTGTTGGAAGTTTTTCTCGAAGAAGCGGTTGAAGTCCTTGCTGCTATTGATGAGAACGTTCAGTTATTAGAGCAAGATCCTCAGCATCGCGAGGCAGTTACAACAATTCGCCGCAGCTTCCATACCTTAAAAGGTAGCGGACGGATGGTGGGGCTCTTCCAGTTGGGTGAGGTTGCTTGGGCCATTGAGCAGGTCATGAATAAGTGGCTTCAGCTTGAAAAACCAGTTTCAACGCGCCTATTGAATTTGTTGCAACATACGCATACGGCATTTGTTGTGTGGGTGAAGCAGTTGCAGGAGAGTGGCCAAGTAGCGGTCGAAGCAAGCGCCATCGAGACTGAAGCCGCCGCGTTAAGAGCTGATGCAGAAGCGCCTGAAGAACCGAGCGCTGAAGTGCAAATTTCGGTCGCAGAGGACAATTTATCTAGCGAGCAAGAAGATTTGCAGATTGGATCGGTGAGTGTTTCACCTGTTCTTTTCGGTATTTTCTGTGAGGAAGCACAAAAGCATCTTCAGGCCTTACAACATGGTGTTGCCGTTCTGGCAGAGAAAAAACACGTCGAACCTCAATTTATTTTGGCTGCACATACATTAGGTGGTATCGCATCTACTGCAGGTTTTATCCCGCAGGGAGAAGTTGCGTATGCCGTTGAGCATGGTTTGCAGCTATTAGGAGATCAGGCAAGTGATGAGCTAGCCTTGTTTGCCGATGCAGTTGATCACTTAGAGCAAATGCTCAATAAAATTCTACAGCAACAAGAACCGGCTAGTGCTCCTGAGTTGTTATCCAAGTTTGCTTTGCTACAGCCAGTAGATGCTGAATTAAATCTCAGTAGTGATCCAACTGGCTTTGATGCCGAGGTAACTCCAGTATCGATTGATACCGAACTTCCGCCATTATTCGAAACGGGGCTCGATTTACCAGAAGAACTTGATGAGCAGGATCAACAAGATTTGTTGTCGCTTGACCTGCCAAATCTAGATTTAGATTTGCCCATGTCACCTGAGCTCGACGGAGAAGAGCAAAAAGTCACAGAGTTTGTTCCGCCTGTGGTGCTCGACACTGAAGAGCAAGAAATTAAGCTGGACTTGGATCTAGCACTTGAATCACCATTGAAAGCAGAAGCAGAAGCAGAAGCAGAAGCAGAAGCAGAAGCAGAAGCAGAAGCAGAAGCAGAAGCAGAAGCAGAAGCAGAAGCAGAAGCAGAAGCAGAAGCAGAAGCAGAAGCAGAAGCAGAAGCAGAAGCAGAAGCAGAAGCAGAAGCAGAAGCAGAAGCAGAAGCAGAAGCAGAAGCAGAAGCAGAAGCAGAAGCAGAAGCAGAAGCAGAAGCAGAAGCAGAAGCAGAAGCAGAAGCAGAAGCAGAAGCAGAAGCAGAAGCAGAAGCAGAAGCAGAAGCAGAAGTAGAAGCAGAAGCAGAAGCAGAAGCAGAAGCAGAAGCTATTGATCCTTTCCTGTCTAGCTTACTGGTCTCTCCTGCTCTGGAAAGTCTGAGTGACGAGCCTTCGCCAATTAGCCAGCTCCTTGCAAATGATGAGCCTAAAGGTGCTGTACATTTTGAGATTGATGCCAGCCTCAATGATGATATTGATGCTCAGTTATTACCGATTTTCATTGAAGAGTCCGAAGAGCTGCTGCCATTAATAGGTGAGGATATTCGCCTGTTGAATCAAGGCGAGGATCCTGAGGCCGTATTTAAGCGACTTAAGCGCACCCTGCATACGGTAAAAGGTAGTGCGCGAATGAGTGGTGCAATGCGAATGGGTGAAGCTGCTCACGTTATGGAGTCGCGACTCATTGAAAGTGTTGCAACCGACCCAACTGTAGCCGCCCGCTTAGAAAGTGATTATGACGCGTTACTGGCGTTTTTTGGCGAGTTGACCAAGCCAGTTGAAGCCGCACCTGAGGTTGGTGTGGCCGAGCTTGCCGTTGCCCCCGTAATGCCAAAACTATTGGCTGCGGCCGACCCTGAGAATAAGACTGTTATTCGTGTCAAATCTGAGTTGATCGATCAGTTGGTCAATCAGGCCGGTGAAGTTGCAATTTCACGTACTCGTATTGAATCTGAGATGGTTGCGCTTAAATCATCATTGGTCGATTTGACGGAAAACGTGGCGCGTCTGCGCACGCAATTGCGAGAGCTGGAAATCCAGGCTGAGTCGCAAATGCAGGCGCGTGAAAAAGAAGTGCAGGACATGCACCGCGAGTTTGATCCGCTGGAGTTCGACCGCTTTAGTCGATTGCAGGAAGTGACTCGCTTTATGGCCGAGTCAGTTAATGACGTGGCAACGGTTCAGCAGCATCTTTTGAATAATCTGGATGAGTCATCTGCGGCCTTGTTGGCTCAGTCTCGAATGACTAAAGAGTTGCAACAAAGCCTAATGCGTGTGCGCATGGTGCCGTTTTCGAGTGTGTCTGAGCGTTTATATCGTTTAACCCGCCAAGCAGGTAAAGAGGTCGGCAAAAAGGTCAACTTGGAAGTTAAAGGTGGCCGTGTCGAAATCGATCGTGGTGTACTCGATAAAATGATCTCGCCGTTCGAGCATATGCTGCGCAACGCGATCGACCATGGTTTGGAACACAGTAACGAGCGCCAATCGCACGGCAAGTCAGAGTTTGGTGAGATTCAAATTGAAGTTCGCCAAGAAGGTAATGAACTTGTCCTGCTGCTCAAAGATGATGGTCGTGGACTTGATGTAACACGCATTCGACAGAAAGCCATCGAGAAAGGCCTGATTACTGCCGATCAGGTTATTTCCGAAGGCGATGTGTGCCAATTGATTTTTGAACCCGGATTCTCAACTGCCTCTACGGTGACCCAATTGTCTGGTCGCGGTATTGGTATGGATGTGGTCAAAACCGAAGTCAGTAATCTGGGCGGTAAGATTGATGTTTCTACCGTTGCGGGTCAAGGAACAACCTTTACGATTCATCTGCCGTTGACTCTGGCGGTGGCGCAAGTATTACTGGTGAAGGGCGGAGATCGATTAATTGCGATCCCGTCAGTTATGGTTGAGCAGGTTCAGGAGCTTAAACAAGAAGCCTTGGCCGCACTCTATGCAAATCGCTCGCAAGAGTGGATGGGGCAACGCTACCGCTTTGCGTATTTGCCGCGTTTGCTAGGGGATTTTGAGGCTGTACCTGAACAAAAACGCTACTCCACCGTAGTGTTATTGCGCTCGGGCGCTGAACGTATTGCTTTGCATCTGGATCAATTGGTTAAAAACCAAGAGGTTGTGGTGAAGCCAATTGGCCCACAATTGGCACGTATCCCAGGTGTGGTCGGTGCTACCGTGTTGGGTACGGGTGAAATCGTACTGATTATGAATCCATTGGCATTGCTGGCTCAATCTGGTCAGATTACCCAATCGGTTCAAAAACAGGAAGTGACGCCGGCACAAACCTCGCAACCCACCATGCCTGAGCAATTGGCAACGGCACCAGTGGTGATGGTCGTTGATGATTCCTTAACCGTACGCAAGATTACTGGTCGTCTATTAGCGCGTGAAGGGTTCCAAGTCGTCACTGCTAAAGATGGTGTGGATGCATTGCAGCAATTGCACGACGTGAAACCTGCGGTAATGTTGGTCGATATCGAAATGCCACGGATGGATGGTTTTGAGCTCACACGCAATGTGCGGGTGGCCGAAGATACGCGTCACATCCCGATTATTATGATTACCTCGCGTACAGCGGATAAACATAAGAAATATGCCTTCGATTTGGGGGTCAATGCCTATTTGGGCAAACCATATCAAGAGGATGAGTTATTGGGCATGATTCGACGCTTTATTGCAGAAGGTATTTAACTGCGAATCAATATGGCGTTGGAATAAAACTAAAACCCTGCTGCGTCAGGGTTTTAGTTTTTGTAGCAATAAACTAGCTATAGTTAAAACCAAACCCCAAACTGTTTAGGCTGAAATGGCTTTACCCGCTAATCTCGTTGATAAAGTTCAACAATTGATCGCTGAAGGGCAGAAATGGTTCGTGCCCGATTGTGAGCAAACGATTGCCTTGATGCGTGAGGCAATTGCTTTGGCGCAAACGGCAGGTTTAGCTGCGCAAGAAGCAAAGGCGCAGCTTCTCTTGGCACGTAGTTTCTGGGCATTGGGGAATTTGGAGCAAGGGCATACCGCGCTAGATCGAACCGAAGATCTGGCTGGGCAACTAAAGTCTGCGCGGCTCTATGCGGAGTTGGAGTGTGCACGTGGTCGACTGCATCTATCGGCGAGCGAATACGGCTTAGCGCTAAAAGCATGGACGATTAGCCTTAAAAAAGCACTGAGTGTAAAAGCGTTCGATATTTATGCCGATTGCTGCATGGGTATTGGTGATGTGTATTTCGCACATCAACAGGCTGGCGATGCGTTGCGTTGGCATGAGGTCGGCCTTGATTTTGCCCGTAAAGTAAATGATCCAGAACAATTGGCCGAAAGTTACCTGCATGTCGCGGCGGATTTGAATCTGCTGGGTGAATATCAACTGGTATTGGCCTTATCCAAGACTGGGGAATCCATTTTTCAGGCTTCCCAGCATAAAGCTTGGCTGGCTGATTGGTATAGTTATCGTGGTGAAGCATACTGGGCGCTGGCTGAATATGACTCGGCCAAGAAATGGCTGCATACCGCATGGGAGATCAATCGCAAAACCTCCTATTTATGGAGCCAATCGCTCAATTTATTAAATCTAGGCAAGGTCTACGTTGCCCTGAGTGAATATGAGCAAGCCCACGAATACCTCACGCTCGCGCTGGAGAAAATTTCTAGTTTTGGCTCGTTTACTCTGCTGCTGCGGGTGTATTCACAACTGTCAGAATTAGGCCGATTGCGCGGCGACTATAAAATGGCTTGGGAATATCGCCGTCAATACCATGAATTGGCCATTCAAAATGCGCAGCAACTGGCGAAGGATAAGCTCACCAATGCGCTTGATCGGCGAATTCGTGAGCTCGATACCCAATTGATGGTGCTGCAAACTCGACAAGAAAATCTAATGCTGCGCCAGCAAAGTAATGCCAATTCAGAATTGATGCAGACTTTGCGAAGCGCGTCTTTGCAAGACCCGCTCACCGGCGCGAGTAATCGTCGTCACCTCGATCAAGAAATGCCGATTCTCTATCAGCGGTGTGCAGAGGATGGGCGAGCGTTGTCAGTACTGATGGTCGATCTGGATCATTTCAAAAAAGTAAATGACACATTCGGGCATGCAGTGGGCGATGACGTGATTCGCTCTACTGCCATGATTTTGTTGCAATCGTGCCGCGGTGGTGATTTGGTGGCGCGCTTTGGTGGCGAGGAGTTTGTGTTGTTACTGCCGGGCGCAACGGCGGCCACCGCAGCCGAAGTCGCTGAGCGTATTCGGATGAAAGTTGCGCAGTTTGATTGGGCTCAGTTTGACCCTAATTTGCAGGCCACATGCAGTATTGGCGTTGCCGAGCTATCTGGGGAGTCTGGGGCTGATATCCTGCTGCAAAATGCAGACCATGCCTTATATCGAGCCAAGCACTTGGGTCGCAATCGCGTGGAGATCTATCAATGAGTCCAGAAGAATTTGACCAGACTCTCGCGAGCTATCGCATTCAAATGCAGGCAGAAAAAAAGCCTGAAATATTGGCTGAGTTGATCCATAGCGCACAACAGAATAATTATCCTCGGGGGCAGGCTGCCGCATTACTGGCACGGGGTGAATATCTGATTGATTTGGGCGAACGGCCCGCAGCAGCTACACGGGATTTTCGCGATGCGGGTCTCATTGCGCGGCAATTACGTGATTGGCCTTTACTGGCGCAATCGCTGCATTGGCAGGCGCAAAGCCAGTTGCTGCAGGGTGAATATATGCGGGCGCTTGATATTTGGCTGCAAGCGCTGCAAACGGCCATTGAAGCCGAGGATAGCCGTGCTTTTATTCGTGGCTACTCTGGGATTGCTCAGGTGTGTCTGGTATTTAATCAGCTTGAAATCTCTTTGGAGTATCAACGAAGAGCCTTGTCATTGGCTGAAAATGTCGATGACGTACCGTTGCGAGTCGATTGTTTGTTGGCTCTGATCGCAACCTGCTATCGCCTGCAATTGTATGGTGAAATGCAGACGTTATTAGAACGTCTGAAAGCCAAGCTGAGATTACGACCTCATTTGGAAACGCAAGCGGAGTTTCATATCTACAGTGGCTTGATTCATCTTGATCAATCTCAGCTGGATGAGGCCTTTGAGCATTTACAATTGGCTCGTGTATTGGCGCAACAGCTGGGTGGTTTATGGTGCCGATCCTACGTTGCTTTGATTTTGGGGCGCATCTTTATTCGACAAAATAAGCTGGCCGAGGCTCGACTTTCCTTGGAGTTGTGTTTATCTCTGGGGGAGAGTATTCAGGGTTTTGCGATGGGGCAGGAAGCGCACCAATTGCTGGAAACCATTTGCGCGAATGAAGGTGATTATGAAGGCGCATTAATGCATCTGGAATTTGCCCATGCGCAACAACTTAGTTTGTTTCAAAAGCAGGCCGAGCGAAAATTAACCCGTATTTTCCAGCGACCATTGCATCAGTTAGAAATTGCATTGCGTCTGGAGTTAAGTCGTATGCGCTATGGCGAGTAATGTAGCACCGCTTGTATTCCCAATTCCCGAGCAAAGCCATGAATAAGATTAAAAAAACCGAAACAGAATGGAAGTTGCAACTGAGCCACGAAGCCTTTCGTGTCACGCGCCAAGCAGGTACAGAACGCCCCTATTCGGGGGAACTATATCGGGTCACAGCGGCGGGTGATTATCATTGCGTCTGTTGCGACAGCTTATTATTTAAGTCGGGGACTAAGTTTGATGCGGGCTGTGGCTGGCCCAGTTTCTGGCAAGAGGCCGAGCCTGGCAGCATTGAGCGGCATCAGGATTTAAGTCACGGCATGGTGCGCGAAGAAGTGCGCTGCGCGCGGTGCGATGCTCATCTTGGGCATGTGTTTCCTGATGGCCCAGAGCCGACTGGTGAGCGTTATTGCATTAACTCGGTAGCACTCACCTTTGTGCCAGAATAAAGTGCGTGGTGCTGGGTATATTTATCAAGCCCTTCCTATCATCGGCTTTGATGGATATACCCATTACTCGTAATCAGGAATGCCGTGTGCACTGAGGATATAGTCAAATTGCTCAAAGTCGGTACTTTGCGCCACAAACGGCTGCAAGGCGGCGAGGCGAGATTCATCGAGCATATATGACAATTTCATCTCTGGGTCGGGCTTATCCTGCTCGGCAGCAAATAGGCTGTAGAGAAACGCCACATCGAGAGTTTCATCGAGCGGCAATGTGCCGACAAAACCACCTTCCATGCCTTTTTCCCAGACTTCCAATACACGGATGATTTTCATAATGCAGGCTCGATGCGGTAAAAAAGGGGTGATTATCGCCACTGTCTGGCAGGGCGACAAGATTTAATTGGCAATCGTGTGGGCGATGATTGGCCCGACGATGGCGCAGATCAATAAGGCGCTTTCGCTCATCTCAATGCCTGCACCGAGGCAATCGCCAGTCACGCCGCCCAGCTTGTGTTTTAACCAGCTTCGATACACAACAATGACCGCTAAACCCAGAACCAACCATGGGCTCAACCATACCGAAAGCCCTAGCAAGCACAGCCACCAGCTCCAGCCCAGATAAGGTGTTTTTTTCCAACCAAATTGCTCCGCCATCCCCGGCGCCAGTGCTGGCAAGGTTTGCCAGCTATATACACCGCTGCGCGCCCAAGCCGGAATCAGCAAAATCGCCCACCATGCGTGGCTACGGATACAGAGCATCAGCAAAATCAGTTTGAGTATTGTTTGCATGATGAGCGATAGCACACCAAAGCTACCGAGATGCGGGTCTTTCAATACCGCCAGAAATCGCGCTGGGTCACGATGAGATGCGCCAAGCCCATCGGCCATATCGGCCAAACCATCCAAATGCAAACCACCCGTGACCCAGACCCACAATAACAAACTCAATACCGCGGCCAGCCAAGGCTCTTGCTGTAAACCATACGCAGGTATCAGGAGCAAACCGCCAACAATCAGCCCCACCATTGGAAACCAGCCTACTGATTTAGCCAGTAGGCTTGGCTCAAAGTGCTGAATTTGCGGCGTAGGTAAGCGAGTGAGAAATTGGATCGCTAGCACTGGCAAGCGCCAATCGAAGATGGAACGCATCAATCGGCAGCCAAAGTGTTTGAAAGCTCAAGCAGCATGGGCGGGTAGTGTTCATCCCACCACAGCGTCACCGAGCCCGCCGTTGCCAGCCAAAATTGCTGATGACGCTCTGCCGGCAGGCCAAACGCGGCGAGTAAAATGGCTTTGATCGTACCCTGATGGGCGATCAGTACCCGATGCTCTGCTTCGCCTTGTGAAAACCAACTATCGAGCGCACTGATGACGCGATGCTGAAATTGCAACCAATTTTCTCCCGCTGGGAGTGGCGACAGCTGAGGATTGGCTTGCCAGGCATCCCAATGGGTATGGTCTTCTGAAGTCCATTCAGACTTGGCTTTGCCATCAATACTCCCAAGGTGTATTTCTTGAAAGCCATGGTCGAGATGGAGTGGTACTTGCAGCTGCTGGGCGCAATCGAGCGCAAAATCTGCACAGCGTGCCAGTGTAGAGCTGGCAATCGCGTCAACAGGTTGGGCTGAGAGCATTTGCCAGCGTGCGAGCATTTGCGCCCGCCCTAAGCTGGAAAGCGGTGGATTGCTTTGGCCAAAGACTGCATTTTGCGCGCTTTCGGCTTCACCATGTCGAATCAGCGTTAAACGAAACGGCATATCACTCCATATTGCTGGCGGCCACGCCAGCTTCAGCAAAGGTCGCCATTTCACCGTGCAACGCAAGCGCACTTTGCAGCAGCGGTACACACAGCGCAGCGCCGCTGGCTTCACCTAGGCGCAAACCCAGATCGAGCAGTGGCTCAAGTTCTAAAGCCTGCAAGGCTAGGCGGTGGCCTTGTTCTTGTGATGCGTGGCTGGCAATCAGCCATTGACCAATCGCCGCATCGTGTTTAACCGCGACTAGTGCGGCGGCTGTAGTGATAAAACCATCCAGCAGCGCTGGAACGCCCGCAGCCGCCGCGCCCGCATAAAAACCCGCCAAAGCCGCGATTTCAAAACCGCCCACTTCACGTAGCCAATCTTGTGCGCTATTGGCGCCTGAAGCCGTGGCGCGAGCGATTGCATCATTAACAACTTGGACTTTCAATGCG
Organism: Chitinibacter bivalviorum; assembly: GCF_013403565.1. NCBI lineage: Bacteria > Pseudomonadati > Pseudomonadota > Betaproteobacteria > Neisseriales > Chitinibacteraceae > Chitinibacter > Chitinibacter bivalviorum. The sequence continues at coordinate 2,509,615 of NZ_CP058627.1, read as the reverse complement.
CGCGAAGCGGGGTTGATGCCAGTGCCCAAACCCACGATGTCTTCGGCAGCATGTCCTGTGAGTGCGCAGATCAAAGCCGCCGCCGCAGTCGTATTGGCGATGCCCATTTCACCTGCAATCAGCAAGGTTTTACCTGCTTTGGCCGCCTCTTGAGCGATGCTAAAACCAATTTGCCAGGCTTTTTGACATTGCGCCTCGCTCATGGCTGGCGCATGACGCAAATTCGCCGTGCCATTGGCAATCGGCGTGCGAAATAACTTGGCGATGCTTTGGCTGTTATTGGGATAATCATTGGCTACGCCGACATCAATAATCGCCAGCGAAATTTGATGTTGGCGTGCCAGCACATTAATGGCTGCGCCGCCATTGAGAAAGTTAATTACCATCTGGGCGGTGACTTCAGCAGGAAATGCCGAAACCCCTTCCGTCGCCACGCCATGATCTGCGGCGAAAATCGCCAGCATCGGTTTGAGGCGCATCGGCGTCGGGCTGGGCAAACGGGCGGCCAGCCAGATGGCCAAGTCTTCGAGACGGCCTAAGCTACCCGCAGGTTTGGTGAGTTGACTTTGGCGCTCGCGCGCAGCTTGGGCCAAGGCCGCTTGAGGTTGGGGCATGGGGATCATCGTGTGGAAACAATAAGCCCCGACTTTAGCCCCAAGCGTAGTGGTGGGCAAATGGATTTTTATAATGTCGCGTTGGCTACGTCGTCTTCGAGCTGGTAAACGTGAATACGATCGATGCCCAATTGCATGGCGCGTTGCAAGGCCGTATCAGCGGCCAGCAATAAATCTTCGATGCTTTCGGTTTCGGTTTCCAGCGTGGCGAGGCCAATCGTGACCGAAATAGTCAGCTGGAGTTGATTGGGGAGCGCAATAGCGCTTTGTTTGACCTTATGACGTAAGCGTTCCGCCACCACAATGGCGCCCGCTTGGTCGGTATTGGGCAAGACTAGGACGATTTCTTCGCCGGAAAAACGCCCCGCCAAGTCAAAATCGCGGATCGATTCATTCACGGCATGCGCCACATGCTGTAGCGCCAAATCGCCTGCTTGATGGCCGTATTGGTGATTGATTTTGGCGCAATAATCCAGGTCGACGATCAAGGCGGAGACTTTTATATTCCCGCGCTGCGCACGATTAATTTCATGCTCGGCCAGATCGAGTAAATGATGGCGTTGATAAAGCCCCGTCAGTTGATCCGTGAGCGAGCCATTGGCCAATTGCTGTCGCAATTGTCGTATTTGTTGCCATTGCCATAGGATGCCAGCAACTAGCGCAAGAATCAGTATGATCAGCATGAAAAGCCCCGAGCCGTTGGGTTTACTTTTTATCCTAGCAGGCGAAAATAAAACTGCCGCGTATCCATCTCGAATACCGCTAAAAAGTTATAAAAATGTTATTTATTTCAATTGGCTAGTCGATTTTAGGGCGCAGACTTAGGTAATTAATCTGTAGTTTGAATAATGAATAGGGCTTTTTCGCTTGGGCGTAGAGCCTGTTAGAATGTGCTAATGAAGACTAAACCGACCATTCAGAAAATTCTTATCGTACGCATGTCGTCGATGGGAGACGTGATTCATCAGTGGCCCGCGATCACTGATCTGGCACGCGTTTACCCTGATGCCGCCATTGATTGGGTGGTGGAGGAGGGGTTCGCCGAGTTGCCCCGCCTGCACCCTGCGATTCGCCGAGTGATCCCCGTGGCTTTGCGTCGCTGGCGCAAATCGATCTGGGCGTCCCCTACGCACATGCAATGGCAGACATTTAAGACCGAGCTGCGAGCCTGCCGTTATGATTTGGTGCTGGATGCCCAAGGTTTAATCAAAAGTGCGGCAATTGCCCGTCTGGCCTGCGGCCCTGTCGCTGGCTTTGATCGCAAATCGATCCGCGAGCCGCTGGCTAGCTTGAGTTACTGCCGTAAATACAGGGTGAGCAAATCCTTGCACGCGATTGATCGCAATCGCCAGCTTAGCGCCGCAGCATTAGATTACAAACTGCAAGGCCCCATTGATTATGGCCTACAAGTGCCAGAGCTAGATTTGCCGTGGCTGCCTGATTCACCGTACGCCGTCTGCCTGACTGCGACCAGCCGCGCCGATAAAGAATGGGCCGAGGCCAATTGGATATTGCTCGGACAAAGGCTATTGGCGCAGGGGATTCGACCCGTTTTCCCTTGGGGTAGCGCTACTGAGCGCGCTCGTGCCGAGCGACTGGCCGCGGCCTTGCCGGCGGCCATGGTGGCGCCAAAACTCAGTCTGAGCGAGGCGGCGTCTTTGCTGGCTAAAAGCAAAATCGTGATTGGTGTTGATACAGGCTTGGTGCACTTGGCTGCTGCGGTGGCCGTACCGACTGTGGCGATTTTTTGCGCATCAGATCCAGAGCTAACCGGGATACGGGCGAGCAGTTATGCGGTTAATTTGGGGCAACGCGGGCAGGCGCCGAGTGTTGATGCTGTCTGGGATGCTGTACAGATGGGTTGGCGCGCATAAATGGCGGCGCTGATTTATCGCATTGCGCTGTGGCTCGCCTTTCCGCTGATCTGGCTGTATTTGCTCAAACGTGCGCGTAAGCAGCCAGCCTATCGGCAAAATTGGTCTGAGCGCCTTGGGTATTACTCTGTAGATCAATTTGGAGAAGGCTTAGGTGGTAATACCCAACCAATTTGGCTGCATGCGGTATCGGTTGGGGAGATGCGTGCCGCCCAACCCATCGTATTGGCCTTGCATCAACAATATCCTGATACGCCTTTATTGCTGACCTGCATGACGCCGACGGGTCGCACCACTGCGCATGAGTTATTTGGTAAGTCTTCAGGCATTAATGCGACGATTGTTTTTCTGCCCTACGATTATCCTTCAGCAATACGTCGATTTTTGCGTACCTTCCAGCCGCGGCTAGGCTTGGTCATTGATACCGAGATTTGGCCAAATTGCATCATGCAATGCCAGCAAGCGAACGTGCCGCTGGTGCTGGCTAATGCACGCCTATCGCAAAAGTCGCTCAATGGTTATCTGAAATTCGCTCCTCTATTTCGCCAAGTGATGCCGCAATTTGCCGCTGTGTTGGCACAATCGCCGCAAGATGCCGACCGTTTGCAGCAGTTGGGCGCAAAAGACGTGCATATTATGGGGAATGTAAAGTTTGACAACCAGCTTGACCCTTTGCTGATTGAACGCGGTCAAGCGTGGAAAAAAGTACTGGCGCGCAAGATTATCCTGCTCGCCTCCAGTCGCGATGGTGAAGAGGCGCTGGTGCTGAACGCATTGGGCGATTTGTCTGCCGATACACTGCTCATTATTGTGCCACGCCATCCGCAGCGCTTTGATGCTGTCGCGACTTTGCTTGAGTCACGTGGCTTGACCTATTTGCGCCGTAGCCAGTGGCAGGGCGAGGCTAGCAATGTGCAGGTGCTGCTGGGCGACAGCATGGGTGAAATGGTTGCGTGGTATAGCGCCGCCGATGTCACCATCATGGGCGGATCGCTGCTGAAATTCGGTAGCCAAAATCTGATCGAAGCGGCTGCCTGCGGCTGTCCAGTACTGATTGGACCTTCTACATTTAACTTCGCCCAAGCCTCAGCTGAGGCGATCGCAGTAGGTGCTGCTTGGCAGGGAGAAGATGCTGACTCCGTTTGCTCAGAGGCGCTACGCGTGCTCCATGATGACGCCAGATGCCAGCAAATGGGCTTGGCCGGCGTGGCATTTAGCCAAGCGCATCGCGGAGCGACGGCGAGATTACTTGATCGGCTCAAAATTTGGCTGGATTAAAAGTGCAGCTATTGAATTTAGCAAACCCAGGCTGATGATCTGAAATTGAACTGCAGTCAGAGCGAATGCTTAGCATTAGTCTGGATTAGGGGCATTTGATAAACAACGGGGCGCATGCGCCCCGTTTTTATTTACTCATTAGGCTGCGGTTGGATAATCGGTGTATCCCACTGCATCGGCGGTGTAAAACGTATTTGCATCTGGCTGCGCCAGCGGCAGCTGGTTTTTGAGGCGATGGACCAAATCAGGGTTGCTAATGAAGGGGCGACCAAAGGCGATTAGGTCGCCGCGATTTTCGGCGAGTACCGCCTCAGCCGCCTCGACGGTTTCAAAGCCGCCGGAAGCGATGAATGCGCCTTTGAATGTTGCTCGTAGTTGCGCCTTGAACGCCGCAGGTACTTCTGGCGCACCCATCGCAGAATGGTCAACGAGGTGGACGTACACCAAGCCAAGATCGGAAAGGGCTTTGACTAAATCCAGATATTGCGCTTCCACGCCATCAAATGCGCCGGTGCTATTGAATACGCCATAGGGTGAAATGCGCATACCGACGCGGTCGGCACCAATGGCATCGACGCAGGCTTTGGCGACTTCTAATGCAAAACGATTGCGCGCAGCGGCGCTGCCACCATAGCCGTCGGTGCGACTGTTGACGTTGGCGTTCAGAAACTGCTCGATTAAGTAGCCATTCGCGCCGTGCAATTCAATGCCATCAAAGCCCGCTTCGACGGCCAGCTTAGCGGCCTGGGCATACTCAGCTACGACCTCAGTAATCTCACTTTCAGTGAGGGCATGAGGCTGTGCATGAGCTTGCATGCCGGCTGCATCAGTATACATCTCGCCGGGGCAGTTTTCAGACGTTGGGCCTACCGCGCGTGCGCCTGCTGGTAGATTAGCTGCGCCGGTGACGCGACCGCAGTGCATAAATTGGATAAAGATTTTCGCGCCGCCTTGGTGGGCCGCGTCGGTGGCCAGTTTCCAGCCGGCAACTTGTTCGGCGTTATAAAGGCCAGGGATGCGGGCGTAGCCGATGCCGTCGGGTGAGGGCGATGTGCCTTCGGTAATGATTAGGCCCGCATTGGCGCGCTGACCATAATATTGCGCAACCAGTTCATTCGGCGTGTTATTCACGACAGCGCGACAGCGCGTCATGGGTGCCATCACCGTGCGGTTTTGTAGCGACAAAGGGCCGAGCTTGAATGAGTCAAATAACATGATGCTTCCTGTCTGGTTGAGGGGGTAAATCATTAAATGCGTGCTGCATACTTCGATTGCAAGTGAGCCGCTGCTGTATTCATGATTGCGCGGTATCGGCTTGAGTGATTTTGGCTAAAACGCCCAACACTTGTTTAAAACCTGATTCTGCTTGTGGGCCACATTGGGCAAATACCCTGTCGAGTATAGTTCGTTGAGCACCAGATAATGATTCTTCTAGCTCTATACCCTCCTCAGTGAGCGCCAGGCATTTTACTCGCTTGTCGATTTCAGAGGGGCTGGCGGTGATCAGGCCCGCTTCTTGCAATTGGCGCAGCGGGGCGTTGAGTGCCTGTTTGCTCACGCCGAGTTTGGCGAGCAATTGATTAACCGATAAGCCACCCTGTCGGCCTACAAAATACAAAATGCGGTGATGGACACGCGCCAAACCGCGCTCGGCCAAGATTGCGTCGGGTTGGGCGGTAAATCCTTTGTAGCCATAAAACAGCAACTCAAGTGCGCAATTGAGCTCGTATTCGGTATGTGCGCCAGATGGATGAGCGGTATGGTCAAGCATATTGACGTATATCCTCGTTGCGTTAATATAGGTCTATATTGTTGACCTATTTGGGGTGGCCATGTTTGCCAATCGAATTGAACGCTTAAAGCCTTCACTGGTTAGAGAAATTCTAGCTGCCGCACAGGCTCCTGGGGTAATTTCTTTTGCCGGTGGTTTGCCAGCGGCAGAAACCTTGTTTCAGCCCCAACTGGATCAATGGCAAGCACCTAGCCATATTTGGCAATATGGCCCATCTGAGGGTGAAGCCGATTTGCGCGAGCTGGTGGCGGCACGCGCCAAGGCGATGGGCTTGGATTGCAGGCCTGAGCAGGTATTGATCCTGAATGGCTCGCAGCAAGGCATCGATTTGGTCGCCAAACTCTGGGTCGATGAAGGCACGCGCATTTTGTGCGAATCGCCAACCTATCTGGCTGCTTTGCAGGTGTTTGAGCTATTTGGTGCGCAATTTATCACTGGTGAGCAAGATGCAATTGGCTTAACGCCAGCGGCCATTGCCGAAAATGAGGCTCGTTTTGCGTATCTGATCCCGACTTTCCAAAATCCAACTGGGGCATGTTATGGCTTGCCGCAGCGTCAGGTGCTGGCTGAAGCCTTGGATGCAAAAGGCATGCCCGTGTTTGAGGATGATCCTTATCGTGATCTGGCTTTTGATGGCGTGGCCCCTGCGCCCTTGGTATCGCACCTGAAGTCGGCGCGCTGGGTGTATCAGGGCTCATTTTCCAAAACCCTCGCGCCCGGTTTGCGTTTGGGTTATCTGATTGCGCATCCTGATTTGATCGTGCCGTTAACGCGATTAAAACAAGCCGCCGATTTGCACAGCAATCGTTTGAGTCAGGCGATAGTGGCTGAGGTGTTGCGCTCTGGGCAATTGGATGAACATGTGGCCCATATTCTGCCTAGTTATCGTGCGAAGCGCGATGCAATGCATGCGGCTTTGAGTCAGCATTTGGCGGATCGGGCGTCGTGGATTAAGCCTGCAGGGGGCTTGTTTTTTTGGCTGCATTTGCACCGCCAGCAAGATACGCTGGCCTTGATGCAACAAGGCTTGGCGCAGAATCTGGCGGTGATGCCGGGCGTGCCGTTTTATCCGAATGGCAAGGGTGCGAGTGCTTTGCGGCTCAATTTTAGCCATAGCTCAATTGGGCAAATCGAAGAAGGCGTGCGGCGTTTGGCGGGATTGTTGCGCTAACAAAAAAAGGCGGGAAAACCCCGCCTATTTCAAGTACTACAGCGCGTTTGAATTATTTGAATAATTCTTCGATGGCTTTTTCGCCATTATAGGCTGCGCCGCGATGGCCTGAGCGGCGTAGCGCATTCGCCCATTCTTCGACAATCGGCTTTAGATCGTCGGCATTGCGCACTGATTGCAGCATGATGCCGAGTTTTTCTTCCCAGTTTTGCCCGAGAAATTCTTGCGTTACCGACAAGATCACCTTGCGTGCTTCATTGAGCTGTTCGCTATTGCGACGGGGTGGCGGTGGCGCGATGGTTGTTGGGCCAGAAAATTGAATTTGATCGAGTTTCTTTTGCGCGCTATTGCGGGCGATTAGACCGAGGTCTTGTAGCTTTTTCAGCGTTAGCAAGACTTCCTGCCCCGGCAGCATGGCCACTAACATTGCCGAGCTGCGCTGGCCGTCGATCATAAATAGCAATTGGCGCTCTTTTTGCCCGATTAGGCCGCTGCGTGTTTGCAGCTCTTTGAGCCCCGCCTCAGTTTTAGTAAAAATCAATTGATCCATCGCGCATCTCTTTGATTTAGTTATATGTGCATGTATAAGGGAAAACTAATGTAGTGGCAATATTAAAACTACATGATTGGCAAAAATAATACAAAAATTGCTACGCTGACGTTGTTTATAAGCGATTGATAATAAAAGAAAAATCACCTTGGTGTTGGTGGCGGTGTGACGGGGTATATTGCTATCAGCAAATAAAATTGGTAGTTGGAGGGCGATACTTCTAGGGGTAGCTGTAAAACGATCAGTTTTTTCTTTGCAGGCAATGGATCAACAGCCCCAGCATAATCAACGCCGTACCATACAATTCGCGCGGATGGAGTACTTCATGATTCAGCCAGCTACCCAGCCAGAGCGAGGTGGCGGGGGTGATTAGCGAAATCAGCGCCACGCTAATAGGGCGACATTCGCGAATCAGCCAATAGTACAGGCCAAAGGCCAGCACGGAGCCAATGCTGGCTAGATACAGAATGGCGAGCAGTGCCTTGGTTGGAATCTGCGCGGGCATCGTTGCGCCGGAGATCAACCAGAACAAAGTCGTCAGGAAGGCGCAGATCAGTAGCGCGCCGGTATTGACCGCCATGGCCGATTGCGTGCTGGCATAACGTTTGAGCAATACTGCGGCGCCCGATTGCAAGGCCATGCCCAAGATCAAGGCCAGCATGCTTGGTAAGCCACTTGGGGCCAAATTGAGGTTTTGGCCGAAGATCAGCGCCAAGCCGAGCAAACTAACCGCAATTGCCAGCAATTCACTCCGTCGCATGCTACTGCCTAGCCATAGGCTGGCATAAAACCCCGTCGCCAGTGGTGCCAAGCCATAGAGCACGGCGATCAAGCCCGAAGCCATATATTGCGCGGCCCAGAATGAGCACAACATTGACAGTGAAGTCGCGACGCCCGCAATGGTATAGGCGCGCAAGTGAGCGCGATCGAAAGGCAAGCTCTGACGGCGCCAGTGCTGTATGCCTAGCGCGAGTAACGCCGCCAGCACAAAGCGCAGCATCAGCGCCAAGCTAAACGACAAGCCTGTTACGCCCCATTTAATGGCCAGCGCCGTGGTGGACCAAACGGCGATTAACAGCAGGTAAGCAGGAACAACGGGGCGGGTCATGGTTTGCGCATGACGCGTTTTACTTCTACCACGGGGTCAGCTTTGGGGGGCAAATCACTCAGCGAGAAAATGCGTTTTAATTGCTGATTTTGCCAGTCAAAAACATCAAAAGTGAGATAGCCGCCACTGCCAGCGCTGCGGATTACGACGACGACTTCACCAATACCATCGCCATTGCCATCGATATTAAATACCCGCTCAACCACGCCTTCGCGCGCGACTATCAGCCCTGTAATAAAGTCATCCAAGGGGAAGTCAGGATTGTGCCCGCCATAGAGCCGAATGCTATAGCTGCCGATGCTGCGCGGCTCGTTTTCGCCTTCTGCTACTTGCAGCACACTGTGATTGTCGGGCAAGTTAATTTGCTGCAAAAACCGATAATCTTTGGCCCAAATACTCTGGCTCAGCAGTACGGCCACTAGACTTAAAAGCAGGCGATACATCAATGTCCTCCTACGATACCGATGGTCAAGCCACCCGAATCAAATACAAAATAGCCCGCGCTACTCGCCGCGATCAGGCCGATGATCATCAGCACCGACAAGACCGTTTCGGTTTGTGCATCGATCAATGGGCCGCTTGGTTTGGATGGCGGGGGTAAATAACGCTTGGCAATCTGGGCGATCGAGAGCGAATACGCATTGGCGCTGCCATCACAATTGAGGCGTACCTCGTCGGCGGCGAGACTGGTTTCGAGTGCTGCGCTGGAAATCAGGCCATGTTGCGTATCGATATACTGCTTGAGCGAGACAAAGGCCTTTTGGCAGGCGGGTGTAATGCTGATGTCGTTGGCCATTGTTGTGCTAAAGCACAGCGCCAAGATCAAGCCCCAAAACCATCGTGTTATCTTTGCGCCGCGCATTGCATTGTCCTCACCACAAGCTCCACAGCATCTTGCTGGCCAGAATAATCAGCAGGGCGGCGAAGCATTTTTTCAGTGTAGGCACTGGGAGGCGATGCGCCACTGCTGCGCCGACTTTGGCCATGGGAAAGCTGGCAAGTACAATGCCGAGTAGTGCAGGTATATAAACATAGCCCAATGAGTAATTAGGTAAGCTGGCAATACCCCAGCCGCTGGCAATGTAGCCTGCCGCACCGGCCAGCGCAATGGGTACGCCGATCGCCGATGATGTGCCGATCGCAGTTTTGACGGGGACATTGCAGGCGCTTAAAAATGGCACCGATAAAGACCCGCCACCAATGCCTACCCAGCTCGACAACACGCCGATCACACCGCCTACCGAGAGCATCCCGCTGCGCGCGGGCAATTGGCGCGAGGGTTTGGGCTTTAAATCCAGCAGCATTTGCGCCGCGACGACGTAGGCAAAGACAACAAAAATCCATTGCAAGCCACGGGTAGAGATCAGCCCGGCAATTTGGGCGCCAATAAATGTGCCCGCAATAATGCCCGGCGTGATTTGCCGCACGATATCCCAGCGCACCGCCCCTTTCGCATGGTGGGCACGCACGCTGGCGATGCCGGTAAACATAATCGTCGCCAAGCTCGTACCCAATGCTAAATGCTGCTGGTGCTCGGGCAAAATACCCGCGAGGTGAAACACCGCCAACAGGGCGGGCACAATCACCAAGCCACCGCCAACGCCCAACAGCCCAGCGAGAAAACCAGCAATTAATCCCACCGCCAAGCAAGCGGCAATCATCGTCATCATGCGAGTAAATCCTGAATAAAGCGCCATTCGGCGGGTGAGACGGGGGTAATCGACAGCCGCGAGCCTTTTTGCAGTACCAGCATCTCGGCCAGCTCAGGGTATTGCCGCATTTCGCTCAGCGACAATAGCCGCGTTTTACGCACATATTCGACATCGACCTGCATCCAGCGCGGTTTTTCCAGCGTGGCTTTGGCGTCGAAATATTTGGAGTTAGGATCAAATTGCGTCGGGTCGGGGTAGCTGCTGCTGGCCACGCGGGCAAAGCCAGCCACGCCCGGCTGCTCGCACGAAGAATGATAAAACAGCACGCCATCGCCCACTTGCTGGGTATCGCGCATAAAGTTACGTGCCTGATAGTTTCTCACGCCATACCACCCCACGGTATTTCGGGCGGCCAGATCGTCGATTGACACATCATCGGGCTCGGATTTCATTAGCCAGTATTGCATATGGTCTTGTCAGCAAGCATGTAGAGCGAATCAATCTGCCTAGCGTCGGCGGTAAAGTCAAGCTAGTGACGCGGTATAATGTCTAGTCTCTTGACCTAATTCGTAAAAATCATGACTCAGCTAGCCTTGGTGCAATTAATGTTGGACAGCTATCGCCGTCTAGTGGGGCGCGAGCTGCTGCCTGCCGATTGGCCGCTTGAGCAAGCGGCGCACTGGCTGCAATTTGAAGCGCCATTTTGCGTGCTGGCACATGAGGCCAGTAGCGACCCGCGTTTTATTTTTGCCAATACGACGGCACAACGCTGTTTTGAATACAGTGCAGCCGAGCTGATCGGCCTGCCATCGCGCCTCTCGGCTGAAGCGCCCAATCGCCAAGAGCGCCAGCAATTACTCGATACGGTCAGCCGTCAGGGTTATGCCACTGGCTATCGCGGGCTGCGTATTGCCAAATCAGGGCGGCGCTTCTGGATCGAAAATGTGACGGTGTGGAATCTGATTGACGATACGGGCGTGTGCCATGGGCAGGCCGCGACTTATGAAAAATGGCAGGATGCTTAAAGCGCCGGAGCAAATCATCGCCCCACTCATCCGCTTTGATTGATAAAAAATGCCAAGTCAATTGACTTGGCATTTTGTTTGCCACTCGGTATTTACAACTCAATATTGATTGGCTTGTGTACCAAACCGATCTTTCCACAGCAAGGTTGAGGGGCGGCACTGATCGCCATTGCATAGCCAAACGCTGAGCATATGCCCAGCCGCTTTGTCAGCCGCGATGGTGGTCCAGCCGATCACGTCGCCACCGCGCGCCGAGCCGAATTGGCCAACGATAGTACCTTCGGCAACACTGCAACTACCATCGGCATTGCGCGGAATAATCGGCGGGGGTGGTGGCGCAACCGCAGGAACGGGCATCAAGTACGGACCTTGCTGGGTAGCCACTGTTTTACCATCGATATGCACTTCCCAACGCTCGATCACTGGTGGAATGGCCGAAGCGGGGCGTTCACCCTCGGTGGTCATGGTTGCGCTGCATGAGGCGGTGGCACGGTACACATATGAAACGGGGTAAATGTACGAGCCAACGGGCACCGTGATATTGAGCGAGCCATCGTTTTGGCGAGTGACATTCACTTTGAATTGCGGTGGACGAGATTTTGGGATGGGCGCTACACCTTTGTCTTCCCAAGGGCTGCCAGCCAGACCGGGTTGATTATTTTGTGTCCACCATTTGGCTTGATACAGGCGGCCATCAAAGGTGGCCTGATCGCCGCCGTTGTATGCTTTGCTGCTGCTCCACGCTTGTGGGCCTGATAGCGCAGTTTGCTCTTCCCACGCGCCCCATGGCTGGCCTGGTTTTTCGTTTTGCGTCCACCATTTGGCTTTGTATGTCACGCCTTCCGAGCTAACCAGATCGCCGGTGTTATAGACCTTGGCCGCGTCCCAAGCGGGGGCGCTGGTGTTTTGTGTGCCATACACCCGATCCGTTTCGGCATCGTTTAGCGCTGGCATTGTTGCCTGAAAGCCGTAACGCGCCGGTGTTGGGCACGCGCCGCTGGTCACGGGCGGAATGTAGGGGTAGTTGGGATCTAAATCAGGGTAAGTGAGCGGGAGTTTGCCATCCAGACCTGTTGGCATTTGCGGTAAGGTCGGATTAGGGTTTGGCGAGCAGGCCAGCGCGGTTTGCGCCGCCAAGCCCACGCCAAACCCAAGGGCGAGTAGCGTGATTTTCATAGTCTTTCCATCCATCATTATTGTGAAGCTCTTTGGCTATTGGTGCCAAAAAGGCTGCAAGCAGCCAGATGAATATCGACAATCGAATCAGCAAAGTCAAGATAGGCTAAGTCTATGTTGCGATTTGGAAAAATTTGATTTGCGGTGCGTTAGCGCATCGCGCTGATGAGCTCAGCGCAAATAACGCAGTAGCCTTCCCCGATACGCACTGCCATCGTTCAGTGGTGCGGTAATTATGGTTTCGCTCATCTCAAACCCGCGCTCGCTCATCTGGCGATTAAACGCACTGCGGTTGCCGCGGTTGGGGTCGATAATGAGCACTTCGCAAACAGGTGCGGCGTGCATCTCGATAAATTCGGCCAGCGCAATTGGCTGGTCACGCTCGTACAGCACATCGCTGCCGATAATCAGATCAAACTCGCCCAAGTCCAGATTGCTGCGCCCCCAGTTGCCGGTGCAATATTTCAGTGTTGGCATGGCGTTCAGTAGTGTATTTTCATTCAGAAAAGTTTCGGTCAGCGGGTGACAATCGCTGGCGGTGATGTCGCCGAGGCGGCGGTGAATCACCAAGCTGGCCAGCGCCAAGCCACAACCAATTTCTAAAATGCGCCGCTCGCCCAGTGCATAGTCCTGCATTAAATCGGCCATTTTTTGCGCCGATGGCCAAACTTGCCCAAACAGCGACCAACACGCTTCCGACACGCCCGCCGCCTCAGCAATACCGAGCGGGTCGTAAAACTGCTGTTTATCGAGCAAAGAGCGAACGTGCAGGTCGGCGCCACCGGCCACGGCTACGTGCTGGTGTTTGATGGCATAGCCAAGATTCGGGGTAGACATAAAAGCCTTGATGCAGATGCGGGCGAGGAACGCTTCTCGATCTGCCAAGGCGCTAAAGAGCTAGCGAGCTGAGAGGACGATTAGAATATTCGGCGGGCAGGAGCGGAGGTGGAAGATGCAGCGATAGTAACACCGAGCAGGTGCTGAGCCGTAGTGTGAATTATGGTGTAATGGGTATATCTGTGCGGATCAATATAATCGATGGCTTGGCTGACATACGTTGGGTGGGTATTGGTTGTTATCGAATCCAATGTGCTTACTTGTTCTGCTTGAAATCGCAGTATTCAGTGTTTGGTATAAGGGAGGCTCATAGCAATCAGAACTTGAAATTGAAAATGAATCATTATTTTTGGTGTGCAAGATGAGCATTTCATTTTGCAGACGGAAAAAACCATTCAATTTAATTCTTTCTATTGATTCAATATTTTTGCTCTCAATTTTCCAGTGCGTGGCATGGCCCATGCTTAACCAAACAGCATCGTCATCAACGCTGATGGTGATTGGGTTTGCTAAACGATAGCGACTATTTCGCGCGGCATACAAGAGTAGCGCGTGCAGCACAAATGAGATGCCTGCCACCCAAACGCCAAAGAAGGAATACGCCAACAATGTCACGGCGGGGAGCAGGAGCCACTGCCGCGAAAATAAGCCTTTCCCAGGTCGCCCGATCATGGCATTATGTGTTATCTTATTGTTTTATATAACTAATAGACTATGAATCCGACCCTCCCTATATTCCAAATCAATCTATAAAATCCAGCAGTTACTTCATTCTCTTGAATTTCGTTCCCGCCACCGTCAACGCCCGCAAGATTTCACTCGCAACACCACTTTTACCTTTCCACGCGTAGCGGGCATTTTGCTCGCTGGACTTCAGCAATCTTTGCAAGTCGAAGTCGATCAGTTCTTTGATCATTTGGATCTGCCTGATGGCCGTTTACCCAATGACGACGCCTTTCGAATGGCGCGTAAGAAGCTCAAAGAGTCTGCTTATATCGAGCTGCGCGACCAAATCAACCATGATTTACCAAGCGATTTGGCTCAACGTTGGCATAGCTGGAGAATCATTGCCGCCGACTCAACCACTTTGTATTTGCCCAACCATGCAGATATTCGCAAGCCTGAACACTTCAATGTTTATGATGGCGCAAATGCGCCCCCTTATTCCTTGGCACGTGCTGCCGCCTTGTGCGAAACCAGTACTGGATTGATTCTGTGTGCGGATCTTGATGCCGATCGCGTCAGCGAGCGTGAGCTGCTGCTCCGGCAGTTACCCATCCTCAAACAAGACGATTTATTGGTGCTTGATCGAGGCTATCCTGCGCATTGGCTGTTTGCCTTGCTGCTTGAACGCCAACAAGCGTTTTGTATGCGACTCTATAGCTCGTCCTACAATCCACTGGTCACCGCCTTTGCGCGCTCAGATCGGATGAGCGAAGTCATCACCATTACACCTAATCGAGCGCAATATAAGTCCTTCAATACTCATGGTATTGCCATTAAACCCTTTAAAATCAGGCTGGTTAAGGTGATACTTCAGTCGGGTATGATCGAAATACTGGCCACATCGCTCTTAAATGAAGTGCAGTATCCTCACGCGGAATTTGCCGCGCTCTATCACCGTCGTTGGCGAATTGAAGAGGCATTCCGCAATCTCAAGTGCCGCTTAAAGCTGGAACAATTTGGTGGTGAAACCCCACTGGCTGTACGACAGGAGTTTCATGCCGCCATTTTGTTACATAATCTGGCGAGTCTAGCTTGTGAAGATGCATTGCGAGCATTGCCTGCAGAGCAGCAGGCCTTATTTCATGCCAATTTAAGTTACGCCGCTTCGCAACTGCGACACCAGTTGCCTCGCTTGTTGAGTGACCCTAAGCGGTTTGGTGCCTTGTTCGATAAAATAATTGTCTTATTAATCAAGCAAGTCGAACGATTACGCCCCGATAGATCTGGCCCCCCACGCAATCCAAGTCGCATTAAGCCTCGCTATCACCGAGCCTACAAGTGATTGAATATGAAAGAATTAGCTTATTTTCGCGGCAGTGGGAGCAGGAGCAGGCATTCGAGCCCCAAAATCAAGGCTGATTTTGGGGGTGCGATTCGGGTGATACGGATTACTTCGCCAGCCACTTCGCTGCTTCAATCGCGTAGTAAGTCAAAATCGCATCGGCGCCGGCGCGTTTGAACGCGAGCAGGCTTTCCATTACTACTGCTTCTTCATTCAGCCAGCCATTTTGCGCTGCGGCTTTGAGCATCGCGTATTCGCCTGAGACTTGATACACGAAAGTCGGCGCAGCGAATTCGTCTTTCACGCGGCGCACGATATCTAAGTAAGGCATACCCGGTTTCACCATCACCATATCGGCACCCTCGGCCAGATCGAGGCCGACTTCGTGCAGCGCTTCGTTGCTATTGGCAGGGTCCATTTGGTAAGTGTATTTATTGCCTTTGCCCAGATTGACGGCCGAGCCCACCGCATCGCGGAATGGGCCGTAGAAGGCGCTGGCGTATTTGGCCGAGTAGGCGAGGATGCGGGTGTGGATGTGATTGTCGCGATCGAGCGCGGCGCGAATCGCGGCGACGCGGCCGTCCATCATATCGGATGGCGCCACAATATCCGCGCCAGCGGCGGCATGGCTGGCGGCTTGGCGCACCAGTGCGGCGATGGTTTCGTCGTTCAGCACATAGCCATTGTCATCAATAATGCCGTCTTGGCCATGCGTGGTGTACGGGTCAAGCGCCACGTCGGTGATGATGCCCAGCTCAGGAAAGCGCATTTTAAGCGCTTCGACGGTGCGCGGTACGAGGCCACGCTGATTCCACGCTTCACGCGCGTCCAAGGTTTTGAGTTGGGATTCGATCACCGGAAACAGCGCCAGCGCGGGGATGCCGAGTTGGACGGCTTCTTCGGCGACGGCAAACAGTTTATCCATACTCATGCGTTGCACGCCCGGCATCGAGGCGATGTCTTCGACCCGGTTGCTGCCATCCAGCACAAAAACCGGCAGGATCAGATCGCTGGCGGTGAGCGTGTTTTCGCGCATTAGGCGACGCGAAAAGTCATCACGGCGCATCCGGCGCAGGCGGGTCGTGGGGAAGGGGCGATTGTTGTGCATGAGAAATCCCGTGGATGGCCACCCTTGCTCTTGTGGGGCAAGACCAGCTTGGTTGATCGTAAGGCTCAATTTTAGCCTGATTTGCGCCGCTTTCGGCGCAAAAAAAGCCGCCTGGCAGTTGCCAAGGCGGCGCTTGAGCTCTGCCTCAATGGGTGAGGCAGAGTGAGTGATGAACACGAAGCTAGCGATGTTTAGCCATTGCTGCTGGTATGCTCCGGGGTGGTATTGATCAAATGAGTATTCTGGCTCTGGCTTAGCGACAGATACCGCTCATATTGCTTCAATACATCGGCGATTAACTCTTCGGTGCGCATGTATTCAATGTCGTAGCCGCGACGGCCATCAGCAAAGAAAGTCACCGGCTCGTAGGTATATTGCCGCTCGCTGGCGGGCAAATTCGCATCGCGCAGAGCAAAGCTGGCTACTGGGCGTGCATGCGCATGTACGCCGTAGATAAAGTCACGCAGATTTGGCTGCGGTACGCACAGCGAAATGCCACCATCGTCATGCGTTTCAACTCGCGCTTTGCAGCCGCGTTGCTGCATTTCAATGGCCACTTCATGCAGGGCAGGCGTCACTGTATCGCGAATAAAGCTGGCGACGTCTTCTTGGCTTGGCTGATGCAAAATCTGCTCCAGACGTTGCTTCCAGTGCTGGCCACTCCAGAATGTGCTGGCTGGGGTGAATTTTTGCTGCGAGTGGCGCTGGTCAGCCACCAAGCCGCGCCAGAGTGAAAACGCGAGCAAAATCATAATCACGGTAAATGGCAGTGCCGCGATCAGCGTCATCGTCATCAAGGCTTTCTGTCCACCTGCGCTGAGTAGGGTTCCTGCGGTTAGACCGAGTAAAATCGCCCAGAATAAGCGTTGCCAGATGGGGGAGTTGGCTGGGTCTTTCGACGACAAGCCATCGAGCATCAAGGCACCCGAATCCGCGGATGTAACGAAAAACACCAAAATCAGCATCATCGAAATA
The DNA here is from genome assembly GCF_013403565.1 of Chitinibacter bivalviorum. Classification (NCBI taxonomy): domain Bacteria; kingdom Pseudomonadati; phylum Pseudomonadota; class Betaproteobacteria; order Neisseriales; family Chitinibacteraceae; genus Chitinibacter; species Chitinibacter bivalviorum. Next base: position 2,492,447 of record NZ_CP058627.1, on the reverse strand, counting down.
ATCGAGGCGATATTCGAAAATGGCAGGTACGAGAAGAAGCTAAATAGCAGCGCATCCACATTGCCAGCGGTCGCCGCCAGCGCGCCGTGGGCCACGTTCATATCCAGCCAGATCACGCTATTGCCAAACACCGTCATCCAGATGAAGGTGAAAATACTCGGGATGATAATCACGCCGGTTATAAATTCCCGAATCGTTCGGCCGCGAGAAATACGGGCAATAAATAAGCCCACAAACGGTGACCACGAAATCCACCATGCCCAATATAGGATGGTCCAGCCGCTTAACCAGCCTTCACTCTGCGTTGGGGTATAGGTAAAGCCACGGAAGGTGAGATTCAAAAATTGGCTCAGATAATTGCCGACATTGTCACCAAAGGCACCGAGCAAGAATAAGGTGGGTCCTGCAAATAGGACGAACAACAGCAATATCACGGCCAGCAGCAGGTTTAATTCTGAGAGTCGACGTACCCCTTTGCCTAGGCCGGTTGAGGCTGAAATACCCGCCAAAAAAATCACGGTCGCAATCAGAGCCAATTGCACTGACAATCCGCTGGTGTCCCAACCTGTGAGTTGATGAATGCCAGCCGCGAGTTGCACCGAGCCCAAACCAACCGACGGTGCCAGCCCAAAGAGGGTGCAACACAGAGCGAATACATTGATGGTATGTCCCGCAGGGCCATTCACACGCTCGCGTAGCAGCGGATACAATCCAGAGCTCAGCGTCAGCGGTAGATTATAGCGAAAGCCAAAATAAGCCAGCACCAATCCGACCAAGCCATAAATCGCCCAGGCATGAAAACCCCAGTGCAAAAAGGTGCTGGTCATCGCTTCACTGGCGCCAGCCAAAGTTTGCCCTTGGGCTAGTGGCGGATTGACATAGTGTTGTAAAGGCTCACCGACACCGTAATACATCAAGCCGATACCCATCCCTGCGGCAAACAACATGGCCAGCCATGAGCCCAGACTAAATTCAGGCTCGGCGTCATCGGCACCAAGGCGGATTTTGCCGTAATCGCTGATCGCCAGTCCGATCAGGAACAGGAAAAAGCCGGATACCGCCAGAATATAAAACCAAGAAAAATGCACCGTAATCCAGCTTTGGGCGGCGACGAAATTCGTTTCGGCCACTTGCGGGGCCAGAGTAGTGAAGGCAATTAAGGCAATGATCAGAACAAGGCTCGGGATCAGCACCGGCATACTAAAGGTATGCCGTGGCTTGGCGGTGTGGGTCATATTGAGCTCCGGTTGAAAGCTCCTCTGAATAATGATGCTGGTAGATGGTATTGAACGAGGAGCTCGATGGATCAGAGCGGTAAGCAGCCAAACGACTGCTTCCGCGATCTGTAAGTATATCCTAAGGAGTTATGAGGGCAACCCCAACAATGTCACAATCGGGAATATTGCACAGAATGTGTACTAGCCATATCGAGTTAAGCCTAAGTGTTCGGTTGGAATTTCAGGACGTTGCCCACTGATAAGATCGGCAAGCACTTTGGCCGAGCCACACGCCATCGTCCAGCCCAGCGTACCGTGTCCGGTGTTGAGCCATAGGTTATTGATGGGCGTTGCGCCAATGATCGGCGTGCCATCGGGCGTCATCGGGCGCAAACCAGTCCACGCGCTAGCGGTAGTCAGATCGCCCGCGTGTGGAAATAAATCGTGCGCGACCATTTTGAGTGTTGCCACGCGTTTGGGGTCTAGCGTTTTGTCATAACCCGCCAGCTCGGCCATGCCACCGACCCGCAGGCGCAGATCAAAGCGGGTCAGGGCGATTTTGTAGGTTTCATCCATCACCGTCGAGCGCGGCGCTAAATCGGCTTGCTCTTTGGCGGCGGCGCTCAGTGGCACGGTAATCGAATAGCCTTTCACTGGATAAACGGGCAAATCAAGGCCGATCAATTGCCCCAGCTGGCGAGATGCACAACCTGCCGCCAGCACGATGGCATCGGCGTTTAAGGTTTCACCCGATAGCTGCACCGACTGAATCAGACCATATTTGACGGGCAAGCCCAATACATCTACGCCATAGCGAAACACCACACCGAGTTGCGCCGCCAGATCGGCCAATTGCTGGGTAAACAGCTGGCAATCGCCAGTTTCATCATTGGGTAAGCGCAGCGCGCCGACCAATTGATCGGCGATATGCGCCAAGGCGGGCTCTGTGCGGGCGATGCCGTTGGCGTCGAGTAACTCATGCGCAACGCCCATCTTGGCCAGCAAGTCGGCATCGCGGCGGCCATTTTCTAATTGCTTGGCCTGACGGAAAATTTGCAGTGTGCCCAAGCTGCGCCCTTCGTATTCAATACCGGTGTCGGCGCGAAGTTGCTTGAGCTGATCGCGGCTGTATTCAGCCAGCGGCACCATGCGGTTTTTATTGCGCTGATAGGCTTCAATCGTGCAATTGGCGAGCATTTTCGCCATCCATTGCCATTGAAACGGATCATTTTTCGGTCGCACACGGAGCGGGCCGTGCTCCTGCATCAGCCATTTCATTGCCTTCATCGGCACGCCCGGCGCCGCCCACGGCGCTGCGTAGCCGGGGGAGATTTGCCCTGCGTTGGCAAAACTGGTTTCTTGCGCTGGGGCGGGGTGATGCTCTAGCACCGTCACCTGATGGCCAGCTCGCTGCAGATAGTAGGCGCTCGTGACGCCAATCACCCCAGCGCCGATGATTATGATCCGCATCGCTTTATCCTTTTGCTGATCAAACTAGCTTAGCTGGCGAAGTTAAATTTCGCGATGCGGGGAATCTACTATGCGGGGGTATTGCTTTGTAGTTCTTTTATATAGATGACTTCATGGCAATACTTGGTGTTGTATCTCTATGGGGTTTGAATTCCGCTCCAAGTGAAAGCGCATCATCATTTGCTGTGTAATGGATTGAATAGATTGGCTAGTTCTTGCGTTTAATGACTACTAAATAACCGGCGTGTAATTATTGATGTCTTGGGTATGTGCCATAACATTAATGATTGATTTGATTGTGACGCTATACGTGACTAGGTATGTGGATTGAACATTGCTGCGATGCGCTAAGTGAAAATCATTGCCTTTAATATGTTACACAACTAAAAACAGATATATGTGACAGAGCAAAGCCGCTATACAATCGCTGGGTGTTATTGATTTCAAAAGGAAAACCGATGTTGCGTACCTTAGTGTTAGTCGTCAGTTTATTATTGGCCCCATTGGGTTTTGCCGCCGATGCGGATGCCGCCAAAACGGTATTGAAAATTGCGGGGAAAGTGACTCAAGAGCAAGCGTTATCGATTGCTGATTTGGATAAATTGCCACAAAAAAAACTGACCGTGCCTACCCCTTGGTATCCAGAGCCGCAAACTTTTGAAGGCCCATTGCTACGTGATGTGATCAAACTGGCAGGCATTAAAGCGGGTACGCTCAAAATGACGGCTTTAAATGACTATACGATTGAGATTCCGGTGAGCGATGCGCAGAGTTACGATGTCATTGTGGCCAGCAAACTCAATGGCAAACCGATGGCCATTCGTGAAAAAGGCCCATTGTTTGTGATTTATCCTTTTGATTCAAAAGAAGAGCTGCGCAAAACAGAATACTACCGCCGGTGTATCTGGCAGCTTAAACAGATCGTTGCGGAATAATCGATGTCACGGCGTTTTTTGCTGATTTTGCTGACGATCAGCGCGGTATTGCTGACCAATTTTAGCCTGATCGTCTATTTCGAGCAGCAGCAAAAGGCCGAGTTAACCCGCCAATCAGAGCAGGGCATTGATAATCAGCTGTGGCAGATTTTTCAGCTGGGCAGCGAGTTTCAGCGTTTGCGCGAGGCGACAACGGCGCATCGCTTTGATGATTTAACGCTGCGCTTTGATATTTTTTATAGCCGCGTCAAAGGGATTGAAGGCGGCTCTACCCGTGATCTATTCCCCGATCCGCAATTACGCAGTGCCATGACCGCGCCTTTGCATCGCTTTATTGCCGAAGCAGATCAATTGCTACGCCAAAGCGAGCTCAGTGCTGCGCAGTGGAAAACGATGCAGGCGCTCGTATTGCAGCAGCAAGACCATATTGATGAGCTGATTCAATCGGCGCGGCTGCAATTTGCCAATAATAGTGAGGCCAAGAAAAACCGACTGGCTCGGCTGGGTTTTTTCCGCGTGGCTTTGTCGGGGTTGCAGATTATTTTATTGCTGCTGTTTGCGGGCTTGGGCTTGTCGGTGCTGTGGCGTAGCGAAAAGCAGCGCAAAGAGTTGGTTGCGCTTAATTTTTCTTTATCCGATGCGCGCCAGTTGGCTGAGGCGGCCAATGCGACTAAAAGTCGTTTTTTGGCGCACATCAGCCATGAAATCCGCACGCCATTGACGTCTATTTTGGGTTACACCGAGCGCTTGCGGCAAAGTTTGGGTTTGAGTGATGGGCAAAAAAAGCAGCTCGGTCATATCGCGCATTCGGGGCAACATTTGCTCAGCCTGCTCAATCATGTGCTGGATTTATCCAAATCCGAAAGTGGCAAGCTTGAGCTGATCACCGAAACAATCAGCTTGCCGCAGCTTAAACTCGAATTAGACAGCATGTTTGCTTTGATGGCGCAGGAAAAAAAACTGCGGCTAGAGATTCAATTGGCACCTGACTTACCCGAATTTATTATGCTCGATGGTGGCAAGCTGCGGCAGATCTTGATTAATTTGATCGGCAATAGCATGAAGTTTACCGAGCAGGGCGGGGTGACGGTACACATCTCAAAGCAGGGTGAGGCCGAGCTATTCGAGCTAAAAGCGCGAGTGAAGGATACCGGCTGCGGGATCGCCGAGCATGAATTAGCCCATTTATTTCATCCATTTGAGCAAACCGAAAGCGGTAAGCATATTGGTGGAACAGGGCTTGGCTTGGCGCTGAGCCGAGATTATGCGCGTTTGATGGGCGGTGAGCTGGTAGCGCAAAGTCAGTTTGGTTTTGGTTGTGAGTTCACACTGACCGTACCGACCAAGGTCGCCGCGCCGCCCCAGTTGGCGACGCGGCCAGCCCCGGTAAACTATGCTGCTTCAGCGTTGGGCAAGACGATTTTGGTGGTGGAAGACCAGATCGTCAATCGCGATTTATTGTGCGAAATACTTGAAGAAGCAGGTGCTTTGACGCTGGCAGCAGAAGATGGGCTAGCTGCAATCAAGATGGTGGCAGCGCATCCTGAAATTGAACGGATTTTGATGGATTACCAGATGCCAGGCCTTGATGGCCTGAGTACTACCGCGCAATTGCGTGATTTGGGTTTTAATAAACCGATTTATTTAATTTCCGCCTCCCCTGAGCACGAGTTACGACTACTACCGCAATTTAAATTGCTCGACGGCTATTTGAGCAAACCCTATCAAGCACAGGAATTACTCGAATTACTGGGCTTGAATGTTGCCGCTGCAGCGATCGATGCGGGAGATACTTCGATTGCGCTGATGGATGCCGCTTTGGCGCAGGCTAGGCTGGGGTTTAGCGAAGCACGTTTTGCTGAGTTGGCACTCAAAGGCTTTATTCGTTTGCAGGGATTGGAGTTGGATTTTCTGGCCGCACTGCACGATGCCGATATCGAGGCCGCGCAAAGGCACGCGCACAGCGCCAAGGGTATCGCTTCGCAATTGGGGGCCATGGCTTTGGCGCAACAATGGACTTTGCTCGAAGTTAATCCTCAACTGCAAAATCCGACACTGTCGCAATTGAGCGACTTACGCGAGCAGAGTCTGGCCGCGCTCAATAAAAAAACCGAACTTTAAAGTTCGGTCAGGCTGCTGACAAGCTGGAAAACCACATTTTTCAAGTCTCGGCAAAGCCGAGCCTCAGAAATTAGGCGTTGAATCTGCTGCCTTGATGTTTTATTCCCACCCCCCGTCCCCTCCTTGAGGGGCGCCTCGCTTCGCGAGTGGGGGTTGCCATCAATCTGACCGAACCTTCAAGTTCGGTCTTTTTGAAAGTTAGAGCAGACTTAGGCCATGGCTGGCAAGCTGTAACCTTCGATTTTTGCATCAGCCACCAAGGCTGCGAGGTAGTCGTGCATCAATTTGCGACCCGCCATATCGGTCAGGAATGCTTGCAGACGCTCTTTCACTTCATCAAAGCTTACTTTGTCGCCATTGCTGCGCTCATTCACTTGAATGATGTGGTAGCCAAATTGTGTTTCAACCAGGCTAGGTGTGATTTGACCTGCTTCGGTGCTAAATACCGCAGCTTCAAATTCAGGCACCATTTGACCACGGCCAAATTGACCCAAGCTGCCGCCTTGTTTGCCTGATGGGCAAGTTGAGTGTTCGCTCGCCAAGGCTGCAAAACGCGCTGGATTGGCTTGCACTTCAGCCAATACGCCTTCCGCTTTTGATTTGGCTAAGCTAGCTGCCAGACCTTCGCCCAGTGGGAACAAAATGTGGCTAGCTACAGCCATTTCGCCGCGGGTGAAGCTTTCTGGGTTTTCATCGTAGAAAGCTTGGCAAGCGGCATCATCCGCTTCTGGAACTTTGATTTCTTGTTCGAGCAAAGCACCGATCGCTTCTTCAGGCGTTGCTGATTGGATGCCCGCCGCATTGGCCTTTTGCAGCAGCAATTCACGCAGGATCAACTCCTGGATTGCGGCGTCACGCGCGCTTGGCGCTTGGGCATGGTTGGCTTGCTCGCCTGCGATCATTTCTTCGCTGATTTCAACGCCGTTTACGATAATTGCCATGAGTTTTAATCCTGTGATGATATGAAAAACGCCACAAATCCCGTGGCGTTAAAAGGGTTATTCAAAATAATGGGGACTGTTTTTAAAATATCAACCGATGCCAACCTGTAATTTATCAAACCAGTCGATAAAGCGTTTGACATCATCACCGCGATAGATCGCGCCGTGCTGAGGGCACATCAAATCGATATCTAGCTCGCGTACCCGATTGATCCATTTTTGCTTGGCGGTGTTCGAGCCCATCCAGCGTTTATGAAAGCCTTCCGCGTAGCGAATATGCGTATCGAAATCTTCGACGTACAGATTGCAATCATGATTCGGCAATAGGGCGGCACCGATATCACCCGTAAAAAGCAATTTGCACTCTGGATCATACAAATGGAAATTGCCCGAGGAATGAAGATAGTGTGCGGGGATAAACTGTAATTCGGCTTTGCCTAGGGTAATGATGCCACCTTCATCAGGAATCGATACCAAGGTGTCTTCGCTACAGCCAAAATGGGGAATAAAGCTGCCCCACAGCCCTGAAACGTGACAGCGAATTTTGGGGTTAAAATCATTCCACAGCCCGAGCGATGAAATCACGTCGGGGTCTTGGTGCGAGGAGAAAATCCGCTGCACCGTGCGTGGGTCGATCACTTCGGATAGCGCGGCAAAAACCGCAGGAAACACCTCCGAGCCGCCTGGATCGCATAAAATACTATCGTCGCCGGTGGTCACAACATATTCATTAGTGTCGATTAAATGATGCGGTCGAGCCGGATCGCGCGAAATGGCGTACCAGCGATGTTCACTTGTACTGGCTATTAGCTGAGCTTTTTTCATAGGTGTTTAGTTCAAGTCTTGTGTTATGCGTTGCAGGGAGTCAAGTCGCGGTAAAACGGCCTCGATTTTTTGGGCAAAGGATTCCGATAATTCGGCCAGCACTGAACGCATCGCCCCGCTGTAGGCCGATTCGATCCGGGCCGAGCGGGCTAGCACCAAGCCGAAGGTGCAAGTACGGTTGGCGTCTTCGAGGCATTCGCGAAAGCGCTTGGCTTCAACGAGATGACCCATCTTGTTTTGTGCTTGAGTAATCGCGGGTTGGAGTATTAGCTTGAGTTGATCGGAGTGCTCTGCTGCATCGGAGAGTCGCGCCAGCCGCCGCTCTGATTGCAGGCGTTGTGTGGCCTGTGCCAATAGTTCTTGGGTGAGCTCGCCCAGTCTTTGCATTGCAGCTTGAAGCTCAAGGCTGAGTAAGCGCAACTCACTCGAAATCACGCCAAAGCCACGCGCTGATTCCCCTGCCTTTTTGGCCAGCAAAATCGCATTTAAACCCATCAGATTGATTTCAAAACAGTTGCGTACCACCATTTTGACTTCTTCGTGGATTAATACGGATTGATGCAGCGCGCTAACACCGCTACTGGTGGCGGCCATGGCTAACCTCTTGTCTGTTGTGCTACCTCTTTATAGCGAGTATTTCTTTCATGCGACAACCATACTAAAGAGGTAAATGGAGCGAGGCCTGATCATGAAAAATCTCATTATTTTTTCGCACCCGCATTTGGCGTCCTCGCAAACTCATCGCACGCTGATCGATGAAATCGCCGAATTGCCACAAGTCAAAATCCATCATTTGGAAAGCATGTATCCCGATGGAGTGATTGATGTTTTGGCTGAGCAGGCGGCTTGCTTGCGAGCCGAGCGCATCGTTTGGCAATTTCCTTTGTACTGGCATAGCTGCCCGGCGATGCTAAAGCGTTGGCAAGATGAGGTCTTTGAGCGCGACTGGGCGTATGGCGGGGTGCAAAGTTTGGCGGGGAAACACTTGCATTTGGTGGTCAGTACAGCGTCGGTTGGCGCTTTATATGATGCGGCACAGCCCATTTCGACTGAGGCTTTGTGGTATCCGATGCGGCTCACGGCAGAGGCGCTGGGGCTGATCTGGCATACACCGCTGGTGCTGCATGATGTTGAACATTTGCCTCGATCGCCCTTTGATGTGGAGCACCAAACAGCCATCGAGGCTTTTGCGCAGCACTATTGTGCTTTGCTCAGTGAATGAACTTAAGACGTATAAGGTGCATCAACGCCCTTGGCTGGGGCTGGTGCCCAGTTTTCAGGGGCGATGATTTTTGCATCAGGCGGATCGCCACGATAATGCGGCGACATAATCTGCACGCCATAGGTATTAAATACATCCTGAATTTTGGCGTGTAATTCACTCATGATTTCCAAGCGACGGCGCGGCTCATCGACGGCGATACGTAGGAAATATTCGACATAATAATCAGAAAGCGCCGTTTGATAGACGATCGGGCTTGGGATCTGTCGCACGCCGCTGGTTTGATCTGCGGCCTCAATCAGCATCGCTTCGACTTGGCGCCACGGAGTGTCGTAGCCAATGGTGACGCCCACTTGTGTGATTACGCCGCCACCCGCCGCGAGGCGAGAGAAGTTTTTCACGCTTTGCCCGACCAATACCGAATTGGGAATACTGATTTCTTCGCGCAAATTGGTGTGGATTTTGGTCGCAAACAAGCCTATGTGCATCACAGTGCCTTCGGTGTCTCCAATCTGTACGTATTCGCCTTGCTTGAGTGATTTGGCATAAATCAGGATTAAGCCGCTGGCAAATTGCCCCACCACGCTCGATGCACCCAAGGACACCATCAAGCCGACCATCACCGATAAACCCTTGAAGGCTTCCGTATCCGCACCGGGCAAATAGGGGTAAATCATCGCGATGGCCAGTAGCCAGACGAGAAAAGACATGATTTTGCGCGTGGTGCTGGCCGTTTCACGGTCAAACCAGCTCAAGTGCATTTCACCGCGCTCGATACGGCCAAAGACAAAATGCAGGAATCGCGAAGAATAACGCGCGCAAACCACAATAAACACAATCACCAAAAAGCTCGGGATCGCATGCAGGATGCCTTCACCCACATTACCGAGGAAAGTCAGAATTGAGTCATTCAGCCTTTCGCTCCAAGCGCGGGTAAACGGAAACAAACTAAATACCAAGCTGGTCCAGCTATATAAAAAGATCAGCCCAAATACCGTGGTGATCGAATTAATCAACCAGCGCAACACGCGATTTAGTAAAGAAAAGCTCACGCCAGTGGTTTTTTGCGCCAGATGGGCAACGGGGCGGGTGATATAACGACGACCAGCTTTAAATAAGAAAATACGCGATTTGGATAGTGCGTAAATGAGTGCTGCAAAGATCGCGGTCGCGACGAGTGCATAGGCCGCGGCGTGGAGTAATTGTTTGGGGTCGCGTAGCTCATTGCTTTCGGCAATGAGCATGCGCAATTGATGTTTGGCTTTATTGGCGGTCGACTCTAGTGTTTCACCGCTGAGCGTATTGACATCATCTTGCAACACAATAAACGCCTGTTGCCCATCAATCGTAATGCTAATGCCGATGGCCGGCGCGTTAATCATGCTGCTGTCGACCTTGCCCTCTTTGAGCGAGGCCAAGATTTTTTTGATCCGCTGCTCGGCGCCCAGCGCGCGGTCTTGGGCGCTGTAAGTCAGAATTGGGCTGTGAAAAGTCATAATGTCGCGATTATTTATCTTCGCGACATAGCCTTCGTTGGCTTCGGTTGGCGCGGGTGCATCATTGGCCCAGCTCAAGCCGATGAAAGCTAAAAACATCATCATGGTGCAAAGGTGCAATAAACGGTGTTTCATAAAATCGACATCCAAATTCGTGACTATGGGAGAAAGCATAAACAAAGCCGTTGCCAGATACTAGCCAGACAAGGCATTAAACCGCGAATTATTTGCTCCGCTGTCATATTGTGACTTTTGCGACGACTCATTCATTAGCGCCATGGGCCGCCAGTGTGTGATGGGCTTGAAATATTATGAATGGGTATGTTCATGAGGATAGTGTTTTGATTGGTGTTTATGACTATACCCATGCGCTTATGGTTTATTTCTTAAACGCTGGCTTTGCCTTGCGACGTTTTATTGCTTAACTGGTAACAGTCTATTGTCCCAAATGGGTATTTAGCCGCTCTGGGCGATGGTGCATACTTAAGTTCACGTGATGTGAGTATTTGATTTTTTTCAGAAAAGGGGCGAGTTATGCTGCAAGATCGATTTGGCCGGGCCATCGATTATTTGCGCGTTTCGGTGACAGATCGCTGTGATCTGCGCTGCAGCTATTGCCTGCCTGCCCGTTTCAAAGGTTTTGAAGAGCCTGCGCATTGGCTGACGTTTGACGAGATCGAGCGTTTAGTCGGCGCGTTTACCCGCTTGGGTGTTCGTCGGGTGCGGCTCACGGGCGGCGAGCCTTTGCTGCGCCGCAATTTGCCCGAGCTGGCAGGACGGCTTCGCGGCTTGGGGCTGGATGACTTGTCGCTCTCGACCAATGCCACCCAATTGGCTAAACACGCGCAGGCGCTCAAAGACGCCGGCGTGACGCGCGTTAATGTCAGCCTCGATAGTCTCGATCGACAATGCGTTTCTGAAATTACTGGTAGTGATTCGTTTGACCAAGTGATGGCGGGTTTACGCGCCGCCAAAGCCGTGGGGCTTGCGCCGATTAAACTCAATATGGTCGCGATGCAGGGCGTGAATGACGCTGAAATCAACACGATGGCCGACTTTGCGTTTGAAAATGGCTATATTCTGCGCATGATCGAAGCGATGCCGATGGGTGATACTGGCCGCAATGCGCAGTACCTCGACTTGGGGCCGATTCGCGATCGACTCGTTGAGCGTTATGATCTGATTCCTGAAGTGGCGGAATTAGGCGGTGGCCCCGCACGCTACTGGCAAACGCGGCAGGCAATCGCTGGACATCACGGTAAAATTGGTTTTATTACGCCGATTTCGCAGCATTTTTGTGCCAGCTGTAATCGCGTCCGACTCACCGTCGATGGTACGCTGTATATGTGTCTGGGGCAGGAAAGCGCGTTTGAGTTTCGGCCTTTGCTGCGCGGTGGCGCATCTGACGCCGAGCTGGAAGCGGCGATTTTGCACGCGATCGAGCTCAAACCCGAGCGACACGAATTTATCGAACAACCCACTAAGCTGATCCGCTTTATGTCGCAAACGGGTGGCTAGTAATCTGGCGAGACTATGCACCCCAGTAAAGTAAACCGCGCTGAGCTCTCGCAATTGACGGACTTACCCAATATTGGCCCCGCGATGGCGGCGGATTTGCAACTTTTGGGCATCCATACCCCGCAGCAACTCATCGGGCAAAGCCCCTACCAAATGTACCTAAAATTGTGTGATTTGACGGCGACACAGCATGATCCCTGTGTGCTCGATGTGTTTATGTCGATTACGCGTTTTATGGCGGGTGAGGCCGCAAAGCCGTGGTGGGATTACACGGCAGAGCGCAAAGTCATGCTGCGCAGCCTAAGCAAACCAATTTAAAACCGGATTTTTTGCATGCATCGAGTATTGGCAATCGCAGGCTATTCAGGCTCAGGTAAAACGACGCTAATTGAAGCGCTATTGCCCGAGCTGGCACAATTGGGTTGGCGGGTGAATGTGATCAAGCATTCGCATCACGACATCGAGTTTGAGCCGCCACACAAAGACACCGCCCGTTTTCGTGCGGCGGGGGCGGGTGAAGTCATGCTGGTGTCGCCGTATCGGGTCGCGATTTTTCAGGAATTGGCGGGCAGGGAAATGCCACGTCTGAGCGAACAAATCGCACGATTCGCGCCCGCTGATTTATGTCTGGTCGAAGGTTTCAAGCGCGAGCCGATTGCGAAAATCGAAGTCTGGCGCGCAGTCAATGGCAAACCACCATTGTTTGTGGACGATGAGCAGGTCATCGCCATCGCGACCGATTCGGCCGCTGCGCTGCCGCCGCATCAATTACCGCTGCTCGACCTCAATCATCCCGCTGCGATTGCGCAGTTTATCTTTCAGTATTTTTCGGATTTATCCCATGCCTGACTTTGCGATGTTAGATTTTGATGCTGCGCTGGCGCAATTATTGGCGCAAGCGCAAGCCGTGACGACGACCGAAGCTGTGCCTTTGGCCGCTGCACTGGGTCGGGTCTTGGCCGATGATGTGTGTGCGGCGATCAATGTGCCGGGTTTTGATAATAGTGCGATGGATGGGTATGCCCTTCATGTTCCTGATTTTTCAAATCCTCCAGAGCAATACCTCGTAGTACAGCGCATTGCTGCGGGTGAAGTTGGTACGCCGCTGGCGGCTGGCGAAGCCGCGCGGATTTTTACCGGCGCGCCGATTCCCGCAGGTGCCAACGCGGTGGCGATGCAGGAAGTGTGTAGCGTGGATGGTGAGCAATTACGCGTCAATCTGACCCTGAAAGACGGCGCGAACATCCGCCGGGTCGGTGATGATATTGCGGCGGGCGCGGTGATTCTGCCACGCGGCGTTGTGCTGACGCCTGCGATGATTGGTTTGGCGGCCTCAGTTGGCGTGGCTGCGTTGAATGTATTTGCCCCGCTGCGCGTCGCATTATTGAGTACGGGCGATGAATTGGTCGAGCCTGGTTTGCCGCTGCAAGCTGGGCAAATCTACAACTCAAATCGCTATGTGCTGATCAACGCACTCAAAGCCTTGGGTTGTGTGGTGAGTGATTTGGGCATTGTGCCCGATGATCAAGAGGCCACCATTGCGGCGCTTCAATATGCAGCGCAATCACACGATGTATTGATAACTTCGGGCGGGGTATCGGTCGGAGAAGAAGACCATGTGAAGTCTGCAGTCGAATACCTAGGTAAACTGAATTTATGGAAAATCGCCATCAAGCCGGGTAAGCCCTTTGCTTTTGGTAAAATCGGCGCTTGTGATTTTATCGGACTGCCCGGCAACCCTGTTTCGGCCTTGGTGACTTTTCTGATGCTGGTGCGCCCGTTTATCTTGGCGCGCCAAGGCGCAAGTCAAACCTCGCCAGCGCGTTTGCCTCTGATCGCCGATTTTGACTGGAAAAAGGCCGGAGATCGCCGCGAATTCTTGCGTGCCCGCCTCAATGCAACTGGCCGCGTCGAGCTATTTGCCAAGCAAGGCTCGGGCGTGTTGACGTCGATGGTGTGGGGCGATGGTTTGGTTGATTTGCCAATTGGTCAAACCATCAGTCGCGGTGATGTGGTGTCATACATCCCGTTTAACAGCTTGGGGGCGTGATGCTGACGATTTTGTATTTTGCACGCTTGCGCGATGCGCTGTTATGTAGCGAAGAGCAACTGCCTGAAGTGGCGAATGGACGTGAATTGATTGCACAACTGGTCACGCGCGGCGGCGTTTGGGCCGAGGAATTGGGCGGCAATCGCGTGTTTCGTATCGCCATCAATCAGGAAATGGCGCAACTTGATGATGCGATCCCTGCTGGGGCCGAAGTGGCGATCTTTCCTCCTGTGACGGGGGGTTAAGATGGGGCAGACGCATCGCGATAAAATCATCGTGCAAGAGGCCGATTTTGACGTGGCCGCCGAATATCAGCGCCTCGCGGGTGACGCGACCATCGGTGCGGTGGTGATGTTTGTCGGGCGAGTACGCGATATCAACCCGCAGCCCGATTTAGTCTCATTACACCTTGAGCATTACCCCGCGATGACCGAGCGTGCATTGCACAAAATTGTGGCGCAAGCGCATGAACGCTGGCCGCTCGATGCAGTGACGATCATCCACCGCGTCGGCAGCATGGGGCCGGCGGAGCAAATAGTGTTGGTTTTAACGGCAAGTGCGCACCGCGTTGCCGCATATGACGCGAACATCTATATTATGGACTACTTAAAAAACGACGCGCCGTTTTGGAAGAAAGAAGTCACCTTGCACCAAGCAACTTGGGTGGAGGCGAAAGACTCCGACCAAGCTGCGCAGCTACGCTGGGAAAGATGAAATGACCTTGGATGCGGTGGTATTGGCGGGTGGCGAAGCACGCCGGATGGCGGGGCGCGATAAAGGGCTGATTGAATTATCGGGCAAGCCAATGATTAATTGGGTGCTGCAATCGCTGCAAAAACAAACCATCCCGATCGATCATATCCTGATTTCTGCCAACCGCAATATGCCTGACTATGCCGCGTTTGGTCATGCTGTCTTGCGCGATGTATATCCAAATCATCCCGGCCCGATGGCGGGCATCCATGCCGCGTGGATGTCTTCGCCAGCCGATTGGATGCTCGTCGTGCCGTGCGATGTACCGTTTTTGCCGTCTGATTTATTGTTGCAATTTCGCGCCGCACTTAATGCCAGCGAAGCCCCTGCGGCAGTCGCCCGTACGCCCGATGGGCAAGTGCATTGGTCGGTATGCCTGCTGCGCCGCGATGTAATGCCTTCCTTGCTGGAAAATCTGTCGAGCGGTAAATCCAAAATGGGCGAGTGGCTCAAAAGCATCGGCGCGGTGTATGTCACTTTTCCTGACGGTTGTTTCCCTAATCTGAATACCCCAGAAGATTTATCCTTGCTCGCCAGTCGCCTCTCTGGTGCAGAAACCATTCCCGTGGCCGGTGAATTGACGCACTTTAATGCGCAAGGTCAGGCGCATATGGTCAATGTGGGTGATAAAGCAGAAACCAAGCGCATCGCCACCGCGCAAGGTGATATTCGCATGTTGCCCGATACGCTGCGCTTGATCGAAGAGGGTAATCACAAAAAAGGCGATGTACTTGGGATCGCGCGCATTGCCGCGATTATGGCTGCGAAAAAAACCAGCGATTTAATCCCCTTGTGTCACCCACTGCCGCTGACTGCGGTTGATGTTGAGTTTTCGATTGATCGCGTTAAATCTACCGTGCGCTGCGCAGTGACGTGCGCTACGTTTGGTCGTACCGGCATTGAGATGGAAGCGCTCACCGCAGTGCAGGTGGGGCTGCTGACTATTTACGATATGTGCAAAGCCGTCGATAAAGGTATGGTCATGACCGATATTCGCCTGATCGAGAAAATCGGCGGCAAGTCAGGGCATTGGACAACCGCCATGCCCGCCGTCGCCACAGAATTTCCACTGATTTAAACGCGAAAAAAAAGGCAGCCTCGGTAGCCTCAGATTGATGACAAACCCCACTCGCGAAGCGAGGCTCCCCTCAAGGAGGGGACGGGAGGGGTGGGAATAAAACATGAAGGCTGCAGATTCAAGGCTTTATGTCTTAGGCTCGGCTTTGCCGAGACTTAAAGATTGTGATTTTCCACTTTCTCTGCAGCCTGAGGCTGCCTCGGCAGCCTTTTTCAATTCGATCAGTACAAAAATCAGGCCAGCCAAGGCAGCGGGTTTTTGGTGATCGCAACTGCGACGATATAGCCATACGTTGCCAAAGCCGCAATCAGCGCCGCGCTGCGGATTTGCATTGTTTTCCCGCGCTTGAGCGCTATCGTCCCCAGCACGATATACAGCAGCAAAGCGCCGATTTTAGCCGCTACCCACGGAGAGTTACCCGGGCTTTGATGCGTGATCACCGCCAGATAAATCGCCGCACCCAATAGCCCGCTATCGATGATATGCGGCGCGATTTTGCAGATTTTATGCTGTAGCCAAGCTGATTGCTTGAGCATCAACACGCCACGAAATAGAAAAAATGCCCCCGACAACAAGGCGAGCGTGATGTGAAGGTGGCGGATGGCGAAGTAATGTTCCACGCGATTTTCCTATCGTGATTTATTGATTGAAGCTGGCGCTGATGAGCGCATTGCCATGGCATAACAGCCGCAATATCAGACCTAGCTGGCGCCGATTAAGTTCATTGGTCTGAAAACATGTTCTAAGTGCTGCATTTAACCAGTAAAATGGGGGATTATCGGCTTCAAATGTAGAAAAATCATGTCAGATCAGCAAGATCAAGCAGCCAGCGCGCCAGAAATGTTGCGCCTCTCGAAACGCCTTGCCGAGCTCGGTCTGTGCTCGCGTCGTGAAGCCGATGAATACATTGCCAAAGGCTGGGTGCGCGTCGATGGTGAAGTGGTGAATGTGTTGGGAACCAAGGTTTACCCAACTCAACATGTCGAGCTTGACCCGATTGCGCAGCAAATCCAAGACAGCCGCGTAACGATTCTGATCAATAAGCCTGTGGGCTATGTGTCGGGTCAGGCTGAAGATGGCTATGAGCCTGCGGTGGTATTGTTCAAACCCGAAAACCAGTGGGAAGGCGACACCAGCGGGGTGCGTTTTTCGCCGGTGCATTTCCAAGGCCTCGCGCCCGCAGGGCGTCTGGATATTGATTCGGTCGGTTTGCTGGTGCTGACGCAAGACGGCGTCGTGGCGAAAACGCTGATTGGCGAGAATTCGCAAGTTGAAAAAGAATATCTGGTGCGCGTTTCGGGGCATTTGAAAGGCGATGGTTTACGCCTGTTGAACCACGGCCTGTCGCTCGATGGCGAAGCACTCAAGCCCGCGCGCGTCTGGTGGCAAAACAAAGACCAGCTGCGTTTTATTTTGCGCGAAGGTAAAAAACGCCAAATCCGTCGTATGTGTGAAATGGTCGGGCTAGAAGTCGTCGGTCTGCAACGCATCCGCATCGGCCGCATCTTGCTCGGCGATCTACCGCGTGGGCAGTGGCGCTATTTGCGTAGCGACGAAAGTTTCATCTGATACGGATGATTCAATGAGTCTACAGCGCGCTGATTTATTTTTGGTCGAGCAAGGCCTTGCGAGTTCGCGCACGCAGGCGCAGACGATGATCGCGGCGGGGCGCGTATTTGCTGATGGCAAGCCGATTACCAAAGCGGCTTTCAAGCTCGATGCTCAAGCCGACATTACAATTACACCCGATGAAGTCGATCGCTACGTCTCGCGCGGCGGGCTGAAATTGGCGGGCGCTTTGACGAGTGCCCAGCTTGATGTGAGCGGCATGTTGGCGCTCGATGTGGGTATTTCGACTGGCGGCTTTAGCGATTGCCTGCTTCAATCGGGTGCGCGCAAAGTGATCGGTGTTGAAGTCGGACACGATCAATTGCATCCGCGCCTGCTGGCCGATGCGCGTGTCGTGCAGTTTGAGGGCGTGAATGCGCGCCATTTGACCCCCGAGCTGATCGCGCCTGCGGTGGTGGCCGACTCGCCAGATGCGCAGCTCGATCTGGTCGTTGGCGATGTGTCGTTTATTTCCTTAACGCTGGTGCTGCCTGCCTTGCGTACGGTCTTGCCTGTTGGCGGTTTGCTGCTGTTTCTGGTCAAGCCGCAATTCGAGCTGGGGCCACAGGCACTGGGTAAGGGCGGGATTGTGCGCGACGAGGCGCTGTATCCGCTGGTGGAAGACAAAATCAAAACCGCCGCGGTGGCGGCGGGTTTTGAGTTGCTCGATTATTTTGCCAGCCCGATTGCCGGTGGTGATGGCAACCGGGAGTTTTTTATCTACGCCCGCGCGGTTTAAGAGCCTGTTCACAATCTGCTGCGCGTAGGCGATGCGGCGTTAAAACCGCTGTCGGAATGCTCATTGACACTGTGCACACTCCGCTTCCTCTGTCGTTTTTGCCTCGCCCCAGCTCGCTAGATCGTGAACACGACTCTAAGTCGTACTGTCTTGCATCCCATCGGATAAAAAGTGCCGCTGCGTGGCGACAAACAGAATCAAGATCGGCACGAGCGCAATCGTCACTGCGGCCAGCACCATGCTGGTCGAGGTGGCAAATGGGCCGGTTAGATCGTTAAACATGCCGACCGCTAGCGGCATTTTCTCGCGGCTTTTCAGTACGACTGACGGCCAGAAGTAATCATTCCACGCCAATACAAAGCTAAATACCGTCAGCGTTGCAACCATCGGCATCGTTTGCGGCAAGGCAATGCGCCACAGTAATTGCATTTCACTCGCGCCATCGACCCGCGCCGCATCAAGCGTTTCGCGCGGCAAATCCTGAAATGCCTGCTTCATCATTAACACGCCAAAAGCGCTGGCGATATTGGGCAAGATCGCGCTGGTATAGCTATCGAGCAGACCGAGCCGGTTGATGGTGAGAAAGTTGGGGATGAACGCCACTTCACTGGGCACCATCAACGTAATCACCAGCAGCGCCAGTAGCGCATTTTTGCCACGAAAATCATGCATTGCAAAAGCGTAGCCGCAGGGTATAGCTAGCAAGATAACAATAATTGTGGTGCTGATGGATATACCTAGCGAATTGATAAAATAGCGCGCGATGGGGATTTCTTGCCAGACGCGGCCAAACCAATCCAGACTGAGCTGATTGGGCCAGAATGCACGGGGAAATAGCCACATCGTTGATGAGTCGGCCGAGAACGCGACCGAGATTGTCCAGACAATCGGAAAGATCGCAAAAATCGTAAATAATACGAGCGCTCCACCGTGAAGGATGTGGAAGGGATTAAGCGCTTTCATTGGCTTGAGATATTTCATCGGCTTGAAAGCCATCATTGGATTGAGATGTTTTGTGAGTTGAAGTTCGCTCATTTTCGTCCCCGCAATAAGCCCGTTTCACCAAAAAGCTGCCATTGCACCCACGCCAGCGCGAGGCAGAAAATCGACATTAAAAACGCCGCCGCAGCACCAAGCCCAAAATTCTGGCTATACATTGCGGCACCGTAGACATACATCTGCACCGTAATCGTGTCGCTCTCGCCACCGGTCAGTACCATGACTTCTTGAAAGGCTTTCAGCGCCGCAATCGTCGTGAGCAAGGTGCACAGCAAAATCACCGGCTGAATCGCAGGCAAAATCACATGCCGTATCCGCATCCAAACGCCGGCGCCGTCGAGCATCGCCGCTTCGAGTAATTGCTTGGGTACCATTTGCAGCCCAGCCAGATACAGCACCATGTAGTAACCGATGTGTTTCCAGCAGAAAAACAGCAGTACGCCATACATCGCGGTGCTGGGGCTATCGAGCCAGGGTGGCATATCGAGTAGCGGTAGCCCCGTGATGGATGCCAGCATTTGATTGAGCATCCCTTCCGCATGCAGTACTTGTCGCCAAACGACACCCGCAATTGAAACGGCCAAAATCACCGGCAAATACAGCATGGCGCGAAAAGCGCCTAATCGCTTGGGCGAGACCAGCAGCGCCAAGCCCAATGAAACGACTTGAATAATCGGTACCACGACGAGAAACAGCAGCGTGTTTTTCACCGCGGGGTGGAAATACTGATCATCGTCGGCCAGCGCGACAAAGTTAGCAAAGCCATTCCACAGCGTATGACCGCCGCGAAAAAAATAATCATGAAACGCCAGCCATGCGTTAAAAATCAGCGGCCAGACCGTGAATACGGCAAAGACGACAAAAAATGGTGCGATAAACAGCCAGATTTGATGTTGTTTGATACCAGGCATTGCCATATCTATTTTCCTCCTGACGCCCATTATCAATTTTTGCCAATTAAAAACTTGTCGAATATTGCTAAGTTGTTCAGCAGCAGCGCTAAAACAGCAATTTTCGGCAAATTAAACGTCAGCAACAGCGATATAGTGGCTGCATCAAGGCGTAGATGCAGAGAACAAGATGAAAAAGACCTATCTGATACTGGGGCTGAGCGTGGTTGCGGCTGGTTGGCTGGCAGTTGAATGGTGGCCGCGCGCACCGTTGCCGCAAACTAATGTAATCGCCGCCAATACGGTCAAAGCCAAACAGGTTTTACTGACTCCGGTGATCGAGCATTGGGATCAATTGCCCAAAGAAATGATGGAAGCGCAGGCGCTACGCTTTCCCAGCGAGGTAATTTTGTCTGGCCCCACCTCGCGGCGCATGGTGGCGCTGACTTTTGACGATGGCCCATCGCCCGATACCAAGGCTTTACTCGATGTGCTGGCCAAGCACCAAGTGAAGGCGACGTTTTTCTGGCAGGGTAAAAACGTCAATATGTTCCGCGATCCAGCCAAGCGCGCTTTTGCCGCAGGGCATACGATCGCCAATCACACCTTTGATCACCCCGATCTGTATTCGCTCGACGGCGCTGAATCGCCCGTCGAATATGTCTGGGATGAGCAAGTGGGGCGCACGCAGGATATTTTCCAGAATGTACTCGGCGTACAGCCCGCGCTGATGCGCCCGCCCTATGGTCATATCAGCGATAAGCAGGTGCAACTGATGCAAAGCAAGGGGATGAAAGTGATTCAATGGTCGCTCGATACCCAAGACTGGAATCGCAACCGCATGCTATTTGGCAAACACAATATCGAGCGCGCGATGCAGGATTATATGCACGAAGAGGCCATTATTCTGATGCACGACGGCGGTGGGAAACGCGGCAAGACCGTTGCCGCGGTCGATGCGATTATTCCGTGGCTGAAAGCGAGCGGCTATCAGATTGTGACGGTCGATCAGCTGTTGGGGATGAAGCAGAAATACCTGCCGACTAAAGAGCCCGCCGTCAAAGCGGCCAGTGTCGAGAGTTTGAATTTCTAGCGGAGCCGCCTTCGCCCTAGAGCGCAGGGCGAAGGCGAAGTCGGCCTATTTCAGCACATTGAGCACTTCATAACACGCGCCCATCGTGTGGTAATCGGTTTTACCTGCGGGTGATTTTTCATTATCGATTTTTTGATTGGCAGGGCTCAGAATGCGGAACCACGCGCCATATTGGTGATCGACAAAATATTCCCAGCTATAAGCCCAAATTTTGTCGTACCACTGCCAGTATTTTTCCTCGCCGGTGCGCTCGGCCAGCAGTGCGGCGGCGGCAAATGATTCGGCTTGCACCCAGAAATATTTGTCTTCGTCGTATGGCGCACCAGCCAGATCGTAGCCATAAATCAGCCCGCCATGTTGCGCATCCCAGCCCGATGCCATCGCCGCGTCAAATAGCTCGCGTGCGCGTTGCAAATGCCACGGTTGCGGGTCGTGCCGATCGAGAATCAGCAGCAGTTTCGCCCATTCGGTTTGATGGCCAGTCTGAAAGCCCCAAGGGCGGAAAATATTGCTGCGATCGCCTTTGTTGTATTCCAGATCAGGCGTCCAGTCGGTACGGAAATGCTCCCAGACTTGCCCGCCGGTGAGCGCCGCTTGGCGCTGAGTGAAGTTGTGCGCAAGCAACTGCGCGCGTTGCAAATAGCGCTTGTCCCCCGTGGCTTCAAACGCCGCCAGCATCGCTTCGCAGCCGTGCATATTGTCATTTTGACCACGGTATGGGTCTAGGTGCCAATCAGCGCTTGCTTCGCTGGCATATACACCATGCTCAGGCAACCAGAAGCGTTGCTCCATCAGATCATAAGTTTCAGCCAACAAGCCACGCGCCTCCTCCACGCCGCAGCGCAGCGCGCAGGCGTAGGCCAGCATCACAAACGCTAGCCCATAGCATTGATTGGTCGCGTCAACGGCTTGCCCGTCGCGCACCACCCAAGCGTAGCCACCCGTGTCGGCATTGCGGTGTACGTCGCGAATAAAGGCGATGCCGTGGCGCACGCGTTCTTGATATTGCGGCTCGCCAAATTGCAGCCATGCCATCGCATTATTGAAAACAAAGCGCGTCGACGAGACTAAATGCCGCGTTTTGGCGTCGTAAATCGTGCCGTCATCAAGGTAATAATGATAAAAGCCGCCGTTTGGATCGACCGAGCGCGGGTCGTAAAACGATAAAGTATGGCGAATATGATCGAGCAAAAATGAGCGGGTACGGAAATCAAGCATGAGCTGCCCCTTGCAATAAATGAGATCGAGTGTTCGCCAGATGGACGATCAGCTCGCCGAATAAAGTATTGGTCCACGCAAACCACGACCGCGTGAAGTTAGCCGGATTGTGTACATCAAACGACTCGTGCATAAAGTAAGTGCCCGCATGGCTGTGCTGCAGCATCGTCAGGCACTTGGCAATCTCGGCATCATCGTCGCTGGTCAGTGCGCGCATGATAATCGACATCGGCCAGATCATCGGCGCGAGCGTATGCGGGCTGCCGTTGCCTTCAAATTGCGCGGTTTTGAAAAACCACGGGTTATCTTCTGACAGTACAAAGCGGCGGGTATTGGCGTAAACATCATTACCAATAAGGCTTTCATCCAGATACGGCAGGGCAAGCAGGCTAGGAATATTTGCGTCATCCATCATCAGCGCATTGCCGTAGCCATCGACTTCAAAGGCATAGATTGCACCGTATTTCGGGTGCTGCACCACGGCGTATTGCTCAAGTGCGGCGGCGACTTCGTCGGCAAAGGCGGTGCACTCGGCGGCAAATTCGGCTTCGTTAAATAGCGCGGTCACCATCTGCGCCAATTGGCGCAGGCTTGCCACGGCAAAGAAATTGCTCGGTACAAGGAAAGGGTAAACGCAGGCATCGTCTGACGGGCGGAACATCGACGCGATCAGCCCTACAGGCTTGAGCGGATTGCCCCAGCCGCCGCAAGGCAGCGTATCCGATTGCCACGCGGTGGTGCGCGTAAAGCGATACGGGCCGCGATCGGTTTTGCGTTGCTGCTCGCGCATCGTCGCCACCGCCAGCTTCATGGCCGCCAGCCAGGCCTCGTCAAATGGTGGGTCAAACGGCGGGTCAAACGGCGCGCTGTCCTTGCTCGCACTCCAGTAGCCATGCGCGAGGCGAATCGCGTAGCACAGCGAATCGAGTTCCCATTTGCGCTCGTGCAACTCGGGCTTCATGTCGGTATGATCTGATTGCCATTCACTCTCCGCCGCGCCATCGTTAAACGCATTGGCGTAGGGGTCGATCAGGATGCATTGCGCGTGGCGACGCACTAAGCCGGCGATCATTTTGCCTAGCGCTGCGTCTTGTTGTACCAGTGGCAAATACGGCCAGACCTGCGCGGCGCTATCGCGCAGCCACAATGCATGAATATCGCCGGTAATCACAAAGCTATCGGGTATGCCGTCGATTTCACGGTATTGAACCGTCGTATCGAGCGTATTGGGGTAGCAGTTGATAAAGAGCTGACGCAGCTCGGGTTCGGTAATCAGCGCCGCGACGCGCTGGAGTTCGGCTTCAACGGCGGCGCTGCTAAATTTTCGCTCCGCCGGGCGCTGGTTTGGGTTTGCTGCGGTGTTCATAGTGCTTGTACCTCGTGGTCACGCAGGCTGGCGATGAGTTGGCCGGCGGCATTGCAGGCAAACAGCACGGCGCGCTCGCTCGGTAAAGTCAGGCGATAACGCTGGCCGTTGTGATTGTCGATAAATTCGCAGACTTCATCATTAGCCGATTCGCTGACCAGTATCCACAGCGAAGCCTCATTAAAACTGAGCTTCTGGATGAATACCCCAGCTTGTTCGCCAGATAGCCATTCTATCGGTGGCGTGATCTCGGCCAGATGCATCGCTTCGCGATAGAGCGCGGCCAGTGGCTCGGTGCGATCGTTCATTTCCAGCGGCAGCGGGCACCACAGTTTTTTCTCGTGGCGATGAATTTGCCCACTGCGATTGCCCTGATACAGCCGTGCGATTTTCTCGCCGCCAAAGCTGGCGCGGTAGCGAGTACCGGCGATGCTGATGCTCGCCTCGCGTTGCAAGTTTTGCGTATCGGTTTCGCTAAACAGCGGTGTCGTGCTGTTCCAGTGCTCGTCCAGATCGCAAGGGCCTGTAAACAGCACCGGCATCGCCGTTTTGCCCAACCATTCGCGCGCCGCGCCGCACAGCGCATGTGGGCTGGGGACGAGCACCAGTTTGGCGGGCGCAGCATCAAGCGCGGCCAGATCATATTCGCTGATCGCGCGCACAGGCACTTTGAGCTCGTATTGCAATACGCGCACCAGTCTTTGCGTGGCTTCCATTGCAAAGCGGCGGTTGCTGTAATCATTGCTAAATGGATAAACGACGGCGATGTCTTCCAGCTCGCGCTCCAGCATCAGCGGCGCGATGATTTTGAAGAAAGCGCCAAAGTCATCGCTGATCTGCGCTTCGGGTTTGCGCGTGCCATCGGCGCGGCAGGCGCCGATATGCGACTCGTTGATGTTGTCCATGTGGTAATTGATATTCCAAATCCACTGCACCGCACCCGCGCCACCGTTGATAAAGCCGTAGGCGTATTTGCGCTCCAACAGGCGAGAGAGCTCAGCTTCCGAGCGTTTGCTGCGGCCATTGGGCGCTTCCACATGCATGATGCCGGTTTCTTGCACCAAGCTCGGTTTGCTCGCCGTTTTGCTGAAAATCGTATCCCAAGCCAAATCATCGTTGAGCCACCAGCTATGCACATTGGTGTAATCGACTGCTGGGGCAAAAAAGAATGGCGAGGGGCGCTGCATACCCAGCGCTTCGTCTTGGCCGACAGTGACGAGGCGTTGCGGCGCAATCTGGCGGATAGTCTCGGCGAGGTCTGCCGCCCATTGCGTGTGCATATCTTGCGTAAATAGCGTGTAATCGAGCCAGATGCCGTGCTGTTTGGCGCTGATCTCGGTGGTATTGAGGCCGACATCCGTTGGCTCGGGCGGCCGCACGGCCGACCAATCGGGCAAATCGGCAGGGCTGACATGCCAGCGCGCGCGCCAGACGTTCAGATCAGGTTCTTTGGCTTGCAGCCAATTTTGGAATGCCGCGATTTCAAATGGGTCGCGCAGCGTGCGTGGCCCAAGGAAAACGCGCTGCGGGTCAAACATCGACGGCTCGTTGATCAAATCCCAATGCACATGGCTAGCCGCATTGTGGCGGCTGACGATGGCGGCGATAAAGCGTTTCTGCGCGGCAATCGCGCGTGGGTCGAGGTAGGGATTGCTGCCTTCCCAGCTTTCGGGCGTAAACGCAAAAAAGGTAAAGCAGGTTTCCAGCTCATGCCGTTTGGCGGTGAGGAAAAATGCCGTGATCGCACGGATCGCGCTTTCCTGCGCATGGCCGTCGGCAAACATCACTTGCCGCCATGCCGTCCAAATGCCGGTGCGCACATAGTTGATGCCCATGCGCGCGAATTCGGCCATATCGGCGTCCCAAACGGCGACATTGGGCAATTGCAAGAATTTGCGATGCACATCGCTGGCCATATACGTCATGCCAACAATCGGTACCGGCTTGCCGGCGCGCGAGAAATAATCGCGGCCACATTCAAGCGGTGCGCCACTATTGAGCAAGTCTGCGTCATAGCCCCAAAAGCCTTGCGAAATCTGCCGCACTTCGCCTTCAGCCGAGGTGAGCTGACATTCAATGTGATAGCAGCCTGCTGCAATCGCAAACGGTAGCGTGAAGCGCTGGAAAATCGGGCCGTGTTGGCCGGTATGCAAGGTCAATGCGGCTTGGTGAACGAGCTGATCATTGAGCCGCACGCTCAATTGCGCTTTCCATTCGCTGATCGCGCTGGCGCGCAAGGCCTCCATTTGCAAGGTGATGCTCGCCGCTTCGCCGGGGTAATAGCAGGCAAAGTCGGGTTTGATTGTGATTTCGGTCGCGCCACGCGCGCTCAGTTGCGCCCAATCGAGTAAAGCGGCCGCACCACCTTGCGCCCAAAATGCTGGCGTCGGGTCAATATTGGCCAAGACCCAACGGCCACCGGCAAAAGCGCCGCGATGATTTTCAATCAGCACCACCGGCGCGGCGATTGCGCGATCTTGCGCGTCATTGGCGGTCAGTAGCGGATAAATTCGCGCATCCATCGGGCCGCTAGAGCCTGATTCATTGGCGCAATCTTTGTGCTTGGTTGGCATCAATATCAAGCCACAAGTGGGGGTATTGGCTGGAAATGATTTGCTGTATTGGTATTGATTCGGATACTCATGGCTTGTATTGATGACTTGCGCGGTAGCGCAATCGACTGCGAGGGCTTCATGAATATTCAGATCGCGAAACAGCGCATCATCACCCGCCAGCGGAAAGCGCCCCAGCGATACCAAGCCGCCACCCCGTTGCAAAAAGGCCAGCACTTGCGGCCAGAAATCACGAGGGCAATCGGCCAAGATCAGCGCATCGCCCGCACCGGCGTGGGCAAGGGGCGATGGTTGGGTCTTGCTTGCGGGGTCGAGTGGAATGGCTTGTTGTGCTTGAAGTGCGGCTTGCGCTGGTAAGAGTGGGTCGCTACTCAGAATAAAAACACTCATGGTTTATCCTCGGGCTAGCTGTACCAGTGGCTTGGTGAGCGATCTGGGTCATAGGCTGCTTGAGTATAGCCAGAATATGACGAAGACATCTGGTGCGGCGGCTTGTTGATTTGACTGCAATTGAGCTAGCTTAAGCTCAGCTTTGATCGCGCAACAAGCGCTTTGAAGTGTGAATAGTGACGGGAACAAAATGGCAAAAAAATAGCCCGCTTGCGCGGGCTCCAACTCTCTCTATGAAATGCGTGTTCAAGGCGTATTCCATCAACATCAGTGTAGCGATGCGATATGCCGCTGTCCTCGTACTATTGCAGACTGATTTTGTGGCAAACTACCAATTCGTAATGAAAGCTTCAGTGAAATGAAAGGCAGTTAGATGTCGAATTTCGAATATGGTGTACCCGAGCGGCGAATTCATAGCCTGATTAATCGACTAGAAATGCGTTTGGCCGAGCCGATCCGCTTGGATGAATTGGCGCGGCAGGCCTGCTATTCGGTGCATCACTTTGATCGGGTATTTGGTGATCATGTCGGGCAAACGCCGATGGACTATCTGCGCCGCCGCCGTTTGCAGCGCGCCTGTATGCGCGTGCGCTATGAAAAAACGGCCATTACCCAAATCGCCCACGCCACCGGTTTTTCATCGGATTCGGCCTTTGCCAAAACGTTCAAGCAATACTTCGGCTACTCGGCGCGCGATTGGCGGCAAGGTGCTTGGCGTAGCTATATGGACAGCACCGCGGTAGTCTCGAATCAGGTCAATGCCGAGCTGATGCAGCAAGCCGATGCCTGGTATGCCAGCCGCGAGCCGTTTCGCATCGATGTGGCGCAGCGTATTCAAGTGCGCGAATTAGCGACTAGCCAATATTTGTACCGCAGCTGGCGTCTGATGCTGGGCTGGGCGCAGATCGGCGCCGCAGTCGATCAAACGATTGCCGATGGTGAAAAGCTCGGTCTGGGTGGGTTGCAATGTGTCTGGCTGGAGCGCGAAGACGGCGGCCTGATCCGTGTTGATCATCGTTTATGCGAATTTGGCTTTATTATCGACCCGCGCAGCGAGCTGGTCTCGCGTGATTTTCCCGACTTTATTCGCGGCCAAATTGCCGGCGGGCTGTATGCCTGCTTGCCGTATGTGAATGAAATGCCGCTGTCGCGCTGGATGCACGAAGACTGGCTGGAGCAGCAATCAGTCTACGTCTTCGACGGCCGCCGACCGTATATTGAGCTGAGTAAATGCATCGATGGCCAGATTATCGGGCAATTACTGATGCCGATTCAGCGGGCGTGTTGACGTGGGTAGATTCACTAACTTGTATCAAGTTTACTCATTCTTAACACTAAATCTGAGATAGGTCGCTGTTACTATTTGAATTTGCGTTGTATGTTTTTAAAAAAATATTTTGTCGTATTTGAGGATGTTATGAGTGATTTTCTAGAAAAAATTAAGTCAGATAAGTTTACCAAGCATGAGCTGGAAAATATAATTTGCAATGCTAACTCTAAGGGGCGCATTGATTTACTTGAGGCTGCAAAAATTGCACTGGCAAAATACGATAAGTCTAACAGGCCAAAGATAATCAAGAAAATGGATGGATATTATATTACAGATGTGGCCTGTGATAATAATGGAAATGTCTTGAATCCAAAGTTGATTGAGATCGCTACGGCATTGGTGGATTGTCCATTTGTTGATGAAATTGCAATATTAAAGACCGAGGTTAGATTTTATTTAAAGGGTAGGCATATGCTGGCTGGTGTGGCTGGGGTTAACTTATTTAGGGTTGGCCTCCTAGATGAGAATAAAATTAAAGATTCAACTATTGAACGCTGGAAGGAGGTTGGTGTTATTGTTAAGGGGCAGTATTTTGATGCGACATATGTAGATGTTCATTTTTCTTCCTTGGCACAGATCACAAAAGCTATTGGTTCTGTGGAATTTGCCTGATCTATTCAATCCCATCTTGCGAGTTTCTATTTGTGAGTTTTATGTTTTTACAATAGAGTGTAATCGTTTGTTGACTAATTAATTTTAATCTTGGTAATAATTATGGAAGCCACTCAGATTACTTGGCAAACATTGCCAGCTCCACATTTAGTCGCTCCTCTTGATTTGCGAACAAGCTTTACAAGTGAAGAATTTTTGAAAATCAAGGCAGGCTATATTCCAGAGGAAATGGAGGAGAAGTGGTTTATATACTACGCGGATGGATGGCTTAACTTTCATCGAAGCTGGACTGGATTTCTGATTTATCGGCTACAAATATTACAATTAAATAATGAATTCTCCGTGCTTGATTCATGGGTTAATCGTGATCCTGAACAATACCAATGTGTCGATGTTGTTAAGGATAGAGAAATTGTAATGGATGTTATTAATAATCTGTTGCTTGCCAGGGCTGTTACGCCTGCTGTCGAAAATGCTATAAAGACCGCGCCAAAGAAGACCAAAGTAGACGGGCAAATTACGGGGCTGTCAGGAGAGTTTTTTGTTGCAGCAGAACTTTTAAAGAGAGATATGCAGACCTCACTGACATTTGGTAATGCAAAATCAATCGATATATTTTCTTATAATCAAAGTACGAATAAGACTTTCAATGTTCAAGTGAAGTCGCTTAGGAAGAAAAACTGGTTTTTGATCTCTCCCGATAGAATAGTGAGAAATCACATATACGTTTTTGTAATATTAAATTTGCCAGGTATTTCACCACAATATTACATTGTTCCTGGGCATGTTTTTCTCGATACACCTGAAAGATTTTATCCAGGATTAAATGATCCCAAGATGCCCGGTGTCAGTCCAAAGCAGCTTGCTGCTTTTGAAAATTCTTGGGAGGTATTCCTTAATTAAGCTAAGTAGTTCAGTGGGCCAATTTTGAATTTCTGTGGGAGCGGACTCCAATCAATTGCGCCTCATTACTTAAATTGTTCCACTGAACTACTATCTAGCGTCGTAGGAGGTTGTTCATCAAACAAAAAAAAGCCCGCTTGAGCGGGCTCCAACTCTCTCGTATGAAATACGTGTTCAAGGCGTATTCCATGTAAAACATTCTAGTGTCCTGGCGCCGATATGTCCTTGTACTATTTAACTTCGGGCGTGTGACAAATTACCCGATCGTCATGCCGGCTTTATTCTATGGGCCAGAGCAGCGTACGTTGCGATCTAAAGCAGCGGGCTTCTTGCGTAAATGGGTCAATAAAGCGCAGCTCGCGCGCCAGTAATTGCAGCGGCTTGCTAAAGTCATCACCTTTTTCGTCGAGCACAACGGGATACCATGGGTCATTGACGATCGGAATATCAAGCGCGGCTAAATGCGCGCGCAGTTGATGCTTTTTGCCGGTGTGCGGTTCAAGGAAGTAACGCGCCCATGCGCCTTGGCGTTCGATCAGGCTGATTTTGGTTTCGCTATTGGGCTCACCCGCCACTTCGGCCATGGTAAAAAACTCGCCAGAAGCACGCTCTAGTCGCGAGCGATGGACGAGGGGTAAATCCAGCTCGGCGCGGTATGGGGCGATGGCTTCGTATTGCTTTTGCACTTCACGACTTTCAAATAGCTGCTGATACGCGCTGCGGCTGGCTGGGTCGAGGCAAAATAATAAAACGCCGGCGGTTTCGCGATCTAGCCGGTGCATCGGTGCGATTTCCTGTATGCCGAGCAAGACACGCAGCCGCACCAAGGCGGTTTCTTTGACAAAACGCCCGGCGGGAATCGTCGATAAAAAATGCGGTTTATCGACGACGATAATGCGCTCGTCTTGGTACAGAATGTCGATCTCAAACGGTACGCGCGTTTCTTGCCGCACGGCGCGGTAGTACCACAAATAGCCGCCCGCGACGAAGGGCGCATCGGCGGCGACGGGCTGCGCCGCATCGTCATAGATTTCGCCCGCGGCGAGGCGGGTTTGCAGCAAGCCGGCTTCCAGATAGGGGAAGCGTTCTTCTAAAAACGCCAACATCGTGTCCCAAGGGCCGGGGCACAGCGCGACGCAGCTTGGAGCGAGGCCATCAATCGGGGGGAGGGGGGAAACAGCTTTTTTCATCGTGCTTAGTTTACCTGTAAAAACAAAAGCCCCACATGGGGGCTTTTGCTCGGTGTGTCAGGCTTATTTTTCGGCCTTGGGCTCACTGGCGTCATGCGTGGCTGGACGCTTAATTTTGAAATCGAGCTTGGCGTTGAAAAACTCGCGCGCTTCATCGACGTCTTTGAGTAGCGCTTTGATTTCAGGTTCTTTAAAGCTATCGAGTGTTTGATAGAAATAATCAAAGCTCTCTGGGTAGGCAAAGGCCGCTTGGCGGATCAATTGATGCGCAATCGCTTGGTTGCCACTTAAGGCCTCTAATACCGCTTGATCGGTCATTTGGCCGGGATAGGGGCGCAGCGCATTTTGTTTGCGCAAGATCGCCAGTTTCCAATCCATTTCGCTACGGCTGGCGACAATGTAATTGCTCAAACCATGCTCGGCGTAATAATCGATGAGCGGATTGTTGCGCATCGATTCCAGTGTGGCGATGCGGCTGGCATTGAGCTTTTCATTGCCAGCAGGGTCCATGATCGGATAAATCTTCAGATAAAGCTGACCACCGAGAACACATAAGCCCAGTGCCACACCGCCCCAGAGTGCCCAGCTCATCCGCGCAATCGATGCCGGGAAAGCCAGACGCGGCGCACCTTGCTGCATAAAGATCAGAATCACGGCAAAGGGGCCGAGGAAGTGGAAATACCACAGCGGATATTCAACCAGACTGTGCAAAATGGAGACCGCGCCCAAGGCCGCCGCAAACATCACGGCCGGATTGCGCCATGCGCGCAGCACTTGGCTGTAGGCATAAGTAATACCTGCCACAATCATGCTGGTGCCAATCACGCCTGTTTCAGCCATCAAATTGAGGATGGAGTTATGCGCATGGGTAAACAAGACGCTTTCGGATGAAATCGCAAACTCGGGGCGCACCTGCAAAGCGATACTTTGCGAGCCCCACGCGCCCCAACCAATACCCAGCCATGGATGATTGAGGAAGGTAATCCACGCTTTTTGCCATTCAACCAAGCGGCGCGAGCCGTTTGAATCAATACGATCCAGCCCCGTTGGCACGTCGTTTTTGGCTTTGAGCAAGGCTTGTAATAGCTCGTTCACCACGGGCGCAAGGAACTGCATCAAGATAATCAAGGCCGCAGCAATCGTTAGTGATTTACCAAACTCTCGCAAAGTTTCTGCGCCGCGCCACCAGAGGAATAAACCCGCTGGCAACCAAGCCAGTGCATAAAGGAATGGCGAACGTGAACCGCAGAAGGCCAATGACAGCGCCAGCCAAGTCGCTACGATCCAAAACATCCACTTGGGCAGCTCATCTTTTTGCGTAACCAGATACGCCGCGCTGGCCAAGCCCCAAGCCAGATAATGCCCGTACATGTTTTTCTGGCCGATATTGCCAAAAATCAGACGTGGGCCGTCTTGAATCAACTGCACAATTTGCGGCACAGCCAAGCCCGAATTGAAAATCGCGCCGGCCAATAAGCCCCAGGCAAACATATTCAATAGTCGCTCAGCACCATACACCGCGATTGCGCGCGCCAATGACCACGCCGCACCTGCCGCTCCCAGCGCGTAAATCACCGGATAAAGCCGCTCGGTGCTATAGCCATGGCTCAGTACCAGTGTTTGCAAGCCGATCACGCCTGCAAACGCAATCCACATCAGACTAACCCAAGGTGGATTGCTCTTTTCACCGCGCTCGCTCGGCACCAACACGCCAGCCAGCGTGATTAGCACGCAGAAGAAAAAAGCGGCGAGCTCAGAGGGGAAAACCGGATTGGGGTCCCAGCGAAACGGGATGCCACACGGCACGGCGGCCAGTAAAAAGAGCAAGCCTTGGTAGAGGCGAAGTTGGTAAGAGCTGAAGGGCATTATTAAACTCGGATCAGGATTGTTGTGGCTGAGCAGTGGTCGGCTGGTATAACCAAGCCGCAACCAATACCCCTGCCTCGTATAGCAGCCAAAGCGGTATCGCTAATAGACATTGAGATAATACATCAGGTGGCGTCACAACGGCGGCGATGACAAATGAGCCGACAATGACATAAGAGCGAATTTCGCGCAGTTTGGCGATGGTGACAAAGCCCATGCGCACCATCACGATAACGGCAATGGGGACTTCAAAAGTCACACCAAAGGCCAAAAACATGCCCATGGCAAAGTCGAGGTATTCGCCCGAATCGGGTAACCATTGCATGCTGGCGGGTACCACTGAGGCGATAAATTTGAATACCACGCCAAATACAAGGAAGTAGGCAAACGCCATTCCGAGTAAAAACAGCAGGGTTGAGGCAACAACAAGCGGCAGAATGAGCTTTTTCTCATGCGTATAGAGGCCGGGCGCCACAAAGGCCCAGATTTGATACAGCGTATGCGGTAAGGTCACGACGAAGGCGACCATCGCGGCGATTTTGACCTGTACCAGAAACGGTGAAGCAATGCCGATGGTGACGAGCTTTTGCCCGGGCAAGACCGCGGCGAGCGGTGCAACGAGCACGTCATACAATTTGGCCGAGAAAGCAAAGGCAATCAGAAAGCCAACGATAAAAACCAAAGCACCGCGAACAAGGCGGATGCGTAATTCAACCAAATGACTAATCAAGGGTTGCAGATTGTCGCTGATATCACTCATTGTTTAGCGCCGATCCGAAGGTAAAGGGCTGGTTTCGTTTAAATCGGCAAATAAATCGAGCTGTTCTTCATGAAGATCGGCTGTTTTATCAGCATGGGCCGATTTGCTTTTGACCTTGGCGGGTGGCTCGCCACTGCTATCGGGCTGAGCGCTAGGCTCTGCCGTGGGTAGATTGACCTGCGGGCTCAGTGCGGGCTCTGGCTCGGCAGTGGTCGGTGTTTCCGCAACGGCTATGCTCGGCTGTGCGGCGGTGCTGGGGGTTGTTTCGGCGGCAACTGCGGCCTGCTCGCTACTGAGCGTGGCTTGAAAGTTGGCTTCCAAATCAGCAAACGCTTGCCGCGTTTCAGCCATCGGCTGGTGAATCGTGTTTTTGATTTCCGCCGCCTCAGCTTCGATTTCTTTTTGAATCTGCGCCAATTCGCTCGCTTGCATTTCGCGCTGTAAATCACCTTTGACGGTATTCACAAAGCGCTGCAAACGCCCAAACAACATGCCCGCCGTGCGTGCGACTTTGGGCATTTTTTCTGGGCCAACGACGACCAGCGTCACCGCGCCGATGACGAGCAATTCACCAAGACTAATGTCAAACACGCGCGATTACTTCTTATCGGTCGGTGGCGTAACGTCGATAATGCGATTTGGATCTTTGGCGGCAGGCTCTTCTTCGCCTTTCATGCCGTCTTTAAAACCCTTGATGGCCGAGCCGAGGTCTTTGCCGACGTTACCGAGTTTTTTGGTACCAAAGACCAAAACCACGATGGCCAAGACAATTAACCAATGCCAGATGCTGAATGAACCCATGATGCACTCTCTTTCTATTGGGGTATATGAATGAAAAGCTTATTTTATAAGGTTTTCATTTAATTACTGTTGCGGGGTACCTAAGATGTGCAGATGCAAATGGAATACTTCCTGCCCACCGGCCAAACCCGTATTAATGGCGGTTTTATAACCAGCGCCCAAGCCATTGTCGCGCGCCAGATTAGGCGTTAATGCTAACATTTTCCCCAGCAAGGCTTCGTCCTCTTTGGTGGTAGTCAGCATCGAATCGATATGCTTCTTTGGGATAAGCAATAAGTGCACCGGAGCGGCGGGGCGAATATCCCTAAACGCCAGCACATCGTCATCTTCATAGACTTTGTCGGCCGGAATAGCGCCGCTGGCGATTTTGCAAAAAATACAATCAGTCATATTTAATCCTTGTCGCGAGCTTAAGCGGGTTTGCGGGCGGCTTTTTCTTCGATGCCCGAAATGCCTTCACGGCGCGCCAATTCGGCCAGAACATCTTCCGCGCTCAGGCCTTCATGTGCGAGCAAGACCAGCGTGTGAAACCAAAGGTCAGCCACTTCGCGTACCAAATGCAATTTGTCGCCATCTTTGGCGGCCATAATGGTTTCGACGGCTTCTTCACCGACTTTTTTCAGAATGGCTTCCTGACCTTTGCTGTAGAGCTTGGCAACATACGATGAGCTAGGGTCGGCCTCACGGCGTTCGGCTAGGGTTTGTGACAAACGTTCCAGAATTTCAGCGGAAATCATGTCCTGCTCCAATTGAAAACTTGTAGATTATATTGCACTGGGGTGACAAGTTTGTGTCGCTGATCAAGTTCAGCACCGCCAATGCTTAGTGGCTATGGCCGTAAATTGCGCTCGGATCTTTCAACACATCTTCAGTCACTTGCCATTGGCCATCAATCAGCGTGCGAAAGAAGCAACTTTCGCGACCGGTATGGCAGGCGATACCGCCTTCTTGGCGAATTTTATAAATCAGCACATCGCCATCGCAATCGAGCTGCACCGCCGACACGTGCTGAAAATGGCCAGACTCTTCGCCTTTATGCCACAGCTTTTGGCGCGAACGCGTCCAGTAGTGCGCGGTGCCTTTTTCTGCGGTCAGCGCGACGGCCTCACGGTTGGCGTAGGCAAACATCATCACCCGACCTGTTTGCTCGTCTTGGGCGATAACAGGCACTAAGCCCGCATTATCGTATTTGATTTCGTCTAACCAGCTCATTGCAAGACCACTTTTTCAGCCGTGAAATCTGCGACAGGGGCGTAATACACCACCCATTGGCGCGATTCATTGGCGTTGATTTTTCCTAAAGCCCCTTCCATGCGTATCGGTTCGCTCACGCGACCCTTGTCGTCGACAACCGCAGGAGGGCGTTTTAATTCGGTATTGACCGCTGATTTAACAGTCAAAAATAGCGTGAGCTCATTTTTCAATCCATGGCGCATATTGTCGACTTCCATCGACACATTCGCCGGAGTCTGGACGCTGATTTCGCAGGCATTGGCGACACTTGCAGCCAATAACATCAAGCCGCTAATGAGCTGTAGGCTGGTCTTCATCATGGTCTTCATTTAGAAGCGCACTTCAATGCCGGCGGCGTGCATGGCTTCTTTGGCCTGACGCACTGTGTATTCACCAAAGTGGAAAATACTCGCTGCCAAGACCGCATCGGCATGGCCTTGCTTTACGCCGTCAACCAAGTGCTGCAGATTACCCACCCCGCCCGAGGCGATCACGGGAATATCTACTGCATCCGAAACGGCGCGTGTTAGCGGCAAATTAAAGCCGATCTTGGTGCCATCTCTATCCATGCTGGTGAGCAAAATTTCACCCGCACCCATCTTTTGCATTTTTAACGCCCACTCAACCGCGTCAAGACCCGTCGCACGACGACCGCCGTGGGTAAAGACCTCCCAGCGGCTATTGGTGGCGTCGGTCGCCTTGGCGTCAATTGCCACCACAATGGCTTGGCTACCAAAACGGCTGGCGGCTTGCTTGACGACTTCAGGGTTAGATACCGCGGTGGTATTGATGCTGACTTTATCTGCGCCAGCATTGAGCAAGCGACGCACATCATCGGCTTTGCGTACGCCACCACCGACGGTGAGTGGAATGAATACTTGCGAAGCAACGGCTTCGATTACGTGCAAAATCAGATCGCGATCATCGCTAGAGGCGGTAATGTCGAGAAAGGTCAGCTCGTCTGCGCCTTGATCGTTGTAGCGCTTGGCGATTTCAACCGGATCGCCCGCATCGCGTAACTCGAGGAAATTGACGCCTTTCACAACACGACCTGCGGTCACATCAAGGCAAGGGATAATACGTTTGGCTAATGGCATATTTTTTCCGAGCGGGCGTAGGGTGCGCCGCCACTATTCTTGCTGTTGTGCTTTCCAGCTGGCCCAGACGGCTTGCGCCGTTTCAAAGTACTGGCTGCGACCGCCAGCAAATTCGGGGGTAAACCACTGGGTAAACACATTAAAAATCAACTGCTGCACATCCTCGACACTGATGCATTGCGGTAGGCTGCGGATAATACTGCCGACTTCAGGTGCGTAACCTTCCGGCTCGCCGACCAGGCGTATCATCATCGGGTCGGTATCAAATAAAATCTGGCAGATTTCAGTAAACCAGGCTGGATTTTGCTCGCGAATGAGCTGGCCAATATGGCGCTCTTCAGTTGCCCAATCCAGCCACTCAGGTTTGTTGTCGTCTGCCTGATTGTCTGTCATCGGTCTTAGTCTTCACACAGCTCGTCAGCGAGTTCTTGTGCCTTGGCAAAGTCGATGGTGCCTTCGTAAATCGCACGGCCAGTAATGACGCCTTCAATGCCTTCTTCGGCTACTTCGCACAATTTGCGTACGTCATCCAGATTGGTCAGGCCACCCGACGCAATCACAGGAATCGTCAGAGCTTGAGCCAATTTGACGGTCGCTTCGATATTCACGCCCGACAACATGCCATCGCGGCCAATGTCGGTGTAAATCACGCTTTCCACGCCATAGCCTTCAAAGCGCTTGGCCAGATCGATGACTTCGTGGTCGGTGACCTTGGCCCAGCCATCGGTGGCCACCATACCGTCTTTGGCATCAAGGCCAACGATGATTTGGCCAGGGAAGGCATCACATGCTTCGTGCAAGAAGCCCGGCTGTTTGATGGCCGCAGTGCCGATGATGACGTAATCAATGCCGGCATCCAGATACATTTCGATGGTTTCGAGCGAGCGAATACCACCACCCAATTGCACAGGGACTTCGCCATTGATTGCTTTCAAAATCTGCTTTACCGCCGACAGATTTTTGGGCTTACCAGCAAACGCGCCATTGAGGTCGACCAAGTGCATACGGCGTGCGCCTTGACCGAGCCAATGCGATACAAAGCTCGCTGGGTCATCGGAAAACACCGTTGCATCATTCATTTCGCCTTGGCGCAAACGAACACATTGGCCATCTTTAAGATCAATTGCAGGAATAATCAGCATGATTTCAAAAGCATATAGTGAGGGGTTTAATTAAAACAGCTTGTAAAAATAACGCCTTATGACGTATTTCATCAAATTGTTATACATTCCAGTGTACGAAATTTTTCAGCAATTGCAGACCCGCCTTATCGCTTTTTTCTGGGTGGCACTGAATGGCGAAAATATTATCGCGCGCCACCGCCACGGCAAAGCGGTTTGGATACGCCGATTCGATGATGGTATCGGCATCGCTCTCGGGCGCGAAATGGTAACTATGCACGAAATAAAAGCGTTCTGCTTCATTAATGCCAGCCCAAAGCGGGTGCTCGCGCTGAATAAACATTTCATTCCAGCCCATGTGCGGCACTTTGAGCTTCAGCCCTTCGGTATCACGCATGTTTTCTGGCTTGAATTTCACGACTTTGCCTTTGAATACACCCAGGCAATCCATATCGCCTTCTTCACTGTGTTCAAAAAGCAACTGAGCGCCGACGCAGATGCCCAAAAATGGCTTGCTGGCTGCGGCGTCGAGCACGGCTTGTTTTAAGCCACTTTCATTAAGCTCGCGCATACAGTCTGGCATGGCGCCTTGGCCGGGGAAAACAACTTTGTCCGCGCTAGCGACCACCGCAGGATCAGCGGTCAAAATAATGGTGGCATCGTCACCAGCAACCAGCTCAAACGCTTTGGTCACCGAGTGTAGATTGCCCATGCCGTAATCGACGATCGCGATCGTTGGTTTGTGTGCTTGCGTCATCTCAGCCTACCAGTGTGCCTTTGGTGGATGGCGTAATGCCAGCCATCCGTGGGTCAAGCTCAACAGCCATGCGCAAGGCGCGGCCCAAGGCTTTGAAAATGGTTTCGGCTTGGTGGTGGGCGTTTTTGCCTTTCAGATTGTCGATGTGCAGGCTGATCGCGGCGTGATTGACAAAGCCGCGGAAAAATTCGCCAAACAGATCAACGTCAAAGCCGCCAATCATCGCACGCGTGTATTCGCAGTCATATTCCAGACAGGGGCGGCCAGAGAGATCGACCACGACGCGGCTCAGCGCCTCATCGAGTGGCACATAGCTGTGACCGTAACGCACGATGCCTTTTTTATCGCCAACTGCTTTGGCAAAAGCTTGGCCCAGTGTAATGCCGACGTCTTCTACGGTGTGATGCGCGTCGATATGTAAATCGCCAACGGCTTTGATTTCAATATCAAACAGACCATGACGGGCAACTTGGTCGAGCATATGCTCAAAAAAGGGTACGCCAGTATCAAATTTGCTCACGCCTGTGCCGTCGAGGTTTAGCGTGATGGTGATCTGGGTTTCTAGCGTATTGCGAGTAACGGTAACTTGGCGCATCAATGATTCTCGTAAACGGCTCGGCTTATGCCGATCAATACCGCATTTTCCAACAGATTAGCGTTGGCGGGAAGCTCTGAACGCGCTAAATCCGTAAGTTTTGCAATAAAAGCTGTGCTGACAAAGATATTCACCGGCTTTTATCGCTAATTTGGTCTCGCCGCTAGGCCTTTGTTTTTTTGCGAGTTTTGCGCTCAGGCGCACGTAAGGCTGCCGCAATGCCTTCTCGAGCCCAATCGAGCAACTCGGCGCGCTCTTCTAATGCAGACTCAGGGAGAGGGTAGTAACTCATACTCATCGTGCGGCCATCTTTCATTGAATAGCTAAAAGGCGCTAACTCGGCAGCTAAAAAGCGTGGGCGATTGTGTTCGTCGACTTTGACGTACAACACATCGTCGACGACGATGGCAAAAAAGATCTCATCGCAATACAGCCCGTGCCCGCCAAACATGGCTTTGGCACGCAAGTGGCCTAAGGGCTGAAGTTGTTCCAACAAAAAACGAAGGTATTCACTGGGCATGATGCATCCTGCTGAGTTTATTTGTTGTGGTGTCTGGGGTGTAGTTTATGACGGTGTATGTCGTCAGGCTTTTTTTTAAATAAGCTCCTTGATTAAATACCTAGGTTGGGTATTTTTCTGCAGATCGTTCGCCTGCTTTACTACTGAATGAAAAAGACTATCCAGAGTTGCTGTGCTACAAAGCATAGAGTGAGAGGTTCATTATGTCAGCTCCAGCCAGCCCGCCACGCCAGCACACACTAGATCTGATTGACGCGCACATCTTTACCGACCCGGTATTGGCGCGTGGATTTTGCATGTCCTTGTTGCAAGAGACGCGCGAGGCCTTTGATATTCAGCATTTTATTGCGGCCTCATTGCGCCTTTCGCTGATTGAAGATCAATTGGGCGATTTTGCGCAGGCGATCGAGGTTTTGTCTGAGGCGATGGCCTATGCGCAGGAATTCAAATTATTCCAAGAAATGCCGGCCATTTTAGAGCAACTCGGTTGTTGTCATTATTCCTTAGCCCATTATCCGCCGGCGCTATCTTATTGGCAGCAATGCGTATTGCTGTGTGGCAAGCAAGCCAGTTTGGCCAAAACGCGCGGTTTGGCGATGGTCGGGTTAGGGCGTATTTGTGATGTGTGTGGCCAAAACCAACTGGCGGTCACGATGCACGAAGCGGGGCACACCATCTTGCTCGCAACTGAAGACGCCTTTTTGATCACCATGGCCAAAATCAACTGGGCGGTTAATTTGTTTAAGCTGCAGCAATATGCAGCCGCCCGTGTGTTGCTCAATCAGGCGCTGGCCATGAGTCATGCCAATCAATTACCGCATCATGTGGCGGAATGTCACTTTCGATTGGCGCAAATTGCAATGCAAGAAGGGGCGCTGGAGGTGGCTGAGTCCGAAATCGAGGAAGGTTTATTAACTGTTTCCACCACGCCCTATCACTGGGTTGAAGTCAATTTATTAGCCGAATGGGGCGAGCTGGTATTCCATCAAGGGGATGCTGAGCGGGCGATGGAGATCGTCAGAAGAGGCTTGTTGATTGCCCAAGAAGACGGGCTGCGTCATCTTGAAATGCGTCTGGTGCGACAGGCGGAGCGTTATTGCCATGTGCTGGGGATTAAAGAGCTGGCGGCAGAATACGGGCGGCAAGTGAGCTTTTTGCAACTTCACCTGCATGCCGAAATGCCCAGTGACGCTACACTGGATTTAACCCGCTTGCCTGAGCTAGTGGCTTAGTAGGGTATACCTGCCAAGTCCTTTTATAATAATGTTTGTATTGATATACCCTACAGCCATTGGCTAATTGCTAGGCTTGAGTAATTGCTCGGGTAAATGATTCAGCAATTGCTCGTAATCTTTCCAATCCCCAAGGCAACGGCAAATCAGCCGCATTCCCTCGATCTGCGCGATCATTTCCTTGGCGCGATATTGGGCGGTATCTGGCGCAATGCCCGCTTCCACCAATACGGCGCTCAGCTTGACGACCCATTCTTCAACCGCTGCGCGCATATCGGCTTGAAATAGCTGCCATGCATCGCCCATGGTGTAGACATCGAGTGTGCTGGAAAAGCGTTGCTCCGGTGGATTGAGCTGTAACTGCTCGGCAAATCGGCGCAAACGTTCGAGCGGCGTTCCCGCCTCGCTCAGTGGCGCGAGCAGCGATTGAAAATACACACCTTCAGCCTGCAAGACTGCAATCGCCATTTCATCTTTGCCGCCAGGGAAATGATGATACAAGCTGCCTTTGCCCAAACCGGTGGCTTGCGAAATACGGCTGAGTGAAGCGCCGTCATAGCCGTAAGTGTGAAAAACGGCGCGTAATAATTCAATCAAAGTGCTGCGCTGGATCGCCACGAATATCTCCTTCAATGCCGCTAGTTTAACGGATACGACAAAGCGCTTGACAGCGTATCGCGTGATGTTGCAAATTATGTACCGAACGAACGGTACATTTTGTTCGTTTGAAGCGAAGTAATCAATCACAAACTCAATAAAAAAAGAGATAGGAGCACTGGAAATGCACAAAAAATTGAAGATGGTCGTGGTAGCCAGTTTGATGATGGCGAGTGCGTTGGCTGCGCAGGCAAAAATGAACCCTGAGCAGATTGTGAGCAGCTATTTGCAGGCTTGGGGGGAAAAAGATACGGCAAAACGCGAACAGATTTTGCGGGCCGCCGTCATCGACAAAGTCCGGCACAATGATTCGTATAGTTTGGCTGAAACACGCCCTGAGCTAGATGGGCAGATTGTGCAGATGTTGAGTCGCTACCCGGGAATGCAAAGCAAAATGGTGGGGAATGTGCGCACAACCGGCTCTAGCGCTTTGTTTGAGTGGAGTATTGTGGATGCCGCTGGCGCGGAGCTATTTCACGGCGTTGATGCCGTGATTTTTGCTGATGATGGCCGTCTGCAGCGCATTGACGGGCATATTGGTTTGCGCCTGCAATAATGGTTGCCGCATGAAATTGCGGGTGAGCTGCAGCAAAGCTCACCCGCGATACAGCTTATTTCAGACGGAACTCAGCCGCGTTGGCGTGGGCGGTCAGGCCTTCGCCGTGCGCCAGTACCGAAGCAATCTGGCCGAGTTTTTGTGCGCCGACTTCGGATACTTTGATCAGACTAGAGCGTTTCTGGAAGTCATACACGCCCAGCGGGCTAGAGAAACGCGCACTGCGCGCGGTCGGCAGCACGTGATTTGGGCCAGCACAGTAGTCGCCCAATGATTCAGAGGTGAATTTCCCCATGAAAATCGCGCCCGCGTGGCGGATTTTAGGTAGCAGCGCTTCGGGGTTTTCGACCGACAATTCCATGTGTTCGGGCGCGATGTAGTTACAGATCTCGCACGCCTCGTCCAAATCTTTCACCACAATCAGCGCGCCGCGATTTTTCAGCGAGGCGGCGATGATGTCTTTGCGTGGCTGGGTATCGATCAATTTCTCAATGCTGGCATAGACTGCATCGACATACCCTGCGTCCGGGCACAGTAAAATCGATTGCGCGATTTCATCATGCTCGGCTTGGCTGAATAAATCCATCGCGACCCAATCAGGGTTGGTGGTGCCATCGGCGAGTACCAAAATCTCCGATGGGCCGGCGACCATATCAATGCCAACCACACCAAACACCGCACGTTTGGCGGCGGCGACATAGGCATTGCCTGGGCCGGTGATTTTATCGACTTGCGGTACAGTTTGCGTGCCATAGGCCAGTGCGCCAACGGCTTGCGCGCCGCCGATGGTGAAAGCGCGGCTCACGCCCGCCACATAGGCAGCGGCCAAGACCAAATCATTGCGCTCGCCTTTGGGCGTTGGCACGACCATGATGATTTCCGCGACGCCGGCGACGTGCGCTGGAATGGCATTCATCAATACCGATGAGGGATACGCCGCTTTGCCGCCCGGTACATAAATACCGACGCGATCGAGTGCGGTGACTTGCTGGCCAAGCAGCGTGCCGTCTTCGTCTTCGTAGCTCCACGAGCTCATTTTTTGTTTCTCGTGGTAGCTGCGTACGCGGGCGGCGGCGGCTTGCAGGGCGGTGGCTTGATCGGCGGGCAGGCGCTCGAAAGCGGCTTTCAGCTCAGCTTGCGTCAGCTCCAGATCGGC
The DNA here is from genome assembly GCF_013403565.1 of Chitinibacter bivalviorum. Taxonomy (NCBI): domain Bacteria; kingdom Pseudomonadati; phylum Pseudomonadota; class Betaproteobacteria; order Neisseriales; family Chitinibacteraceae; genus Chitinibacter; species Chitinibacter bivalviorum. The sequence continues at coordinate 2,449,559 of NZ_CP058627.1, read as the reverse complement.
CATCGAGCTGGCGCTGGTGCCATCAAATTTGTTTGTATACTCAACCACAGCCGCATCGCCACGCGTTTTAACGTCAGCCAAAATAGCGGCAACGCGTTGATCCACCTGCGGGTCTTGCGAGGTTTCAAACGCCAGCAGGGCGGTGAGTTCGGATTGAAAATCAGCGGAGGTGGAATCTAAACGGCGAATCATGGCACAGACCCAAAGTAATTTTCTATCGGGCGATTATACCCTTACTTGCTGATTGCGAGTCTGACGCGAAACAGAAATCCATGCAGGCGTAATGTTGAGCCTGCATGTCCTCTTTTTATGCCGTCTTTGTGGCCTGCCACATTTGCCAAGTTTTGTATCCGCCGTTGAGGCTGCGTACGTTAAAGCCGAGCTGACTTAAATGCCGCTGCGCAATATAGCCGCGCAAGCCGACCATGCAGTACACAATCACTGGCTTATTTTTATCGAGCAAGTGGCTCAATTGGCGCAACTGGCTCAGCGGCAAATTGCGCGCACCGGCAATCTGGCCGCTGGCGATTTCTTCCGGCTCGCGTACGTCGATGATTTGCGCGTCGCTGGCTTGTGCCAAATCTTCCGGCTGAGTGAGTTGCAGCAAACCCGCTTGCCAATTTTGCGCCGCCATCCCGGCCAAATTAACCGGGTCTTTGGCTGCGCCGTACGGTGGTGCATAGCTTAATTCCATTTCAGCCAGATCATCGATCGTCATGCCGGCTTGCAGCGCTACGGCCAGCACATCGATGCGTTTATCGACGCCTTTTTCGCCGACGGCTTGCGCGCCCAGCAATTTGCCCGAGGCGGGGTCAAACAGTACTTTCAGGCTAATCATCGTCGCGCCGGGGTAATAGCTGGCGTGATCGTTGCCGTGTAAATACAGTTTTTGATACGGCATATTGGCCGCTTGCAGCGTTTTCTCGTTCAGGCCGGTACTGGCCGCAGTGTGATCAAATACTTTACAGATCGCCGTGCCTTGGCTGCCGCGATAGTGTGCTTGGCGACCAAAAATCGTGTCGGCAGCGATGCGGCCTTGGCGATTGGCAGGGCCAGCCAGCGGCAGCAATACCGCTTTGCCATTGATCGTGTGGCGCACTTCAACGGCATCCCCTACGGCGTATATGCTGGAATCGCTGGTTTGCTGCTGCTCATTGACATATACCCCACCTGTACTGCCGATTTCTAAACCGGCTTCGCGGGCTAATTGATTTTCTGGCTTCACGCCGATGGCCAAGACCACCAGATCGGTCGTCACTTGGCGGCCCGATTCCATTTGCAAGGTGAGTCGCTCGCCGGCATTCACGCTTTGCAGGCTTTCACCCAATAGTAGCTCGACGCCGTGGGCTTTTAGCTCATGGGAAAGTGGCGCAGTCATTTCGGCATCGAGCGGGGTGAGCACTTGCGTGCCACGCTCAACGAGGCTGGCCTGCAAGCCGCGATGACGCAAGGCTTCCACCGTTTCCAGCCCGATAAACCCCGCGCCAACGACGGTCACATGTTTCACATCGGGCGTCATCACATTCATCAGGCGATCCAGATCAGGTACGGTGCGCAGCGTAAAGACGCGCTCATGGTCCAAACCGGGCAGTGGTGGGCGAATCGGTGCTGCGCCGGGCGCGAGAATCAGTGCGTCGTAGCTTTCCAGATATTCATCGCCGGTGAGGCGATTGAGGACGCGCACGGTTTTATTGCTGCGATCGATGCTCAAGACTTCGCTATTGACGCGCACATCCAGTCCAAAGCGTGCGGTGAGCGATTCGGGGGTGTGGAGCAGTAAAGATTCGCGTTCGGCAATGTCTCCGCCCAAATGATAGGGCAGACCACAGTTGGCAAATGAAACATAGGGGCCGCGCTCGAATACGATGATTTGCGCCGCTTCATTGAGCCGACGAGCCCGTGCCGCCGCTGAGGCGCCGCCTGCTACGCCACCCACAATAAGGAGTTTCTGTACGTCTGCCATGATGACTTCCTGCGCTTGGATATGATATGTATTAATATAATATATAAATGCATATAATGTAAAGCCGCAAAAATGCCACCGTGAAGGTGGCATGCTGTGGGCAGACAATAGCAGTGGGTTTACTTGTGTTTCTTTGCTTCGCTGATTTGCGAGCTAGCTTGTGCTGCGGCATTGCCAAATGTTGAGGCGGGTGCTGCGCTTTTCTTGTCTTGCTTGGGTTTTTTTGTTTCTTTATTGCTGCGAACCTGACCTTTGGCCATGGTGTTTACCCCTGGTGGGTTGTGTGCCAGTTGGCTATCACAGCATACGCGCAATTGCTGCTGAGCAGCATTTATTCCTTGTCTGGGGCGCTAGGAAATATCACGCGACTAAAAATCAGCGTGATGAAAATACCAAAATGGGTTGAGCCGATGATGGATTCGGCGATAAACAATGCTTTGCCGTGGTCATTGCACGGCAGAAAGTCGCCAAAGCCGACGGTGGCAAAGATCGTCGATGAGAAATATAGCGAGTCAAGGAAATTGGTATTGTTGGTGCAGCCCGCGCTGGTGCCGTAAACATCAAACACTTGCCAGCCAGTGGCAAAGGTCAGAATCAACAAGACATTGCTGAGCATAAACAGCCATACGGCTTGCGCTGGGTGCAAACCCGCTTGCATGCGTTGGCCGTAGGCAATGCTGAAAATAAACGATAGATAATTGAGGTACGTCGCGGCGATAAACCAATACAGCGTATCGCCGCCGCTATCGACGATTTCCCATTTAATCAGCCATGGCCAAACAAACATCAATAGCAGTGTATACAGCGGAATCGGCCGCCAATTGACGTTGTGCAGCGACATTAGGCGTGACGGCTTGCCACGGTGGTAGCAAAAGCATCCAACATCGGTTGCAGTCGATCGTGCTTGAGTTTGAGCGAAGATTGATTGACCACCAGTCGGCTGGAAATCTCGCGAATATGCTCGACTGCGACCAGATTATTGGCTTTGAGCGTGCCGCCCGTTGATACCAAATCGACAATCGCGTCAGCCAAGCCCACCAGCGGCGCAAGCTCCATTGAGCCGTACAATTTAATCAGATCAACGTGGACGCCTTTGCTGGCAAAGTGGTCTTTGGCTTGCTCGGTGTATTTGGTTGCAATACGCATCCGCGCGCCTTGCTTGACCGCGCCTTCGTAATCAAAGCCGTTTTTGACCGCAACCATCAATGCGCATTTAGCGATTTCCAGATCAAGCGGCTGATACAAGCCTTGCCCGCCGTGTTCGAGCAACACGTCTTTACCCGCCACTCCCAAATCAGCTGCGCCGTATTGCACATAAGTTGGCACATCAGACGCGCGCACGATAATGAGCTGCACGTCGGCTTGATTGGTGCCGATGATCAATTTGCGCGTACTTTCCGGCGCTTCAGCAGGAACGATCCCTGCCGCAGCCAAGAGCGGCAGTGTTTCTTCAAAGATACGTCCTTTGGAAAGGGCGATGGTAATCATGTTGGGTATCTCTTTGTGATCTATGTCTTTATTAGTCTGTAGGTATATACCTACGGATAATTATTTGAATACTTTTAGCGTAACAGGGTATTTGGCTGGCCAGCCATTAATCGCGCGTGCGGCTTGCCACATGCAAAATAGCGCTGAACCAATGCCGACCCACCAAATAAATAATGGCGTTTTCAGCGCAAAGCCAGCGAGCATCGCCAGCACATAAAAGCAGCCCATCAGCATTTGGAAATTGCACGCCTGTACCGCGTGTTGTTCGGCAAAATCAGAGTGAACACGGGCAAATTGCAGTGCAATAAACGGCACAACCAGTGCCAGCATCGGCATCGGCAACAGCGGCAGCCAGAAAACGCCCGCCAGATGAATAATCACCGCAGCGATTTTCTCATGTTCCTTGGGCGGCTGTGGTTTGCCGTCGCTATCTTCACCAGCGGGTTTGGGATTAATTGTTAACATGCGTGCCTATTTCCAATATTGATAGAGCCAAAAGGCGAATGGAAAATGTGCGAGAGACTCAAGGGTAAGGCGGAAAGCAGTGAAAAACCGGAGTTTACACAAGGTAAACGAGGATTTTGAACTGCCTTCCAACGCCTAGTGAGTCTCGCAGCCGTTTTACATCGCTTTTAGCTGATTCGTTCGATTTGTACACCCACGCCTGCCAGCTTGGTTTCGATATGCTCGTAACCACGATCCAGGTGATAAATACGATCAACGATGGTTTCGCCGTCGGCGATCATGCCCGCAATCACCAATGAGGCCGAAGCGCGCAAATCAGTCGCCATGACGGTTGCACCAGAGAGTTTTTCAACGCCAGTAACAATCGCGCTATGGCCATCGACTTTGATCTTCGCGCCCATGCGCGCCAACTCTGGCACGTGCATAAAGCGGTTTTCAAAAATCGTTTCGGTGATCACGCCCGTGCCTTCGGCAATGGCATTGAGCAGCGTGAATTGCGCTTGCATATCGGTTGGGAAGGCTGGGTATTCCAGTGTACGGATATCAACGGCTTTGGCGCGTTGTTTCATATCAAGCGAAATCCAGTTGTCGCCCGTTTCGATGTAAGCACCCGCTTCAACCAGCTTATCGAGCACCGCACCCAGAATGTCGGCACGGGTGTTTTTGAGCAGAATCTTGCCTTGCGCTGCGGCAGCGGCTACGAGGAAGGTACCGGTTTCGATCCGGTCAGCAACGATCGCGTGGTTAGCGCCGTGCAATTCTTTCACGCCTTCGATCGTGATCGTGTCGGTGCCGTGACCGCTGATTTTGGCGCCCATTTTGATCAGGCATTCTGCCAAATCAACCACTTCTGGCTCGCGTGCAGCGTTTTCCAGAATCGTCGTGCCTTCGGCCAAGGTGGCGGCCATCAGCAAGTTTTCGGTACCAGTAACGGTAATCATGTCCGAGCGGAAGCGGCAGCCTTTGAGTTTGCCGGTGGCTTTCACATATCCGTGTTCAATCACAATCTCGGCGCCCATCGCTTGCAGACCTTTGATGTGTTGATCGATCGGGCGAGCGCCGATGGCGCAGCCGCCGGGCAAGGACACTTGCGCTTCGCCAAAACGCGCCAGCGTCGGGCCGAGCACCAAGATCGATGCGCGCATGGTTTTGACCAATTCGTACGGCGCGATGGTGCTGGTGATGTTATTGGCGGTGAGTTCGTATTCGTGAACGTTGTCAGTCATCACGCGCATGCCCATGCCTTGCAGCAATTTTTGCGTGGTTTTCACGTCGGCCAATTGCGGTACATTGGTCAGGCGCAGCGTGTCGGCGGTGAGCAATGAGGCGCACAAAATAGGCAGGGCGGCGTTTTTGGCGCCAGAAATGGTGATTTCGCCAGCGATTGGGTTGCCACCGATGATTTTGAGTTTATCCATTTGATTCGACCTTGCGCGGTGAGCTGCGTGCTCACCCTATGTAATTTTGTATGTAAAAGTCTGTGTTTGACGGTTTAGCGAAAGTATTCCCACCAGATCCAAGCGCCTGCGGCGATTAGCCACGGTAAATTGACCAAGGCCATCAGCGGGCCGCCGGAGCGGCTTTCTCGCTTTTTGTTGTCTTGCTTGGCTTGCTCAATGATCGCTTTGTTTTTAGCGATACTGCCCAGATCAAAGCGGGGGTCGCGTTCTGTCATCTTTACGCCGCTTGACGCGCAGCCCACTCGGCTGGGGTCAAGGTCGCGCGCATTGACAGCGCGTGCAATTCGCCCGAATCCAGATACGATTTCAAACCATCGTTGATCAGGCGATGGCGAGCCAGCAAGCGCAAGCCTTCAAATTGGGCTGAAACGATGGTGGCATAGAAGTGATGGCCGTCGCCTTCCACTTCAAGGTGATCACAGGGCAGCACTTGCCCGATCAGATTTTGTACGTATTCTGGTGTCATAAGGCTCTGTTTTAATGAAGCAATCAATGCCGATAGGCGCTAGCTTACGCTTAACGGCGAATTTTGTAGCCCGATTTTATCAAGCTCAGCGTGATTAAGGTGAGGATTACTAAAGTAAATCCGACAACCGCCAGCGAATACCAAGGATTGACGTCGCTAACGCCGAAAAATCCATAGCGAAAGCCATCAATCATGTAGAAAACGGGGTTGAAGTGCGACACGCTTTGCCAAAATGGCGGCAGGCTGTGAATCGAGTAAAACACGCCCGACAAAAACGTCAGCGGCATAATCAGGAAATTCTGGAATGCGGCGAGCTGGTCAAACTTCTCAGCCCAAATGCCCGCGATCAACCCTAGTATCGCCATCAAGCTGCAACCCAGTAGGCCAAAGAAGATGATCCATAGCGGGTATTTGAACGCAGGTATTGCAAAATAGAACGTTGCGAGTAATACCCCTGCGCCCACCACAAAACCACGCGCCGCGCCAGCCAGCACATAAGCGCTAAAAAATTCCATATGCGACAGCGGCGGTAGCAGGATGTACACAATATTGCCGGTGATTTTGGATTGAATCAGGCTAGAGCTGGTGTTGGCGAAGGCATTTTGCAGCATGCTCATCATCATCAAGCCCGGAATCAGAAATTCGGTGTAGCGCACGCCCGGGTACGGCTCAACATGTGCGTCGAGCACATGGGCGAAAATCAACAGATACATCAAGGCCGTCAGTACGGGGGCGGCGACAGTTTGGAACGCAACGCGCCAGAAGCGCAGCACTTCTTTACGAAATAGGGTGTAAAAACCAGTCATAGTGATTCCAGCCGCAAGGCTTAGGCGTGCATCATTTGTACGAAAATTTCTTCCAGATCAGGCTGGGTAATTTCCAGATCTTTCAGTGTGATTTGCTCGGCGCGTAGCGCTGCTAAGATGGCTTCCAGCCCGTTGCAATCAGCGAGTTTGAGCTCAAAGCGATTGTCGTGCTGTTTAATCAGCAGCGATTGCAGGCTGGCTGGCAGTTGCGCGGGCTTGAGCTTCAAAATCACGCTGCGTGCAGCGCCACGCTGCATCATTTTGTCTTTGTCTTCCAGCGCAATCAGCTCACCACGTTTGAGCATCGCAATGCGATTGCACAGCGTTTCAGCTTCTTCCAAATAATGCGTCGTCAACACAATCGTATGACCGTTTTCATTCAGGCTTTTGACAAAGGCCCACAGCGTTTGGCGTAGCTCAACATCGACGCCGGCGGTAGGTTCATCGAGTACGATAACAGGGGGTTTATGTACCAAAGCCTGAGCCACCATGACGCGGCGCTTCATACCCCCAGATAGAGCGCGCATATTGGTGTGCGCTTTCTCGGTGAGGCCAAGATTGTGCAAGATTTCATCAATCCATGCATCGTTGTGTTTGATACCGAAATAGCCCGACTGAAAGACCAGCGCTTCGCGTACATTAAAGAAAGGGTCAAACACCAATTCCTGCGGCACGATACCGACAGCACGCCGCGCAGCGCGGTAGTCTTGCTGTACATCCAAGCCCATGACGCGCGTTGTGCCGCGCGTGGCTTTGGTCAGCCCCGCCAAAATCGAGATTAGCGTGGTTTTTCCCGCGCCATTGGGGCCTAGCAGCGCAAAGAAATCGCCTTGCTCGACGTTAAAAGTAACTTCTTTGAGCGCGGTAAAATCGCCAAAGTCTTTGCCTACGCCATTAAATTCAATTGCTTTCAAGGGGTAACCTCAGTACTGCTGCTTGCATTACTCGATACGGCTGAAGCGGTGGCGGCTGCTGCCACTTCGCTTGCGACTTGGCTCGCGGCTTCAGTGGCAATGGCTTTTTCGATTGCTTCAGCTGCGATCGGCTCGCCAAACGGCAACGGATGAGGTGGGTTGCCGTCATACACCTTGAACCAGCGACGCTGCAAATAAGTGTCGCGCACAAAAGCGTATTGATCGGGCTGCTCTTTAATCACCGCATCCAGCGGCAAATAGCTGGCGCGCAGGTCGGTCAGATAAACGCTGTAGTAGCCGATTTGACCTGCAAGTGGGTCGACATAGTCAATTGGCCCCCAGCTTAAACGAATCAGCGGGTCGCTCGCATCACGCAGCGTGAGTGGGCCATAGAATGGCACCATCAAATAGGGGCCTGTTGGTATTCCCCACACGCCTAAGGCCTGGCCGAAATCTTCGTTTTGCTTTTCGATCGGCATATCACTGGCCCAGTCGATCAAGCCACCCAAACCGACCGTGCTATTGACGACCACGCGTCCGAGGCTACTACTCGCAGCAACGCCTTTGCCTTCTAGAATCGCGGCAGGAATGCCAAATAGATCGTCGATATTGCCAAAGAAATTACTCACGGCCGAGCGCAGTGGCGGCGGGATATATTCGGTGTAGGCTACGGCGGCAGGGCGCAAAATCGCACCATCTACCACCCGATTGAATTTATAAATCGGGCGATTGACCGCTTCGAGTGGGTCGTAGTTATTTTGTGGCGTGGCACAGGCTGTGCAAATCACAGCCAATAATATGATCAAGCGGCGCATAGTTGCTCGATGCGCCCATCGGCGCAATTCAGGTTGGATTGATGTAATTGTGCGATGCTTAAGCCTTGATTTGCAAGAACTCTTCTACGCCATAGACTTTGATGAGTTGCGAAAGCGCGCTAGGTAGATGCATTAATTCGAGCTGCCGTTGTGCAGCTTGGGCGCGGCGATGCCATTCCAGCAACAGGGCCACAGCACTCGAATCGAGCGATTTGACCGCCTGAAAATCAACGCAGACGTGATCGAGTGCCAGCGGAGCATCAAGCGCATCGAGTAAGCGCCCGCAAAACTCGGCGGTGAGTTCGGCTGGCGCTAGGTAGGGCTGGCTCATTGCTTGCCTTGTTTGGCGGCATTGTTGCGGTCTGATAATTGCTTGATCAGACCATCGATGCCGTCCTTGCGAATCACCGAACCAAACTGATTACGGTGATTATTAATAAAGCTGATGCCGTCGACGCTGATGTCAAAAATCTTCCAGTCATTGCTTTGTTTTTCAAACATAAAGTCCAGTGGAATAGGTTTTTGGCCGGGTAAGGTGACTTCGGTCCGCACGGTTTGCTCATCGCTGTCGTTACCGGCGCGTGTGCCTTTGATGTTGATCTGCGCATTTTTATATAAAGTCAGCGCGCTGAGATAGGTACGGATCAGCATGGCGCGAAACTCGGTCGTGAGCGCATCTTGTTGCGCTGGCGTGGCGCTTTTCCAATATTGGCCAGCCGCCAATGACGTCATGCGCTTGTAGTCGGCCAGCGGTGACAGACGTGCATCCACCTGATCGCGCATTTTGGCGCTGTCTTTGTCATTCTTTTTAATGATTTCAAGTACGTCTTTACTGGCCGAGCGCACGATTTGCTCGGGTGCATCGCCAGCACGGGCGGGCGCAGCAAGCAATTGACTCGATAAAAAGGCCAGACCCAATACCAAAAAAGCATGGCGAAGTGATTTGAACATTATTGTTTTTCCTTATCTTTATCGGCCTGACTAAACAGGAAACGACTAATTAATTGCTCCAACACGATGGCTGAAGACGTGATTTTGAATGTATTGCCAGCGCTCAGCGTTTTTTCGTCGGCGCCAGAGGTAATACCGATGTATTGTTCGCCCAAGAGACCTGAAGTCAGAATCTCTGCCGAGCTGTCGCGGCTAAAGTGGTAGCGACTATCGACATCCATCGTCACCTTGGCGACAAAACGTACTGGGTCTAGCTCGATATGACTTACGCGGCCTACGACGACACCAGCGCTTTTAATCGGCGCACGCACCTTGAGTCCACCGATATTTTCAAAATTGGCAATCAGCTCGTAGCTACTGCTGGCGGGTAAGCTACCCTGACTGCTCACTTTGAGCGCCAGAAATAGCAGGGCCGCAATGCCAACGAGGGCGAATAAGCCCACCCAAAAATCGATCATGCCACGTTTCATTTAAACACCCCGAAACATAAATGCAGTAAGAATAAAGTCAAGTGCTAGGATCACTAATGCACTGGTCACTACGGTGCGCGTCGTGGCGCTGGAAATCCCTTCGGCAGTGGGCGGCGCATCATAGCCTTCAAATACCGCAATCAGCGATACGGCAAAACCAAAAAAGATACTTTTGATCACGCCATTCATCACATCAAGCCGGAAATCAACTGAGCCCTGCATTTGCGACCAGAAGCTGCCTTCATCCAGCCCCAGTAATTGCACGCCAATCAGATAGCCACCAAATATCCCCATTGCGCTAAACATTGCGGCCAGCAGCGGCATTGAAATTACGCCACCCCAAAAACGAGGGGCAACGACGCGGGCGATCGGGTTCACGGCCATCATTTCCATGGCCGAGAGCTGCTCGGTGGTTTTCATTAGGCCGATTTCGGCGGTAATCGCGCTGCCGGCGCGGCTGGCAAACAATAAGCCCGCCACCACGGGGCCAAGTTCGCGCACTAGGGAGAGTGCGACCAAAATGCCGAGCGAACTAGAGGCGCCAAACCGTTGTAAAGTGTCATAGCCTTGCAAGGCCAGTACCATCCCCACAAACAAACCCGATACCGCAATAATCAATACCGATAGCACGCCAGCAAACCAAACCTCGCGGATGGTCAGGCGAGGGCGCAGCAAGGCGGTGGCCGAGTGACGCAAAATGGCGATGAGAAAGCGGCAGGCAAAGCCCAGCTTGATCAGGCTATTGGTCAGTGGCTGGCCAAAGCGGCTAATCAGATTCACAAAATCGTTCATGCGGCTCATTGATGAAGCCCCAAATCATCCGCATAGGCGGGGGCGGGTTTGTGAAACGGTAACGGGCCATCAGGCCGCGCATTGATAAATTGCTGCACAAATGGATGAGTTGAGGCTTTAACTTCGTCGGGTGTGCCTTGTGCAACAATTTGTCCATCGGCGAGGAAATAAATGTAATCGACAATCGCCAGCGATTCGGCGACATCGTGCGTCACCACAATCGATGCCGTGCCAAGTGCATCGTTTAATTCACGAATCAGTTTGCCCACCGTAGCGAGTGAAATGGGATCTAGCCCGGTAAAGGGCTCGTCATACAGCATCACTTGCGGGTCAAGCGCTATGGCTCGCGCCAGCGCCACGCGACGCGCCATACCACCTGATAATTCCTGCGGCATCGATTGCGCCGCGCCACGCAAGCCAACCGCTTGCAGCTTCATGAGTACCAGATCGCGAATCATGCTTTCGGGTAATGCGGTGCGTTCACGCAGCGGGAAGGCGACGTTGTCGAAAACTGATAAATCAGTAAACAGCGCGCCAAATTGAAACAACATGCCCAGCTTGCGACGCATGCGGTAGAGCGCTGATTCATTGAGCGAGCCCACATCCTCACCATTGACCCGCACCACGCCACTTTGCGCGCGAATTTGCCCGCCAATTAATTTGAGTAAAGTGGTTTTGCCTGAGCCCGAGCCACCCATGATGGCGACCAGCTGGCCAGCCTCAATATTGAGCGAGACATCGCGCAATATCGGTGTTTCACCATAAGCAAAGCTGACGTTTTGAAATTCAATTATTGACATGGGGAAATTTTAGTCGGGCTCTTAGTTGGGCTCAATCAAGTTTTTTATCGTTTTGGTTCGGGATTGATTCTTATTTTAATGCAAATATGCCGTGCAAAAGGGTGAATATTGTACATGTCATGAAAAGCCCGTTTTTTCATTTAGGGGTATGTCTATGTGATCAATTTAATGATTGACTTTGGTTGCTATACCTTCCGTGGGTATGTGAGAAGGGCGTCCTGCCGCGGTGGCCAAGACTCTGGCTGTCGCATTAAAGCGCCAGCATTTGGGCTGATGGCATAGGCTAAACACAGACAGTGTTAGTATTTCCTGTTATTCAAAAGGGCAAAAGGGTGAGGAGGCATGAGCATGTATCAAAGTTACTTTTCCCTGCATTGCCCACCATTTCGGCTCACACCGCATCCTGATTTTTTCTATGACGGCGCAGGTCGAGGGCATCTATTGCAAGCCTTGCTGTATGCCGTTGACTCGGGCGAAGGGGTCATAAAGGTGAGCGGCGAAGTCGGCGCAGGTAAGACTATGCTGTGCCGCATGTTGCTGGAGAAAATGCCGCCCAAGATGACGGCCATTTACTTTGCCAACCCGATGATGTCAGAGGGTGAGCTTACGCAAAATCTATTGCTCGAATTAGCCGTGCCCGCTGAAATATCCCCGTCGAAGTCAGCAATTCGACGCATTGAGGAGGCGCTGATCGAGCGTTATGGCGCGGGTCAGCAAGTTGTGGTTGTGGTGGATGAAGCGCATGCCATGCCCGCCGCATCGCTGGAGTTTATTCGTTTACTGAGCAATCTGGATTACGGCCACCACAAACTCTTGCAGATCGTCTTGTTTGGCCAGCCCGAACTCGATCAGCAATTAACCCAGCCTGCAATGCGCCCTCTGCGCGAACGCATCAGTTACAGCTTTGAATTATCTCGCTTGGAAAAAACCGATGTGGCCGCGTATTTGCATTTTCGCCTACAGGCTGCTGGCTGGCAGGGTCCACCTTTATTTGACGATGCCGCGGTCAAGGAAATCGCGCTCGCGGCGCAAGGTTTGACGCGGCGAATCAATTTATTGGCCGACAAAGCGCTGTTAGCGAGCTTTGCCGACAATGCGCGGACAGTCAGTCGTGAACACGCCCGATTGGCTGTGCGCGAATGCGCCTATGCGCCCGCTGCAGCGTTTCGAGCGTGGCCAGTCAAGCCAATTGCTGTGCTGGCTACGGTAGCGGCGGTCGGGATCGTGTTTGGGCTGTGGTATGGCGCACGGACAACGACTGCTTCGGCTCAAACTGTCGTTGCGGCCAGCGCCCCGCTACGGGTGAATTCGCCTGCTGCAGTCAGTTCGTCCAGCGTGGCTAGCGCAACAACTCAGATTGACGTTGATGGATTGCCACCAGCGCTGGATCAGCTGGCCCAGCACTCCCGCCAGCAAATCAATGCTGCCAATGCGCAGACGCAGACTATTTTACTGATGACCGTGCCGCACAATCAGCTTGGAGAATTGGAAAAGCTGATGCAACGCTACGATGGGCAAATGAAGCTTGATCAAGTGATGATTTATCCGACACAAGCCAATGGCGTCAAAAGCTGGGGCGTGGTGTATGGCTTGTTTGCCGATAAGCGCAGTGCCAAGCAAGCGATGGCGCAATTGCCGGATGCATTAAAGCGCAATAAGCCGCTGCTGCGCAGCGTAGCGGGCGTGCGGGAAGAAATTTGGACTTTGTAAGTTGCAATCTGGCGCTTACTCGGACTTTCGCTTAAATTAAATGAACGACTTTATTGATTGAGTTTATGAAACCACTCATTTTACCGCTCTTGATTGCCAGCACCTTGACTGCATGCGCGACTAATAATGGCTTGCCGCCGCGAGAAGGGCGCCATGTGCAGGCCGCACCTGAGGCGGATGTCAATATCCCCAAACCTGTGACACAAATCCCCTATCTGCCCAAGCCCAGTCAAAGCGCTAAGCTAGAAACCTATAGCGTCGTAGTGAGCCAATTGCCGGTGAACGAGCTGCTCTTTGCGCTGGCGCGGGATGCCAAAATCAATGTTGATGTGCATCCCTCGGTGTCGGGTAGCGTGACTTTGAATGCGATCAATCAGACCTTGCCACAGATTTTGGATCGAATTGCCAAGCAAGTTGATATTCGCTGGACGCTGGAGCAAGGGGTACTCACGATCGCCCCCGATACGCCCTATTTGAAAACCTATCGCGTCGACTATTTCAATTTGTCGCGCAATATGAAGTCGAGCGTCAATATCCTCAATTCGGTGGCCAGCTCTGATACGCAAGGCGGTGGCACAGGGGGCAATAACAATACCTCATCGACTTCAATCGATAGTGAAAATCCCAATCAATTCTGGAAGCGCCTCGAAGCCAATTTGAAGGAAATCTTGGGCGTTAAAGATAACCCGACCACGGCTGCGGCGACGGCGGCATTGGCTCCTCCCGTAACGGCCAACGTCGGCAAGCAGGTTTCGCAAACGGTGAATAATGCAAACACCGATGCCAAGACTGCGCTGGCACTCGCTGAAGGGCTGGCCAAAATTGAAAAAACCGTAGCACAAACAGAAAAACTCAAGCAGGAAAGCAGTGCGGCGGCAGCGCCGATTGCCGCGGTAGTCGAGCCCAATCTGGTGGTGATGAACCCGGAAAGTGGCACGATCAGTATTCGTGCTTCGCATAAAGATCAGCAAAAAGTCGCTGAATTTTTGGCCATGGTGCAATCATCGGCGCAGCGCCAAGTGATGATTGAGGCAACGATTGTTGAAGTTGCACTTAGCGATCAATATCAGGCAGGGGTCGATTGGAGCAAAATCGCCAGTGGCAATGGCTGGTCAGTGGGGCAAAGTTTAATTGGATCAAATCTGGCCGCAGCGCCGGTCAGTGTGCTGTCTTACAAAGGCACTAATCTGGTTGCTACCTTAAAACTGCTGGAACAATTTGGTCGTGCCCGCGTGCTGTCCAGCCCCAAAGTAATTGCGCTGAATAATCAAACCGCCGTGATGAAGGTGGTAGAAGAACAGGTGTATTTCACGCTCACCGTCACTGAGGGCACCAATACGCCGAGCGGGATTACTGGGGCGACGTATGAAAGTACCTTGCACACCGTGCCGGTCGGCTTGGTGATGCAGGTCACGCCACAGATCTCGGAGTCGGGCCTGATTTCTATGAATGTTCGCCCAACGATCACCAATATCAGCGGCTATGTGCAAGATCCCGCGGTGGCATTGATGTCCAGAACCGAAAGCAATCCGGTGCAAAGTTTGATTCCGATTTTGCAAGTACGCGAATTTGATTCCACACTCAAAATCGCCAGCGGTCAATCTGCCGTGTTGGGTGGATTGATTCAGGATAAACAAACCAACTCCCGCCAAGGCGTACCAGGTTTGTCACGCATCCCTTGGGTGGGTGATGCGTTTAGTTATCGTGATGACACCGTGCGTAAAATTGAGCTGGTGGTGTTTTTGCGCCCGATTGTCGTGCATGAAGATGGCTTGAACGGTGCGCAAAGCGGTCTGAAATCCCTGTTGCCAGGCGAGGACTTTTTTAATCCCCCGAGCGATCAAGCGATTTCAGCGTTTCAAAGCGGCGTAATTCCTTTGCCAAAAGAGGCCGGCAAATGAGTTTACTGTTGCAAGCGCTGAAAAAAGCTGAAGAGGAAAAGCGTCGCCGAGAAGCGCTAGCGCAGGCGGAGTTGGCTGGCGCGTCGGTAGATACGCTACCTGAATCGCAACAGGCTGAAAATCTTGATCGCGTTGCCAGCGCTGGCGATGAAGCGCGAAATGACGATAAAGATGAGTCGTCTCAGTCATTGCCACCAGAGGCGTGGGTCTTTGATCCATTGCCCGATCCAGTTCCAGATCCAGCACCGCCATCAGCATCAGATATTGAGCCAGCGACACTTCCACCGATAAGCCAAGAGCAATCTGCTCCGCCTGATCGGGCTGCGCCGGGGCTAAGCCTTGCCGATGTTGAACCCTTGAATTTCGAGCAAGCCACAGTAGAGCCGCTGCAAGCCGACGAGTTGCCTGCGAGTGGCCTGTCAAGTAACCCAGAAAACCTTGCCGATGTGACTGCAGATCACGCAAGCCCTGAATCGGTTGCCCCGCCACTGCCACCGCCATCGTCCGCGCCAGTAGCACGGGAGACGGTCGTTCAGGCTGTTGCGCCTGCCGCGCCAGCAGCACTTAATGCTGGGCGAGAGGCTGGACGAGAGTCTGTCGCTTCACCCGCCCAGCGCTTGGCGGCCAGTCAGATTTTGCAATCGGGAACGAAAAAGAAGACGGGTAAAGGCTTGCTGCCGTGGATCGCGCTCGGCGGTGCAGTGCTGTTGTTTGGCTTAATTTCTTGGTTTGCTTGGCAGTATCAGCAGCTCACCAATCCTTCTCTGGCTCCGCTTCCGGCGGCTTTGCCAAAAGATCCGGTTGCCTCCTTGCCGCAAGAAAGCGCCAGCCCGCTAGAAACCGAACTTAGCCATGCTCCAGCGGGGGAGTATTTGCCAGAAGTTAAGCCTAAGAAAGATGTTCATGAAGATACTGTGGCGGGTATATCTAAGTCCACAGAGTCTGAAGTGCAGTCAGAGCGAGTTCCTAGCAATATTAAACCGCTCGCCCCCAAATTAACGAGTACCAGCCCAAATACGGTCAAGTTTGAAAAAACCACACTCGATACGCAAGCCCCACTGCAGCAGGCATGGCTGGCTTATCAGCAGGATGATGTGTCGCAGGCTGAGCGCCTGTATCGCAAAGTGCTGGCGAGTGAGCCGCGTAATCGCGATGCGCTACTTGGCTTGGCCGCAGTGCATGTGCGGCGCGGGCAGAGCGCGCAGGCGGCGGGGATTTATCAGTATTTATTGCAGCTAAACCCACAAGATCAGGCGGTGCAGCAGGCGCAGATGGCGCTCAATCCAGAGGCGATTAGCGAAAGTAGCGAGGCTCGTTTATTGCAAGATGCCAGCCAAAGTAAAAATCCGCTACTACTCGGCCAGTACTATGCCAATCGGCAACGCTGGCAAGAGGCGCAAGAACAATTTTTCCAAGCCTGGAGCGTGCATCCAGATAACGCCGACTTGGCCTACAACTTGGCCGTGAGCCTGGATCACCTCAAACAAGCACGGTTGGCGGCCGATTACTACCGTAAAGCCTTGGATTTAGCCAATAAGCGGGCATCGTCTTTTGATCGGGCCGCGGCGGAAGCGCGGCTGGCTCAATTGCGACTGGCGGGTGAATAAGGATGAATACACCAGCTAAAAATCGTTTACCGCTGGGCGCGCTATTGGTCGATAAGGGGCTGATTACCGACGACCAATTGCGTATTGCCTTGCTAGAGCAGCGCCGCTCGGGTACGCCGCTGGGCAAATTGATGGTGTCGCTGGGTTTTGTTTCCGAAAATGTCTTGCGCGAGGCTTTATCGGAAAACTTAGGGCACGAGAGTGTTGATCTCGGACGCGTGATTGCCGATTTGCAGGCGATTCGCTTAATCCCCAAAGATCTGGCCAAACGGCTATTGATTTTGCCGATTGGTTTGGATGAAGCGACGCAGCGCCTCACGGTGGCGATGGCGAACCCGAATAATCTGGTCGCGCTCGATCAACTCCGCTTGCAGACCAAAGACAAATTTGAAATCGAATCTTTGCTAGCGGCTGAGTCTGACATCGTGCGCGCGATTGATCAGTATTATGGCTTCGAGCTGTCGATTGACGGCATTTTGCACGAGATTGAAACGGGCGAAATCGATTACACCAGTTTGGCGCAGGCCGAGGCCGAATACAGTCAGCCCGTGGTGCGCTTGATTGATGCGCTGCTGGCCGACGCGGTGACGCGCGGTGCATCCGATATTCACTTTGAGCCCGAGCAGTCTTTTGTCCGAATTCGCTATCGCATTGACGGCGTATTGCGGCAAATTCGTGCGCTGCATAAAACCTATTGGCCCGCGATGGTCGTTCGCCTCAAAGTTTTGGCGACGATGAATATTGCCGAAACCCGTGCACCGCAAGACGGCCGTATTTCGCTGACCTTATCGGGGCGGCATCTCGATTTTCGGGTTTCGGCCCAGCCAACGACGTGGGGCGAAAATATCGTTTTGCGGATTTTAGATCGGCAAAAAGGCTTGGTGCCGCTCGATGGCTTGGGGCTGACCGAGCACAATCTCGATTTGCTGCGCCTGATGATCGCACGGCCTGAAGGCATTATTTTGGTGACCGGCCCGACGGGCTCGGGTAAAACAACCACGCTGTATTCCATACTCAATCACATCAATTCGGTTGATGTGAACATCATGACCTTGGAAGACCCAGTCGAATATCCCTTGCCGATGATACGGCAAACTTCGGTCAGTGAAGTCTCAAAAATGGACTTTGCCAACGGCATTCGTTCGATGATGCGGCAAGACCCCGATGTGATTTTGATTGGTGAAGTGCGTGATCGTGAAACCGCCGAAATGGCATTTCGCGCGGCGATGACGGGGCATCAGGTTTATTCGACTTTGCACACTAATTCGGCCATTGGTGCCTTGCCACGGTTACTCGATATTGGTGTGCTGCCCGATGTATTGTCGGGCAATATCATCGGGATTATTGCGCAACGCTTGGTGCGTACTTTGTGTGAATTTTGCAAAGAAGCGTATGAGCCCGATGATTTTGAGCGCCGCTTGCTTGGTATGCATGGCCAGCACACCGCCATTTACCGCGCCGTGGGTTGCCCGAAATGTGAGGAGCAGGGCTATAAAGGCCGCACAACGGTAATGGAGTTGCTCAAACTCGACGCTGATGTGGACGAGCTGATCTCACGTCGCGCCTCGATGCGTGAAATTAAGCATATGGCGATGAGTAAAGGCTTTCGGCCGATTGCCGACGATGCCTGTCGTCGGGTGATCGCCGGGCAAACCTCGCTGGAAGAAATCACCCGCGTCGTCGATCTGACGGATAGGGTGAGCTAATGCGAGGGCGTAATTAATGCAGTACCGCTATCGGGCCGCCGATGCGCAAGGGCGCGTGCAACAAGGGCAGATGGAAGCCGCCAATATGGCCGACTTGGAGTTACGCCTTGGCCGACTGGGAATGACGCTGATCCATGCCAAAGGCAGCGGGATGGATTTGTTGGGTCGGCGCAAGATTGAACGACGCGACTTGATTACTTTCTGTTTTCATATGGAGCAATTAACCCGCGCGGGCGTGCCCTTGCTAGAAGGATTGGTTGATCTGCGCGATAGCCTCGATCACCCCAAGTTTCGCGAAGTGATTGCTAATGTCATCGAAGACATTGAAGGCGGTAGTCAATTGTCGCAGGCGATGGCTGCGCACCCCGAGGTATTTGATTCGGTTTTTGTCAATTTGATTCGCGCCGGCGAGGCCAGTGGCGAGCTGCCTTCGGTGCTCAAAAGCCTGACCGAGTCGATCAAATGGCAAGATGAGCTGATCGCCCAGACCAAGCGCGTTGTGATGTACCCCGCCTTTGTCGGGGCGCTGGTATTTTGCGTGGTGTGTTTTTTAATGATTTATCTGGTGCCGCAGCTGGTGGAGTTTATTAAATCCATGAAGCAGGAAGTGCCGCTCAATACGCAAATTTTGCTTTGGGTTTCTGCTTTTTTTGTCAATTTCTGGTGGCTGATTATTTCGGCACCACCGCTGATATTTTTATTTATTCGCTGGCGAAATAAGGTCGATCCTGCTTTTCGCTTTAAGTTTGATGGCTGGAAATTGCGTATACCGGCGGTTGGACCAATTTTGCATAAGATTATTCTGGCGCGATTTGCGAACTTTTTTGCCTTGTTGTACGGCGCTGGCATTCCGATTTTGGAATGCATCCGCATTACCGAAGGGATTGTGGGAAATCTAGTCATCGCCGACGCACTGAATCGGGCCGAAATGCAAATTCGCGAAGGCCAAGGCGTCACGGCGAGCTTTGAGCGGGTTGGGCTGTTTCCTCCGCTGGTGCTGCGCATGCTCCGCGTCGGTGAAAGCACGGGGCAATTGGATAATGCCTTGATGAATGTGTCTTATTTTTATAATCGCGATATCAAAGAGGCCATAGAGCGGGTGCAGTCACTCATCGAGCCGATGATGACCGTCATTTTGGGGCTGATCCTGGCGTGGATTATGTCTTCGGTCCTCGGGCCTATTTTCGATACGATTAGTAAATTACGATGAAATCGATAGTTCTGCTGCTAACACATGAAAGATTGGGCGCCTATCAATGGGGTCATCTGGGTGCCGAAGATCTGGCGCGCTTTAGCCATGATGAAGCGGGGATCGCCGAGTTTAAGCACTGGCTCTCGCAGCAGGAATTGCAGCGCTACTACCTGCTCACCGATTTGGTTGAGGAAGATCTGCAGCATGAAATGGTGCCGCATCTCAACGCCAAAGATCAACGCGCCTTGCAAGAGCGAAAGCTAGATCAGCTTTTTCGCGCTACGCCTTATCGGCGCGCGAGGATTCAGCTCAAAGGCAAGCGTGGTGAGCAAGACCGATTGCAATTGTCTGCGCTGACCAGTCGCGAGCAAATTGATCGCATCTTGGCCGAATTAAATACCGTCAAGGCTGCTGTGGCCGGGGTGTATTCGGTTTCACTGCTGACGCAAGATATGATGGCCAAGCTGCACTCTGACTTGCCGCATATTCTGGTGATGTCGTCTTGTGAAGCAGGGCAGTTAAGACAAAGCTATTTCACGCCCGATGGTTTGCGCTTTTCCCGCTTGGGCACCTTTAACCCTGAACAAGAAATCGCGCTGCAAGCGGCTGAAGTCGCCAATGAAATTCGTCGTGCCCGGCAATATTTGACGACTTTGCGCCTCATGGGGCGCGAAGAGCAGCTGACTATTTTTGCTTTGTTTGACTCACAAATGGCGGCTGAGCGCGAAACCATCTGGGCCGCATTAGGGGATGATGCAGGGCAAATTGATTTTAGCGTGCAAACTGATTTGCAGGATTTGGCAAAACGGCTGAAATTACCCAAGGCTTGCCATACCTGGCTGGATATTTTGGTGGCGATGCTGGTGACTCAGCGCCCAGTGAATCAATACGCTCCTGCTGAGGCCATCAAATACAATGGACTTTATATACTGGGTAAGGGTTTGTTTATATCGGCCTTTATAGTGTTGGTTTGTGCGTGCATACTATCTGGTTTGAGCTATTTTCAGGCGGGTCAACTTCAAGGCCAGCTAGCCGCGGGCGAGCGTCGGCAGCAGCAATTACAGCAACGACAGCGCCAGTACAGTAGTTTGTTAAAGCAGGTCGCGGCCAGTGAGCCAGCGCGACTGCAAGCAGCGGTTAAGATGTATCGCGAGCATATTGAGTTTGCCCCCAATGTTGAAGCGTTGCTGCGGCAAATTAGCCAGATCTTGCTCGATTTTCCGACCTTAACGCTTGACGAAGTGAAGTGGGCGGCGGGCTCTGATGTCAGCGCTGAAGGAACCCCCGTCGCGCCTGCAAGCCAACAGGATGCGGCCGCGGCGGCGGATCCCAATGCGCAGCCTGGTGGTACGCCATGGTTGAGTCAGACTTTGCAATTGAGTGGTCGGGTGCAAGACCCGAATGCCTATCGTGCAGCATTGGCGCAGGTCAATGCCTTGATGCAACGTTTGCAACTGTTACCGCAAGCTCAGGTTACCGTATTGCAATGGCCGATCGATATTCGCTCTGAGTCGAGCATCAAAGCGCAAGCTGATCGCTCGGTGAGTGACGAAAAAGGACGTCACGCTGACTTTGTCATTCGACTTCACTTGCCAGCCCCGACTGTGCCGCCTCAGCAGGAGCTTGCACCATGAAGCTGAATCAATACAGCCTACAAGACTGGCTCTTGATCCGTCGACAATTAATCTGGTTTGGCACCGCCATGCTGGTGGCCGGCTTGATCCTGCTGGTCACGCAGGCTTATGTGTTTTTTAGTGAAAAAGAGCTGGCAGCCCAGCAAACTCGAATCCGAGAAATCACGGGGGCGGCTGATTTGGCGTTTAATAATTGGCAGGCGATGCAGCGATTTGAGCAGCAATACGCGCAAATGATGAGCAAAGGCATTGTTGGCCCAGAGCATCGGCTCGATTGGGTTGAGGCTTTGGCTGAACTCAATCGCCGTAATGGGGCTTTGGCGCTCGATTACACCTTTGCGCCGCAGCGAGTCAAAGAGGGTGCGGTTGGTGAGCAGGATTTAATGCTGTTTGCCAGCGAAATGAAGGTGCAGTATCTGGCGCAAAACGAATGGGATTTCTCTAGCTTTAATGCCTGGCTGGCCAAGCTGCCTGGCAAGGCTATTCCTCGCTCGTGCGAGCTTAAACGGAATGACGAGGCTGGTATTGATGTGATGTGCCTCTATGACTGGATTACGATTGCGCCAGCCAAACCCGTCGAGGTAAAGCCATGAAAATTCGCATCGGTTTAATGCTGCTCTTGCTACCGCTTTGTGTGCAAGCGGATGACTGGGGCAAATTATTTTTCAGTCCCGCGCAGCGGGCGGGGCTGAAAGAGGCACCGAGCCAGGCCACCTCGCTTGAGCCGAGTAGCGCCAGTGTGCAGCGTTACGATGGTGTGCTGCAGACGCCACGTAAAAAAACGCATTGGGTCGATGGTCAAATCGCCAAGCCGCCCGCCAATGTCAAACCCGGACAAAGCTGGAGCAAGCCCTAAGCACGGCTATAGAACACTGTTACAGCACATTTAAAATTAGCGGGTAAAATGGCGCTTGCTCGCAGGTGCGGGCGGGAGTGCTCAGTGGTCAATACGCGTTTGCGTTCCAATATTTTTGCCCTGTATCTGGTGCAGGGGCTCAACTACGTCGTTTCCTTTGTAACCTTCCCTTTTTTGATTGTTCAATTGGGGGGAGAGGGCTTTGGCGCGATGAATTTCGCCTTTGCCTGTATTCAATATGGCGTGTTGCTGACGGACTTCGGCTTTAATCTGTCTGCGGTGCGCGATGTCGCGCAAGTACGGGATGATCCAGCCGCCGCCGCGCGGATTTTCTGGCGCGTGACCTTGGCCAAAGTCTTGCTGATGCTAGTGTCAAGTCTGGTGTTGTTGGTGCTGACTTTCAGCCTAGAGAGCTGGCGCGCCCACGCTGATGTTTTCCTGTGGACTCAGCTCTATATCGTTAGCTCGGTCTTGTTCCCGATTTGGTATTTTCAAGGTTTTGAAAAGCTGCAGCTTGCGTCCGGCTTGATGGTGTTTGCGCGCGCACTCACCTTGGGCTTTTTATTATTGTGGGTCAGTGGCCCGCAAGACGTCGTGTTAGCGGTAATTTTGCAGGCGACGCCGCAAATTCTGGCGGGGGTCTTGTGGTGGTTTACTGGGTGGGGAGTTGCCCGTCCAGCTTGGGTAGCCGTGCAGTTTGGCGAATTAAAAGACGCATTGCGCGCCAGTTGGCCTTTCTTTTTATCGGCGATTTCAACCAGCCTTTACACCACGTCAACGACGGTACTGCTCGGAATGTTTTCGGTGCCGCTGCAGGTTGGTTTATTTGCTGCCGCGAGTAAATTGGTCTACATCGCTCAAGGCTTGATTGGTCCTTTCGTGCAAGCCACCTACCCGCGCATTGCGCAATATGCCGTAAACGATAAAGCCGCCGCGCTTAAATTGATCCGCAAAGCTTTTTTCCTGCAAGGTGGTGTGGGTTTGGCCATGACGCTGGCCTTGGCGATGATGCTGCCCTTATTTACACCGCTCAGTGTGAGTGTTTTTGGTGAAAGCGCCGGTATTTCAAAAGCATTTTTGGCGCTGAGTCATTCGCAAGAAATCATGTACTGGTTTGCGCCAGTGATCTTGCTGGGCGCGCTGTCATATGTCTTTGGTCAGCAAACCTTGCTGGTTTTTGGCTTGGAGCGTTACTTTAGTCGTGTGCTGGTTGCCGCGGGTTTGCTCAATGTGGGCCTGATGTGCGTGCTGGTGCCCAATTCAGTGAATGCCGGTGTACGCGCTGCGCAATCGGTATTGCTGGTTGAGGCATTTATTGTGCTGGCATTCTGGTGGCGGGCGCGGCAAGTGACGCGGGAAATAAAACACGGTATTGAGCAGGGAGCGATGTGATGAGCTTGGTTTCATTTATCTTGCCTTGTTTTAATTCGGCAGAGTATTTGCAGCAAACCATTGATAGTATTTTTGCTCAGCAATATACCCATTGGGAATGTATTGCTATTGATGATGGGTCAATGGACTTGACGCTATCGATTTTGCAGCAGGCTGCTGCGCAAGATGCGCGCTTTAAAATCATCTCGCGGGGAAATCGTGGCCTGATTGCTAGCTTGAACGAAGGCATCGCCGCCGCGCAGGGGGAATGGATTGCGCGCATTGATGCGGATGATATTTGCTTACCGCAGCGTCTGACTCGGCAATTGGCTTATATGGCCGAGACTGGCGCTGACGTCTGCGGAAGCTGGATCGAATTTATCGGCGAGCGCAGTGGGCAATGGCAAACACCGCAGACCGATGCAGGTATTCGGATTGCACTGCTTTTTAACACCCCTTTGGCGCACCCCTCGATTTTGGCGCGTGCAGACATACTCAAAGCAAACCCATATCCCCTCGATGCCCCGCACGCCGAAGATTATTCCTTGTGGTGTATTTTGGCGGCGAAGGGGGTACGCTTTGCCAATGTGCCTGAAGTGCTATTGCAATACCGCTGTCATGCTGGGCAGGTCACGCAGGCCAAGCGCGCTGCATTACGCATTACCGCGCAACGTGTGCGCGAACAATACGCACAAACTGCCTTGCCGGTGCCTTTGCAGCCGCTGGCTGCGCGCTTTGCCGAGCTGGCCGAGCCGGGACGGATTATCAACCGCGACGAATGGCACTGGATGCGTGATTTTTTTGAGCATCTATTGCAGCTTTGCCCTGAAAGCCGCGCTGTCTTAGGCGAAATCTGGCTCGATACTTTGCAGCGCACACGCGGTGTCAGCGTGCGTGATTTTGCGGGAGCTGCCCGACTGTATTTGCGTTTGCCCCCTCCTGCGGCCGAGCATAAAAAATTGCGCAAGCAAATGGTGCGACTGCTGGTCTCTGATCGGGTTTGGCGGAGTATTAAGCGATGAATGATTATCAAATTCGACGTGCCGAATCAAAAGACGCGCCTATTTTAGCGGTGCTGGCGATACAGGTCTGGCTCGACACCTATACCAAAGGGGTCACGGGGTCGCATGCCGAGTATGTATTGGCTGAATTTACGCCCGAGAGAATGCTGACCTTGATCGCCGAGAACACGGTTTGGGTCGCGGCTTGCGATGAAACACTACTCGGCTTTGCAGTATTGAATGAACAGCAAACAAGCGAGCACGGTGCCGAGCTGAGTACTTTGTACGTGCAATCCAGAATGCAGAAAAAAGGCGTTGGTCATGCGCTATTTGCCGCTGTTCGTGCTCAATGCCCGAAGTTTTGGGTATCTGCCTATCACGCTAATCACAATGCCATCGCTTTTTATCTGCGCCAAGGTATGCAGCAAGTCGGCATTTGCGACTTTATGCTGGGCAAGGAACGCCATGAAAATATGGTTTTTGCCATTGGGGGCGTGGACGAATGAAGGTCGCTATTTTCCTACGAGACTTAGGTTTGGGCGGCGTTGAGCGTTGCGCGGTCTTGGTGGGCGAAGGGCTGGCTGCGCTGGGTTTTGAGGTGACGCTGGTGCTGCTGGGCGGGTCGCGAAATCTATGGCAGTCACGGATTAAACTTGTCAAAGTGGTTGACCTTTCTGGCCAATGGCAACCCCTGAAGCCTTGGACTTGGCTTTCGGGCTGGCGAGCCGCGCGTAACATTGTGCGCGAGCACGATGTTGTGATTGCAGGGACTTTTCTATTGCCGCTGTATATGGCCTACGCCGCCAGTATGGGCTTGGGTAAGCGGGTCATCGGCTGGGTACATGGCCCATTTTTTGAGCTGGATGCGTTTGCGCGCATGAATCGCGTTCACCGTGCCGCATGCCAGTTTGTGTATCGCCGCCTGAAAGAGCTCGTATTTGTGTCCAATCATGCGCGTAACTCGATGGCCCGCTGGTTGGAAATGCCGCCGCGCGATACTTGGGCTGTGCTGCCTAATTTTGTCGATGAGCAGCAAGTGACACCTCAGCTCGTTGAGCGCGAAATGGGCCTAGCGCTGCGCTTGTTGTTTGTGGGGCGGATTGCCGAAGAAAAGCAGCCCCATTTATGGCTGGATACTTTGGTGGCCTTAAATATTAAGGGTGTGTCAGCGCAGTTGACCATCGTCGGAGACGGCCCGCTGGAAGCCGAGCTGAAAAAGCAGGTTCAAGAGCGAGGTTTGCTCGCTCAGGTGGAGTTTGCCGGGCGACGTGATAATGTCGGCGACTATCTGGCGCAAGCTGATGTATTGTTACTTACTTCCAATTTCGAAGGCTGCCCTCTGGTGGTATTAGAGGCTATGCCAATGGGTGTATTGATTGCCAGCACAAACGCGGGTGGGGTATATGAGCTGTTTGGCGAGCGCCGATCTGATTTTGTGGTCGAAGCTGCTACGGCAGAAGCTTTAGCCTCATTGATCGTCACGCAGCAAGCGCAGCGAATGAAACTACAAAATTTCCTGATCAAACGTGCCGATCAATATTCGCAAGCTCATAGCTTGCAGCAATGGAGTGCCTTGCTCCGTCCACCGTCTGTGAGTCAAAACGCATGAACCGCTGTGCACTACTAATTCCACATTTTAATAATCCGGCAGGATTATGCGCATCGTTGGCCTCAATTGGCACCGACGAGCAAATTGATGTTGTCATTGTTGATGATGGCAGTGTGAGACGCACAATCGACGAAGATGCTGCACGTTTGGCGTTTAAAGGCCGTGGCGAGCTGAAATTTTATTATCTGCCCCACAATTGCGGCATCGAATATGCGCTCAATACGGGGCTAGAGGCCATTTTGGCGGCGGGCTACGAATATTGTGCACGTCTCGATTGCGATGATGTTGTAGTGCCTGATCGTTTTGCTAAACAGGTCAAGTTTCTTGATGCAAATTCCTCGGTGTATTTGCTGGGCAGCGCGGTGACATTTTTCGATGCCAGCGGCGATCGTTTTACGATTAATCAGCCGCTCACTCACGAGGCCATTGTGTGGCAAATGCATAATGACAATGCCTTCACCCATCCGACGGTGATGTTCCGCATGGCAGGCGTGCGCGAGATTGGGCTTTATCCAACCGATTGCAAAGCCGCCGAAGATTTTGCCTATTTCTGGGCCTTTGTCGCGCGCTATCAGACGGCCAATTTGGCCGAAGTGCTGACCAAAAGTGAATATAACGATAGCGGCATCTCCATGAGCCGCCGCCGCCAGCAACAAGCGATGCGAATCAAGATTTTGGCGCGCTATTTTGACTGGAAACCCAAATCTGCGATGAACATCGCCAAAGCTTCGATTTCTGCTGTGTTGCCAGTTGTCGTTGGGCGTGCGATCAAGCGCGTCTTAGGGGTCAAAAAATGGAATTAATCCTTCGCGACGAAAAGATAGAAGATGCCAATGCCGTGACTTTATTGCTGCAGGCGGCTTTTGCCGATCATCCGCACAGCCAAAATCAGGAGTTTCGCTTGGTCAATGCGTTAAGAGACGCAAATGCGCTTTCACTGGCGCTGGTGGTGCAAAAAAATGAGGTGTTATTTGGCGCGGTGCATGCTTCGGACGTGCAAATTGTAGCTGCAGGTCAAACTTTGCCAGGGCGCTTTTGCTGTATTGCGCCCTTAGCTGTGCGGCCTGAACAGCAAAGGCAAGGTATTGGCGCGCAATTGATGGTTGCTGCTTTGTTGCGTCTGCGCGAGCAAGGGTACTCGGCCTGCGTGTTGGTTGGCGATGCCGCCTATTACAATCGATTTGGTTTTTATCAGCAGGCGGGTTTGTCATCTCCAAGCATCCCTGATGAATACGTTTTGGTGCTCAATTGGCAAGCTGCGCCTGTTGTGGGCGAAATTCACTATCATCCGGCGTTTGCCGAACTGGAATAAAGTTAATAATGAGCGAAAAGACTGCACAAGCTGTTTTGCTACTCATCCCGCATTTTAATAACCCGCAAGCTTTGAATAAATCGCTGGCGAGTGTCGGTACAGATGAGCCCTGTGATGTGCTGGTGGTTGATGATGGCAGCACGCGTGCGCCGATTGATTCGGCGGCCGCGCAGGCGGCTTACCAAGGTTGCGGTACATTACGGATTTTGAATTTGCCGCAGAATAAAGGCATTGAAGGTGCGTTGAACGCCGGTTTAGCGTGGGCCAAAGCGCGTGGCTATGAGTGGATTGCACGGCTCGATTGCGGTGATGAGAATGTATCTGACCGTATTGCTCGTCAATTGTCGTTTCTGGAGCAATACCCTGATGTGGTATTGCTTGGTGGTGCGGCCAGCTTTGTTGATCAGCAGGGTGTCGAGCAATTTGTCCTTCGCCATCCGACGGCGCACGAAGACATTTTGGCATTTATGAAGAAAAACTCGGCGTATATTCACCCGAGCGTGATATTTAAATTATCTGCGGCCGATACAGTGGGGATGTATCCGCTGGATGCGCCTGCGGCCGAAGATTACGCGATGTTCTGGGCGATGGCACAGCAGTTCAAAGTGGCCAATTTGCCTGATGTATTGATTCGTTATGAGTTAGATCCAAACGGTATTTCGCTGGGTAAACGCAAAACGCAGCTTAAATCACGGTTGAAATTGCAAAAACGATATTTTGACGGCAGCCCCGCTGCGATTGCGGGGATAGTGCGCACAATGGCGCTGCTGGCGATGCCGTATGAGCTGGCGTTCAAGATTAAATCCAAACTGCGTGGTGGCAAGTTAAATGGCTAAGAAAATAGCTAAAATTGTGCATGTGGTGGAATCGTTTGGCGCAGGCACATTATCGATGGTGTCGGCGATGGCCAATGCGCAAGCGGGCGACGGGCATCAGATTACGGTGATTCATTCCGTGCGCGAGGAAACGCCGGAAAATTGGCGTGATTTGTTTGCTAGTGCGGTCAATTGCATTCATTTGCCGATGCAGAGATCGATTCATCCACTCAATGATTTTCGCTCTGCTCGCGCCTTGTATCGTTGGTTGAAAGATTTGCAGCCCGATATTGTGCACTTGCATTCAAGCAAAGCGGGCGCGGTGGGGCGATTGGTCAGCTTGGCGTGGACGGGTAAAACAGGACCGCGCTGGTTTTTCTCGCCGCATGGATTGTCGTTTTTGCAGCGTGCTGAAGGGCGTGTGAAAAATAGCGTATTTCTCGGAATCGAGAAATTGCTGGCTGGCGTGCCGGTGACTTTTCTCGCCTGCTCGCCTTCCGAGGGCGAAGAAATACGTCAACATCTATCACCTAATGTCAAAGTGGTGAACAATGCGGTTGATTTGGCTGCGATCCCCGCGGCGATCCCAAATTCTAATCGCCTCCGCATCGGTACGGTAGGGCGCGTTACCTTGGCGCGCAATCCCGAGCTGTTTGCCGAAATTGCTGCAAAATGCCAGCCATTGGGTGTTGATTTTGTCTGGATTGGCGGGGGCGATGAGAGTGGCGAGGCTGCTTTAAAGCAGGCTGGCGTAGCCGTCAGTGGCTGGTGCGATCGCAAACAGGCTTTGCAGCAATTGGCGACGCTGGATATTTATATTCAAACCAGTCGTTGGGAAGGTTTGCCGGTGGCGGTGATCGAGGCGATGGCGGCGGGTTTGCCGGTGGTAGCGACCAATGTCGTTGGCAATCGTGATTTGATTAAAAATGATGAAAATGGCTATTTGGCTGAAAATGCCGCTGATTTTGTAACGCGCCTCACGCAATTGGTCAATGATGCTGACCTGCGTAGGAAGCTGGGCGCGCAGGCGCAGCAATATGCGCAAGCTCATTATTCGCTGACTCAGATGATGACCGAGCTGTATGCCGCTTATGGCATCTCGGAATGATTGGAAAAAATATGCAAGATAAACACCTACAGCCAGAGCGTGCCAAACCGTGGTTGGCGCTGGCCGATTTTATGGCGCTGGCGATCTCGTTTGGCTTGGCCATGCTATTGCTGTGGATTTTCCGCTATCACCGCATTGGTGCCAGTATGGAGTTGTGGTGGGTCTGGGAAGGGCGGCAACAGGGCTTGGCTTTTCTCGGTTTGGCCATCATCACCGTCGCCAACTTTTGGTGGCGCGGGCATTACAGCCTGCGTTTACCATTCTGGGATGAGCTGCTCGAAGTGTTGCGCGCCTTGCTGCTGGCTGCTTTGCTCAACGGCATGTTGGTGTTGCTGGGTAAATTTACGATTTCGCGTTTTTTGTGGCCCGTTTCGTGGGGTGTGGCCTTGGTGCTACTGCCATATGCACGCTCGGCGATGAAGTCCTGGTTGCTCAAGCGGAGAATCTGGCAATTGCCCACGGCGATTATTGGCGCGGGTACGAATGCACAAGACGCCTATCGGGCGATGTATTCGGAGCGGCAATTAGGCTTTGAAGTACAGGCGTTTTTATCGATCGATGAAAATGCCCCCGATGAGCTGGTTTTTGGTCAAGATCGTTTACCTGTAGTTCGTTTGCCGCGTGAAGCATTATTGCAGTGGCTTACCGATAATGGCCGTCCGCATGTCGTGATTGCGGTTGATGAAGATGAGTTGCGCCAGCTTGAAAATCAGGTTGAGCAATTGTCGCTGCGCTACAAAGACATTCACATTATTCCGCCAATAGCGGGTTTGCCTTTGTTTGGCGTCGTGCCGCACCATTTCTTTAGCCATGAAGTTTTGCTGCTACGCGTGCGCAATAATCTGATGGTGAAGCCACTGATTATGCTCAAGCGTGCCTTTGATTTGTTTGGCGCGAGTGTTGGCTTGCTGTTGTTGTCTCCTTTGCTGGCCTATGTGGT
This sequence comes from Chitinibacter bivalviorum, assembly GCF_013403565.1. Lineage (NCBI taxonomy): Bacteria > Pseudomonadati > Pseudomonadota > Betaproteobacteria > Neisseriales > Chitinibacteraceae > Chitinibacter > Chitinibacter bivalviorum. Next base: position 2,419,407 of record NZ_CP058627.1, on the reverse strand, counting down.
GTTGCGGATTAAAAAAGAAGGCGGCCCCGGCGCGGTGTTCTTTGGTCATGTGCGCGTGGGCATGAATGGCGTGCCATTTAAGTGCTGGAAATTTCGCACCATGGTGCACAACAGTCAGGAAGTGCTGGAAAAATTGCTCGCGAGCGATCCGCAGGCCAAGGCGGAATGGGATTTGGATTTCAAATTGCGCAATGACCCGCGCATTACCCGCATTGGCGCATTTTTGCGCAAGACTAGTCTCGATGAAATTCCGCAGCTGTGGAATGTGTTAAAAGGCGAAATGAGTCTGGTAGGGCCGCGTCCGATTATTGACGCTGAGCTCGAGCGTTACGGCGATAAAGTCGATTTCTATCTGGAAGCGCGGCCGGGTTTGACGGGTTTGTGGCAGGTTTCCGGTCGTAATGACACGACCTATGCTGAACGTGTGGCGCTGGATGCGTGGTACGTGAAGAACTGGAATTTATGGTACGACATTGCGATTGTCTGCAAAACCATCCGTACGGTGGTGAGCGGGCATGGTGCTTATTGATTGGGGTATATTGATCAAGTTCTTTTATTGATTGATCTTGATAGCTATACCCATTGAAATGATTTGCCCTAGAGGCGGCTAAAATGCAAGATTTTGTTCAGTGGTTTCGTCAGGCTGCACCGTATATCCACGCCTTCCGTGGTCGAACTTTTGTGATTGCCTTGGGTGGCGAAGTGGTACGCGATGGCAAATTTGCCACGCTAACGCATGATATTAATTTGCTCACCAGTTTGGGCGTGCGCTTGATTGTGGTACACGGTGCGCGGCCGCAAATTGAGGCGCGCATCGCCGAGCGCGGCTTGGAAGGCCGCTATTTGCATGGCGTGCGGGTCACCGACAGCCAAACCTTGGAATGCGTGATTCAGGCTTCCGGTCACGTACGCGTCGAGATTGAATCTTGGCTGTCGATGGGGCTGGCTAATTCGCCGATGGCGAATGCCGATATTCGCGTTTCAGCGGGTAATTTTGTCACCGCGCAGCCGATGGGCGTGCGCGAAGGCGTTGATTTGCAATACACCGGTGAAGTGCGCAAAGTCGATACCACGGCGATTAACTATCGCCTCGACGATGGCGAGCTGGTCTTGCTCTCGACCATCGGCTACTCGCCAACGGGTGAGATTTTCAACTTAACACTTGAAGATGTTGCCACTAGTACGGCCGTGGCATTGAAAGCCGATAAATTGCTATTTATGTTTGGCCAGCAGGGCGTGGTTAATGAAGCGGGCGAGCTGCAAACCGAGCTGACCGCCGTTGAAGCCGAGCAATTTTTGCTCGATCACCCCGATGTCAACGAAGACGTGCGGCTGTATTTGCCGTGCGCGATTCGCGCGGTCCGCTATGGCGTGAAGCGGGCCCATTTAGTGACGCATCATGTCGACGGTAGCTTGCTGATGGAGCTCTTCACGCACGATGGTATCGGTACGATGATCTCGCGCGCATCCCTCGAAACCCTGCGTCATGCCACGATTGATGACATCGGCGGTATGCTGGCTTTGATTGAGCCACTGGAAGATCAGGGGGTGTTGGTTAAGCGGGGCCGTGAGCTCTTGGAGCGCGAGGTACACCGCTACTCGGTATTGGAGCACGATGGCAAGATTATCGGCATTGTGGCGATTCATCCCTTTGCCGAAGGCCGCATGGCTGAGTTGGCGTGCTTGGTGATTCATCCTGATTATCGTGATGAAGATCGTGGCGCAGATCTGCTGCGTCACGTCGAGCAACAGGCGCGCGGCCTTGGCATGGAAAAGCTGTTTGCACTGACGACGCGCACGAGCCATTGGTTTGTTGAGCGCGGTTTTGCACAGGCTTCGGTCGATGATCTGCCGATCGAGAAAAAGCAGCTCTACAATTATCAGCGCCGCTCAAAAGTGTTTATCAAGCAATTGGCACGCTAATTGTAAATTGGGGTGAGGCGCATTTCCCTGAAGCTGTGGTTTTGCAGCGATTGATTGCATTTTTCTAGTGCAATCGGGTCAAGAAATAGTAAGCTCCAGAGTATGCAAAATCGCCCCATTTTTACATCGCTTCGCGCACGCCTGATTGCGGCCAGTATTCTGGTGCAGTGCGTATTGCTGGCTGTGTTATTCATCAATACCTCGCGCATCTGGACCGACATGGTGCAGCATGCCACCGAGGTCAGAATTCAAGAATTATCGCGTTTATTAAGTGCCGCATTTACGACGCCACTGGCCACCGGCGATTTGGCCAAGGCCGGTGATTTGCTCGATGGCATCCGGTCTACCGATGGCATAGATTATCTGGTGCTGCTGGATGAAAAACAGCAGATCATTGCAGCTCGAGGTTGGGATGTTTCGCAAAAGCTGCCGCCAGCAACGAGCAATGAAGTGCTGGGTGAGCAAGGTCTGGCACTGATTCATGCTGTGACTCGCATTGAGCAAGGTGGCGAGGCGCTGGGTGAATTGCACTACGGTGTGTCGAATCTGATTATGCACGATGCCGCCAGCCGTCTGGTTTGGCAAAGTGGCTTGGCCTTGGTGATCGGCTTATTGTGTATGGTCGTGTTGATGGCGATGCTGGGCGTGTGGCTGACGCGTCATTTGTACCGCATCATCAGCGCGGCCGAAACCGCCAGTCAAGGGCACTTTGAGGCGCTTGCAGAGCCGAGCGGCAATGACGAAGTCTCGCAAATTACCCGCCGATTTAATGAGATGTCGCGCTCGATTCGTGATCGGGTGCAGGCGCTATCGCAATCTGAAGCAAAATTTCACGCGATTGCCGATCATACCTACAGCGCAGAGCTATGGCTCGACCCCACTGGCAAGCTAGTTTGGATCAATGCCTCGATCGAGCGTCTCACAGGATACTCGGTGAATGAATGCATGATTTTGCCGGATTTCCCCCTGTCGCTGGCCACACCAGAAGAGCGTTCGCGCTTTGATCTGGCGCTCAAAGACGCCTTGCAGGAGCGTGGGATTCAACAAGACTATGAATTCCGTGCGGTGAAGCGCGATGGCTCCTTATTCTGGGCCTCGGTGAGCTGGATGCCTTTGATTAGTGCGCAAGGGCAATATCAGGGCTTGCGTGCCAGCTTGCGTGATAATAGCGAAATGAAGGACGACCGCTTGGCGCTGCGTAAAGCGGTGGTTGAGTTGCGGCAAATTCAGTCTTTGGGGCAAAGTTATTTGCAGCGCGCCGAGTCAGAGCGGGCACGCATGTTGGCGCTACTGGCCGCAATGCGCTTTGGCGTGCTGTTTTTAGATAATGAAAACCGCTTGGTGTTTTTTAACCCCGCTTTCTGCGAATTATGGGGCATCTCTAGCGCCGATTTGCTCAGCCATCGCCCGATTGGTCAGGTGTTGCAGCAGGCCGATAATCGCCCGGCGATGGGCGATATTCTGTCGATCTACCTTGAAGAGTTGTCGCTGATGGAAGATCGCGTCGACTTTGGCGAAGTCACAATGAACGACGGGCGCATCGTGACGCAAAATTGCTATCGCGTGCTCGATCCAAAAGGCCAAACCAATGGCCGGATGTGGGTATACGAGGATGTCACACAGCAGCGGGCGTTGGCGGAACATATGGTCAATCTAGCCGAACGCGATGCGCTGACTGGCCTCTACAACCGTCACCGCTTCCAGCAAGAATTGGAGCGCATGGTGTCGGAAGCCGACCGTCGCCAACAAAGTATGGCGCTGGTGTTCTTTGATCTGGACGAATTCAAACACGTCAACGATAGCTTCGGCCACGCGGTTGGCGACGAGTTGCTCAAAGCCATTGCCCGTGAGGTTGGTAAGCAGGTGCGTCGCCATGAGGTGCTCTCACGACTGGGGGGCGACGAATTTGCCGTGCTGTTGCCCGAGTGCGGCGAATTTGAAGTCACTAAATTGGCCGAGCGCATTGTCAGCTCGATTTCACAAATTCAATTTATGGCCGGCTCGCACCTGATGCGTCCGGGTACTTCGGTTGGCGTGGCGCTCTATCCGCAGCACGCGAATAATGCGGAAGATCTGGTTGCGCACGCCGACTCGGCGATGTATCAGGCCAAAGCCGCCGGGAAGGGGACATGGCGTTTGTACCACCCCGATGCCGATCATTCGCGCAATGAGCTGACGCGCCTCTCGTGGAAAGAGCGCATTATTGACGCGCTGGAGCACGATGGTTTTGAGTTGCATTTTCAGGGTATTTACCACTGCCACGATAAATCATTGGCGCATCTGGAAGCTCTGGTGCGGATGAAAGATGAAGGCTCACCAGGCGGCGTAATCATGCCGAATAACTTTATTCCGCACGCCGAAAAAACCGGCAAGATCCTTGACCTAGATCGTTGGGTGATTCAGCGCGTAATCCGCCAATTGGCCGATTTCCCCGATTGCCCGTCGATTGCGGTGAATGTATCTGGGCGCTCGTTTGATGATCCTGATTTGCCTAAATATATTCATGCGCTCTTGGTGCAATATGGCGTGAGCCCAAAACGCTTGCTGGTTGAGCTGACCGAAACTTCAGCGGTATCGGATATGACCGATGCGCAGCGCTTTATTGATGCGTTGCGGGCAACGGGTTGTGTGGTGTGTCTGGATGACTTTGGTGTGGGCTTTGCGTCTTTTGCCTACTTGAAGCAACTGAAAGCCGATGTATTGAAAATCGATGGCCTATTTATTCGCGACCTGCAAAACGATGCCGACAGCCAAGTGTTCGTGCGTGGCATGGTCAGCATTGCGCATGATCTGGGCAAAACAACGATTGCCGAATTTGTTGAAAACGAAGTCATTTTCAATATGCTGGTCGAGTTTGGCGTGGATCAGGTGCAAGGCTATTGGTTAGACAAACCGCAACGTGATCACCCCGGTTTACGTTAGGGTATGTCTCTGAAACCATTCAGCTTATTCGACCTTGGCCGTATACCTTTTGTTATTTTAATATGTCAACCGAGTAGAACTTTCGCTTTTTTGGCGGGTCAATTGTGCATATTCACCGAGAAGGTTCGTTTATGCATACCGCCGCCATTCTGCTTTACTCCGTGAGCGTTGCTGCTCTGATTGCATTGATCCAGATGTTCTATGCTCGGCAAGATAAAGTGGATTTGCTGATTATGGCGGGCACGTGTGTGCTTTGCTTATCGGGTGGAGTTGCAGCGCACACGCTGCTGACAGAGGCTTAAGCCTGGTCGTTGAATAAAAAAAGCCACCTTAAAGGTGGCTTTTATGATTACTAGGGCTTGGATCGATCAGGCTGCCTCGCCATATTGATTGGGCCCTTTACCAGCTTGGGTGAACCAGTACAGCAATACCAGCGCACCGATCACAGGGATCAGGCTCAACAGTAAAAACCAACCACTGCGGTCTAAGTCGTGCAGGCGGCGGATTGCAACAGCAATACTGGGTAAAATCAGCGCAACTGAGGCAAAGCTCGCTAAATTGGGGCCGAGTGCCAGACTGGTGCCGATGCAAACCAGAAAGTTAAATAGCGTCCACCACCAGTATTCAGAGCGCGAAGCGCGGCCGGTAAAATCGGCGAATTTCTGCAAACAAACCTGAATCGATTCTTGAAATGTCATGGCCGTACCTTTGCGGGAGTCTATGAAATGGGTCGCCTTAATTCAAGGCTAATTCGCTTAGTCTACCCGTCAAACACCTCAAGACTCAAAGGTAAAATGCCATTCTGTTGTCATGCCTCCGTATGCTAGGGGGCCACAGCTTTGCTACTCGGCTATTTGCTAATGACGGCCTGTAGATTTTTCTCGCCGGTAACACGGCTAATGGCATTGAGGGCTTCATCGCGGCTGGCGTATGGGCCTAGGCGCACGCGATAGAGCTTATTAATTGCTTGGATCGAGAGCTTGCTGCCTTCCTGATCTAATTCACGCGCCGCGTGAGCTTTGAAATTGTCGGCATTTTGTTGCGAACTAAATGCGCCGAGCTGCACATAAACGCCGCCGCCCGCTTGATCGGCAATGGGGATCGCGATCGGCTTGGGTGTGACGTTCGGTGCGTTTGTGGGTGCAGGGGTGATGACAATTGGCTGGGCCGCTGCGGCAACAATGGTGCTGGGCGCATCACTAGGGAGCAAGCTTTCGACTTTGACTTCGGCGCTACCCCCTGTGGCGTAGCCCAATCGGCATGCGGCAAGGAATGACAAATCCATCACGCGGCCTTTGTGAAATGGGCCGCGGTCATTGACGCGCACAATCACGCTGCGACCATTTTTCAAGTTAGTGACGCGGGCATAGCTCGGCAGCGGCAAAGTCGGGTGCGCTGCTGTCATTTGGAACATATCGTAGATTTCGCCGGTGCTGGTTTTCTGGCCGTGAAATTTACGGCCATACCAGCTGGCTACGCCTTGTTCATTTAATTGCCCGGGAGTGTCGAGGGGGGTGAATGAAAGTCCCAAGACGTTATACGGGCGATTGGCCCATTTATGCAGTGGCTCCCACTTTGGCGTCGGCTCCATCACATAATCAAGATTGGCTGGCATTTCACCCATCGGGCCATCATCTTTATAAAACGCGCCACTACCTGAAGCCGGTGCATAGGTGCAGCGATAAGGTGATGGTGATGAAGCAAGCGTGCTTTGCGGTGTGGGTTTGGGTGTGGCGGCAGGCTTGGATTCGGTACGAGGTGGGGGTGTTGTGCTACAAGCACTAATTAATAATGCGCTGATCAATATACCCTTGTTATTGAATTTCATTGACTACCCTTTGTCCGGTAAGTTCTAGTGCCTTACGCCCAATTTTATCGAAGAACCTTCTCGCGTAGCGAGGCGCCCTCTCAGGGAGAGGGCGGGGGGCGGGAATAGAACATATAGGCTGTAGTGTGTCGAAAAAGCCTCTAGGGCTCGTCTTTGCCGAGACCTGCGCTGCTTGAACCCCAATGCTGTTACAGCCTAACCCTTCATTAGTGAGCGATCGCGCTGAATACTCATTAATAATCCAAACGTCGCCAAAATCGAGACCATCGACGTGCCGCCGTAGGAAATTAAAGGCAGCGGTACGCCAACGACGGGCAAGATGCCCGACACCATGCCCATATTGACGAGCGCATAGGTGAAAAAGTTCATCGCGATCGCGCCAGCCAAAAGCCGCCCAAACAGCGTATTGGCATTATTCGAGATCATCAGGCCACGGAAAATCACCAGCAGATACAAAACCAGCAATACGCAATTGCCGACCAGACCAAATTCTTCGCCATACACTGCAAAGATAAAGTCAGTGGTGCGCTCTGGGATAAAATCCAAATGGGTTTGTGTACCTGCCAGCCAGCCTTTACCAAACCAGCCGCCTGAGCCAATCGCAATCGTGCCTTGAATGATGTGGTAACCCGCGCCCAGCGGGTCTTCCATCGGGTCGAGCATGGTCGCGATCCGGCGGCATTGGTATTCGTGCAGCACATTAATGCACATATCCCAGTGTGTCACGACGTAGGCAAACACGCCAATCACGACCGACATCAGCCCAATAAAGCGCCACGACAGACCCGCAAAAAACAGCACATAAAAGCCGGACGACGCAATCAGCAGTGCCGTTCCCAAATCGGGCTGCTTCAAAATCAGCGCGACCGGAATGAACATAATCAACGCGCCGACAATAAAATGCCGCCAGTTGAGCGTGGATTCAAAGTGGTGGAAATACCAGGCCAGCATCAATGGCAGTGCCAAACGCATGAGTTCAGAGGGCTGAATGCGGGTAATGCCGATATTGAGCCAGCGTGTGGCGCCGTGGCTGGTCACCCCTGCAACTTCAACCGCAATCAGTAAGATCACGCCTACGGCATACGCGGGTAGTGCTAACTGCATCAAGGTGCGTGGCGGGATGCTGGCGATACACCACATTCCCGCAATGGCTACACCCATAAAGGTGACTTTATCCAGTACACGCGCCATATCGCGATTGGAGGCCGAATACAGCACAAACGACGACACGATAAACAGCAGTACGATAAACAGCAGTAGCCACGGGTCGATCGGGCGCTTGATTTGATTCCAGATATGCTTAATCACCTGGGGTCTCCTCGGCGGCGGGGGCGCTGGCCGTTGCAGAAGCGCTTACAGCAGCAGGATCGTCAGGCATTTTGCCCGTCAGATAATAATCGAGTACTTTGCGGGCGATCGGCGCAGCAGCTTGCGCACCAAAACCACCGTTTTCGACGATGATCGCCAAGGCAATAGTTGGCTTGTCGGCAGGGGCAAATGCAATAAACCAAGAGTGATCGCGTAGGCGCTCATTAATTGCTTTGGCGTTATATTTCGCGCCTTTCAAGCTATACACCTGTGCGGTACCGGTTTTACCCGCTGACACATAAGGTGCATTTCTAAATACCCCAGCCGCAGTACCAATGGTCATGACGCCTTCCATGCCGCGAATAACGCGTTCGATATTTTCTGGTTTCCACGGCAGCGTTTTCACTGGCGTTGGCTCAACTAAAGTCACCTTGCCTGTCGCGGCATCCAGAATCGATTGCACCGCATGCGGCTTAAACATCACGCCACGATTCGCCAGTGTCGCGGTGGCATGTGCCATTTGCATCGGCGTATAGGCGTTATAGCCCTGGCCAATACCAATCGACACCGTTTCGCCTGAGAACCATTTTTGCATCGCGGGGTTTTTAAAGCGTTTTTTCTTCCACTCGGGGCTAGGCAAAATCCCTGGGCGCTCGCCAGGGAGATCTGCACCTGTGGTCGAACCAAAATCGAGCATCGCCATCGATTTGGCAATGTTATCAATCCCCATCTGCACCGCAAGCTGGTAAAAATAAGTGTCAGAAGACAGTGCGATCGAGCGGTCAAAACTCATCGAGCCATAACCGCCTTTTTTCGAGTCATTAAATCGATGGCCGCCATACATAAAGTAGCCGGGGTCGGAAATAGTCTGATGCACCAAGGGCAAGTTTTGCTCCAGTGCGGCAATGGCCATAAATGGCTTAAAGGTCGAGCCCGGTGGGTATTCACCGCGAATGGCGCGATTGAGCAAAGGCTTATCAATCGAATTGTTCAGCTCGCCCCACGTTTGCGGATCGATACCATCGACAAATGAGTTGGGGTCAAAGCCGGGCTGTGACACTAGCGCCAAAATCCCGCCTGTACGCGGATCAATCGCGACGAGTGAGCCACGGCGATCGGCAAACTGCTGCTCAACTATTTGCTGCAATTTGATATCCACCGAGAGCGTCAAATCTTTGCCCGACTGCGGCGGCGTGCGTTTGAGTGTGCGTACGGCGCGACCGCCCGAATCGATTTCGACCTGCTCAAAACCGGTCACGCCATGTAATTGTTCTTCATAGCTTTGCTCGATGCCCAGCTTGCCAATATGATCGGTGCCACGATAATTGGCCAGCATGCCATCTTCATCGAGTTGCTTGAGGTCTTTATCGTTAATGCGGCCAATGTAGCCGATCAAATGGCTGGCCGACTCGCCCAGGGGATATTGACGGAATAGGCGCGCCTTGATTTCTACCCCCGGAAAGCGATAGCTTTGTGCCGCAAAGCGGGCTACTTCATCATCGGTTAGCTTGGTGCGGATCGGTAGCGTTTCAAAATCTTTGGTTTCTTCTTGCAGCTTTTTAAAGCGGCGTCGATCTTTGGGCGTAATATCAACGATGCCTTTGAGGCGCGCAATCGTGTCTTCCAGATCACCCACTTTAGAGGGCGTGATTTCTAGCGTATAGGCCGAAAAATTGTGCGCCAGAATCACGCCATTGCGATCACGGATAATGCCGCGTGACGGTGGAATGGGGACGAGTGAAATGCGGTTTTGCTCGGCCAGCGTCAGGTATTTACCGTGCTGAAATACCTGCAGCCACGCGAAGCGCGCCACCAGCACGCCAAACATCGTGAGGATAAATAGCGCAGCGACCGCAAGGCGAATTTGAAACGCGTTGCGCTCATTGTGCTGATTCATGACGACATGGCGGCTCATTGCAAACCCCACGCGCATAGAGGCAAGTGAAGTACCTTCATAGTTCGTCCGGTACGTCCTTGCGTTGATACATAATCATCAAATTTGATAATGGTGGCCAGATAAAAGCGGCGAGGAAACTGCCCGCAAAATAACTCCAACCAACAAAATTAGCCCCCATCATCATCCGTACTACTAACATGATGGTTTGCGAAAGCAGCATAAACGCCAGTGCGACAAAAGCTTGCTGCCAGAATGGAAATACAGCCAACTGGCGTTGGCGCGATAAAGTCAGAAAAGCGATGATGGAATATGCCAGCGCGTGTTGCCCGAGCAAATTGCCATCGGCCACATCCATGAAAATCCCCAGCAAAAACGCCCACGCCACGCCAAAACGACGCGGCTGATTTAGCGTCCAGTAGATAATCATCAGCGCGACAAAATCGGGCGCAAAGCTGGCTGTCGTGGCCTGCCAAGGTAATAAATTAATCAGCAGCGCAAAAATAAACGACATAAAAATAAAACCGCCCCCAACAGGGCGCAGCATTTGGCGGCTAATTGGCATTAGTGTCCCTTCGCTTTCGGTGCTGGCGTTGATTCAGGGTAAGGTGGCAGTGTTGGCGGTGCATTGAGCAGCAACACAAAACGGTGCTGATCAATCGCAGCCAATGGCTGGCATTGAATGCGCGCAAAAGCCGTACCGGCAGCGCGTTCCACTTTAACAACTTTGGCCACGGGCAAACCGGCAGGGTAAAGCCCATCAATCCCCGACGTCAGTAAAGTATCACCGACTTGAATGTCGACATTTGGCGCCATATTGCGCACTTCCAGCGGTGATTGACGTCCAGTGCCATACACCACGGTACGCAACTGATTGCGTGCCACGACGACGGGCACCATATGTTCACGATCTGAAATCAGTCGTACTTCACTGGTCATTGGCTGGGTACGCACGACTTGGCCGACGACGCCACTGGCATCGAGCACAATCTGCCCTTCGGTTACGCCAGAGCGTTGCCCGCGATCGACAATCAGCTTCGCGCCAAATGGATCACGACCATTGTAGAGAATCTGCGTGAGCTGACTTTCGCGTGGATTATTTTCGTTCGCCACTTTGAGTGCGCGTAAGTGCGCATTTTCGGCTTCAAGCGCCTTCAAGCGCATTTCCTGCCCTTGCGCAATTAAACGCACATCATTGAGCGCGCGATTTTCGGCGATCAGCTCAGTTTGTCTTTGCAGGAAATTACTGGCTTCAATCACCGCATTGGTTGGCGCAGTCGCCAGCCATTGCAACGGATAAAGCGCGACCGAGACTTGTTCGCGAACGCGACCAAGCAGTTGGTAATAAGCATCGCCCACCATCAACGCAATCGATAGTGCTGAAAAAATCAGCACACGCGTCAGTGGCTTGGGGCCTTGCTTAAAGAACGTAGGTTGAGTGGCTTGCATAATGGCATTGGGTATATGCCAAAAGGCCATGCTAGGCATGGCCTTTGTAGCTATACCTGCTTAACTCTTAGTCGTTAGTGAAAATGCCAATATTGCCTTTGTCCAGTTTTTCAAGCGCTTTGCCTGAGCCACGAACAACGCAAGTCAATGGATCTTCGGCCACGATCACTGGCAAGCCGGTTTCTTCCATCAACAAACGATCCAAGTCGCGCAGCAAAGCGCCACCACCAGTCAATACCATGCCTTTTTCGGCAATGTCAGCGCCCAATTCTGGCGGAGTTTGTTCCAGTGCTTGTTTTACCGCAGAAACGATTTGGTTTAGTGGGTCGGTCAACGCTTCCAAGATCTCGTTTGACGAAATCGTGAATGAGCGTGGAATACCTTCGGCCAAATTGCGACCTTTCACTTCCATCTCGCGCACTTCAGCGCCAGGGAAAGCCGAACCAATGCGTTTTTTGATTTCTTCCGCAGTGGTTTCTCCGATCAACATGCCGTAGTTACGACGGATGTAGTTGATGATCGACTCATCAAATTTATCACCACCCACGCGCACGCTAGATGCATACACGATACCGCCCAAAGAAATCACGCCCACTTCAGTCGTACCGCCACCGATGTCCACCACCATCGAGCCGGTTGCCTCTTCTACCGGCAGACCCGCACCAATTGCCGCCGCCATTGGCTCTTCGATCAATTCAACTTTGCGCGCTCCAGCGCCCAAGGCTGATTCACGAATCGCACGGCGTTCAACCTGCGTAGAGCCGCAAGGTACACAAATGACGATGCGCGGAGGCGAGCTGAACATGCGGCTTGGGTTCACTTTTTTAATGAACTGTTTGAGCATTTGTTCGGTAATGGTGAAGTCGGCAATTACGCCGTCTTTCATTGGGCGTACCGCGTTAATATTGCCAGGCGTGCGACCCAGCATTTTTTTCGCTTCGGCGCCGACGGCCAAAATAGTCTTCTTGCCTGATGGGCCGCCTTCTTGCTGAATGGCGACGACCGAAGGCTCATCAAGCACGATGCCTTTGCCTTGCATGTAAATCAGAGTATTGGCGGTGCCCAAGTCGATGGCGATATCGTTGGCAAAGTAGCCGGAAAGAAGTCCAAACATTGCGAATCTCACGTTTCTAAAGCGGTATTAAATCGGTATTCGACGGCGCTGTTTTGCCAATCAAATACCCTGTTGTTGGGTCTTGATGTTGCACTGCGGCATGGTGATCATCGCGCACAAGCCAAGCTTTGTCTTGCTTCCGACCCATTTAGTTCGTGGGTGGGAGAAACAAACCCGATATGATACCCTATTGTGTTGACGTTATTGAAGGTTTTACGGGGTAAATACGACCATGTCTTTGTCACAGGACGATGTACGCCGCATTGCACGCTTGGCCCGCATTGCGGTCAGCGACGATGAGGTGGTAGCTAGCCAGTCGCAACTGAATCAACTTTTTGCGCTGATCGAAGAAATGCGCGCAGTAGATACCGATGGTATTGAGCCGATGGCCCATGCACAGGACGTGATGTTGCGTCTGCGTGAAGATGCCGCCACCGCCCCGAATCGCCGGGAAAGCTTCCAGGCCGTTGCGCCTAGCGTGGAAAATGGCCTCTATCTGGTACCGAAAGTCATCGAGTAATTGATAAGGAGTGAGGGTGATGGTGTGTGGGGCAACCCCGCCATGACCTAAATTGTTATGCAAACTTTAAAACAACAGATTGACGCGCTGGCCGCAGGCCAAACGACTTCGGTTGCCCTCGTCACCGAATGTCTGGCGCAAATCGCCGCGCACAATGGCCAATTGAACGCGCTGGTCGCCGTTGATGCCGAAAAAGCGCTCGCCGCCGCCGCCGCTGCCGATGCTGCACGCGCCGCAGGTGATACACGAGCGATGCTGGGCGTGCCGCTGATTCACAAAGACATCTTCTGCCATGAAGGCTGGAAAACCAGCTGCGGCAGCAAGATGCTCGATAATTTCATCGCACCATATTCATCACAAGTCGCGGAAAACTGCGATGCGGCAGGTTTTGTCGTCGTTGGCCGCGCCAATATGGACGAATTCGCGATGGGCTCGAGCAATGAAAACAGCTTTTACGGCCCAGTAAAAAATCCGTGGGATAAAAAAGCGGTTCCCGGTGGTTCATCAGGTGGCTCGGCAGCATCGGTCGCAGCTGGCTTTGCAGCCGTTGCCACCGGCACTGACACCGGTGGCTCAATTCGTCAGCCTGCAGCGTTCTGCGGCATTACTGGCATCAAGCCAACCTACGGCATCGTGAGCCGTTTTGGGATGGTGGCGTACGCTAGCTCACTGGATCAAGGCGGCCCAATGGCGCACACCGCCGAAGACTGCGCGCTGATGCTCAATGTGATGGCTGGTTTTGACGAACGCGACTCAACCAGCCTAGAGCACGCCAAAGAAGACTACACTCGTGATTTGAATGCCCCATTGAGTGGCCTGAAAATCGGCTTGCCACGCGAGTATTTCGCTGAAGGCCTCAATGCCGAAATCGCCGGCGCAATCAACGCCGCCGTTGAGCAATACAAAGCACTCGGTGCAACGATTGTTGAGATCAGCTTGCCAAACACTAAGCTCGCGATTCCGTCGTATTACGTGATTGCGCCAGCCGAAGCGTCAAGTAACTTGTCGCGTTTTGACGGCGTACGCTACGGCCATCGCACGGCTAAAACCGGCAATCTGGACGATATGTACGAGCAAACTCGCGCCGAAGGTTTTGGCACCGAAGTGAAACGCCGCATCATGACTGGCGCGTATGTACTCAGCCACGGCTACTACGACGCGTACTACATCAAGGCGCAAAAAATCCGCCGCCTGATCGCTAACGATTTCCAAGCCGCGTTTGCCCAGTGCGACGTGATCATGGGGCCTGTTACGCCAACCACCGCATGGAATATCGGCGAGAAAAATGCCGACCCAATCGCCGTGTATTTGGAAGATATTTACACGCTGGGCGTGAACTTGGCGGGCTTGCCAGGCATGAGCGTACCGGTGGGTTTTGCATCCAACGGCCACCCGATCGGCCTGCAAATTATTGGTAATTACTTTGCCGAGGCCAAAATGCTCGGCATCGCGCATCAATACCAGCAAGTCACCGATTGGCACACCAAAGCGCCGCAACTTTAAGCGGCACAAGGACGTATACGATGAAATGGGAAGTCGTTATTGGGCTGGAAGTACATACCCAGCTCACCACTAAATCAAAAATTTTCTCTGCCGCCAGTACGACGTACGGCGCAGAGCCAAACACGCAAACCGCGGTGGTCGATATCGCCTTGCCGGGCGCATTGCCGGTGATGAACCGCGCAGCGGTCGAAAAAGCCATCCAGTTTGGCTTGGCGATTGGCGCCAAAGTCAACCGCAAATCGATTTTTGCCCGCAAAAACTACTTCTACCCCGACTTGCCCAAAGGCTATCAGATCAGCCAGTTTGAGCTGCCAGTGGTGGAAGGCGGCGCGATCACGATTCAGGTTCAGCCTGCCAAGGGCGACCCGTACGAAAAAGTGATCAACCTGACGCGCGCGCATTTGGAAGAAGACGCGGGTAAATCGGTGCACGAAGGCTTTCACGGCGTATCGGGTATCGACTTAAACCGCGCGGGTACACCGTTGCTCGAAATCGTTTCCGAGCCAGAAATGCGCTCGGCCGCCGAAGCCGTGGCCTACGCCAAAGCCTTGTATAGCTTGGTAACGTGGATCGGTATTTGCGACGGCAATATGAGCGAGGGCTCGTTCCGCTGCGACGTCAACGTCTCAGTTCGCCCCGAAGGCCAAGCCGAATTTGGCACGCGCCGCGAGATCAAAAACCTGAACTCGTTCAAATTCATCGAGCAGGCGATTAAGTACGAAGTGCAATGGCAGATCGACGAAATCGAATCGGGCCGCAAAATCCAGCAAGCCACCATCCTGTTTAACCCCGACACGGGCGAAACACGGATGATGCGCAGCAAGGAAGACGCGCACGATTACCGCTACTTCCCCGATCCAGACTTGCCACCACTGGTGATCAGCGAGGAATGGGTCGATCGCGTACGCAGTGAATTGCCTGAGCTGCCCGTCGCGATGCAAGCGCGCTTTGCGTCGCAATACGGCCTGTCTGAATACGACGCCCGTATGCTGACCGCCAGCAAAGAGCTCGCCAGCTACTTCGAAGCCAGCGTCGCCGCAGGTGCCGACGCCAAGCTCGCCGCCAACTGGATCATGGGCGACATCTCCGCCACGCTCAACCGCGAAGAGAAAACCATCGCCGATAGCCCAGTGTCCAGCGACGCGCTGGCGGGCCTGATCAAGCGCATTTCCGATAACACCATCAACAACAAAACCGCCAAAGACGTTTTGAAAAAAATGTGGGAAAGCGGTGATGCTGCGGATGTGATTATCGAGCGCGATGGTCTGAAGCAAGAGTCCGACACCGGCGCGATTGAAGCGATTGTTGATGCGGTACTGGCGGCCAATCCGAAAGCGATTGAGGAATATCGCAGCGGGAAGGAGAAGGCACTCAATGCCTTGGTCGGGCAAGTGATGAAAGGCTCAGGCGGCAAGGCCAACCCAGGGATGGCGTTGGAGTTGTTGAAGAAGAAGGTAGGGTAAGATAAATTGGAGATGTTATTGCATCTCCAATTTTATTTTTGATACAGTATCTTATTGTTGTTATTGTTGGGTACATATGGCGTTAAAAGTAAAACTGCCCAAGAGGATGAATATCCTCACGATTGATCACTTGTTATCACAAACGGTTGATAAGTCACTGACGCCAATTTCTGATGAAATTGTTTACGATTTGGCTCCATTGGAGTTTATTGACCCAACTGGCGTTACTGTATTCAGCAATCTAATTGAATGGCTGCTTTCGAAAGGTGTTGCGCAGCGGTTTGATATACCTAACAAAAATGCTGGCGCCATAAGATTCTTGGATGATTCTTTATTTTTTGAGCATTACGCAGGGAAAAAGATTTTTAATAATGCGTCTCTCCGATCCACAACTCTCCCTTTGAAATGGATTAATCACCCTCAGAGTCATTTGTGGATTGAAAATCATTGTATTTCTTGGTTAGCAAAAGCATTAGAAACGTCCAAGAAATCGCTTGTTGAATTGAGAATGTGTTTGTGGGAGTTATTTAATAATATTCGTGACCATTCGGGTAAAGATACGGGTTGTATTTTTGTTCAGTTTTTTCCTAAATTAAAGAAAATTGTGATTACCCTTTCCGATTTTGGTATTGGGATTCCAGCTAATGTAAAGAAAGTGCGGCCTGAACTTTCCGATGGAGAGGCTGTTATTCTTGCGATGCAAGAGGGTTTTACCACCAATACAACGGTGAGGAATAGAGGTGTTGGCCTTTTTTATCTTTCACAAACAGTTACAAATAATGGCGGTGAGGTTTCCATTCGCTCTGGAAATGCACACATAATTTGTAGTGAATACGGTTACTCGGACTGTAGCCAAAGATCTGGGTATTATACGGGAACAGTTTTTGAGATAATGTTACGCACCGATAAGTTTGATAGAACACTTGCCGATGATGAGGAGTTCGAATGGTAAATTTACGTGTGCTTGATCTTGTGAAGCAAGCTTATACATATGAAGATGGTGTGGTAATTAGTGATATTGTGATTAGGACATTTCATGAAAATGAAAAAGTAACCCTTTCATTTTATGGAATTGATGCAATACCATCATCTTTTGCTAACGGTTGTTTCGTTAGAGTGTTAGAGTCCTTTGGTCTTCAAAAAATCAAAGAGAATTTAAGTGTTATTGATTCAACAAAGCAAATTAATAGCATGATTAAATCTAGACTGGTTTTTGAGTCTCAACGCAATGATTTGTAGAGCCCTCCGTATGGGTGACGTAGCATAAGCGTGCGAATGAAACCGCTAATTCGGCGGTTTTTCTATTCCCGAATATTTACTTGATTTTGCTCATTAAATGAGAAAACTGCTCATGATATGAGCACAAATAAAAATTAAGCATCATATTATGTTGAATGTTGGCTCTAGTTGCCTGAGATGGGTTTGGTGCGGATTTTTGCAGAGATGACCACCCATTCTGATTATTTGTGATCAGATTGCAGATGACTCGATCACCGGCGAGCACCTTCGGCTTGCTTGAGGATGGCGATGATTTGGTGGGGGGATTACCCTTCCTCGATACTAATAGGAGAAAATTCTACTTCTAACCGAGGTTAATTTCCGGGGAGGGGCGCTAGATTTCGTATTTTGGGATAATTTTATGAATTAAAGCTCAAAAACATCATCTATCAAAGTAAGATGTTGATATTGCTTGAGCAAGCCATATTAGGGTTGGCATTGAGACATCTAATGCGTCTGAAAGGGCTTTTAGACTATGTGTTCGTTGTGCTTTAATAATATTTAAGATTGCGGTATTTCGTATCTTTTTGGGGGCGCAACCCAAGAGCCCCGGCTGAACTCGATAACAAACCTTGCTAGATAAAATTGATTCATTTTCTTTTTTATTAATTTTTTCGCAAAGGTCTGGGTGTATAGAAAGCAATATGGATTTTGCAGTCTCATCGATTTTGATGAAGTATTTGCAAAACTTTACAAACACATCGTCACCATCCATTTTAACGTCGCGGATATTTATTCTTGCGCTTTTGCTTATTGGTTGGCCATATAATGCAAGAAAATGAATTGCCAATTGAACTTCTTTATTAGTAATCGTGCTGGAGTTTGCAATTATTTCTCGGACATTTTTTTCCTGCTCGCACATTGACCAGGCAGGAGCTCTTTTAAATATGGGCGGCTGTAGCTTAAGTAGATTCGGATAGCTATAAGCTATGAACTTAAGGAAATTTGATGCTTTTCCCGCCTCCTTTCGTGAGTGCTCATCAGCATACTGGTCAAGTATTGATTGTTCAACTTTGCCGAAGTCATCAATCCCTATGCTGACAAGAAATTCACAAAACCTAATTGCCTCGTAGCCACGCTTCCGTGGCGTGTTACTTGAATAATCATATCCACCGTTGATTTTTTTATTCATTTTTTTGTAAGCTGCATTTACATAGCTTTTTATTGCAATAGCAAAGGAGCTCGGTATTTTTATTATTTGGCCTGACTTGTAGCGTTTTGACATTTTAAAAAAACTTTGAGCTAGGACCAAACTTGGCGACCGACCTATATTGAGGTTCCTTCTCCAAAGGGTCATTTTTTTTACTCGTATTTTCAAAATTTGCAGTCGTATAATCCTGATCTGAAAACAATTCGCCGACTGAGCACGAGAGAGCTTTGCATATTGCATCTATAAGTTTGAGCGTCATCGCAGGAGGCTGTGCTTTCAAATATCGAGCTGAATTTTGAATGGACATAGTTACACCTGCTATTTTTAATGCCTCAGAAAAATGCCGCGCTGTTTTTATTCCCCTGGCGAGAGCAATAGCTTTTATATTGCTCTTTAGCATTTCGTCTCTCCTCTAGCTATTTTTATTTTATCTGAGACTGCGTCACCAATGTCTTTAATTACATCTTTAATATTTGGATGGTAATACGTGCCTAGTGTCGTTGCTAAATTTCCATGCCCGAGCAATCTTTGGGTGGCAGTAGGCCCAACGATCGGAAGAATGTGCGTGGCATACGTATGTCTCAGCACATGGGTAGTGATATCTTTATTGATCCCAGCTAGTCTACAATGTTTTTTTACGATATTATTTACCTGATCTATTGAAAGAGCAGTACCGCGCACTGAAAAAAATAAAAGGTCGTCATCTTCATTTTTGTTTTTTAAAAAAGCCCATCGTACATTTTTTGTGTACCAGTCAAGAACATCACTTGTTATATCGAATAGAACGTCGATGCATCGACCCACATTACCTTTTCCTATGGTATTTAAATTTAAATAAATTTTTTCATTGTATTCATTTGTGGCTGTAAGAAAATCACCAATTTTAATTTTCACGAGCTCACTAACTCGAAGGCCCATGGTTAGTAGTGTAATGAATATTGTCTTGTCCCTTTGCAGGAGTAGCAATTCCCATTTGTTATTGGAGCTCTCCATTTCCTTTTCTATATGATTAACTACAATTTCGCACTCTTCCTTACTGAGAATGTTTATGTTTT